>NVSH01000070.1:0-6534 GCA_002401185.1 Gammaproteobacteria bacterium | reverse complement strand
RTTCATGGCCCGGGCTGTCCAGTTTGTGTATTGCCGATGGGACGCGTCGACGATTGCGTAGCACTGGCAGAAAACCCAGACGTTATCTTTACCACCTTCGGCGACGCTATGCGTGTACCGGGCTCTAAAAAAAGCCTGTTACAGGCGAAAGCTGAAGGCGCCGATATCCGCATGGTTTATTCACCGCTGGATGCATTAGAACTAGCACGCAAGAACCCAGATCGCCAGGTTATTTTCTTCGCCCTGGGTTTCGAAACCACCATGCCAAGTACGGCGTTAACCGTATTACAGGCCGAACGTGAAGGTATCGAAAACTTTGCTTTATTCTGTAATCACATCACGACTGTGCCTACCATCAAAGCTATTCTCGATTCACCTGACATGCAGATTGATGGCTTTCTGGCCCCTGGTCATGTCTGCATGGTGGTCGGTGAAAGACCGTTCGATTTTGTTGCAGACACCTATGACAAACCCATCGTCGTCACCGGTTTTGAGCCGCTGGATATCTTACAATCCATCTGGATGGTACTAAAACAGATCGCAGAAAAACGCTGCGATGTCGAAAACCAGTACGCACGTATCGTACCCGCGGATGGCAACCCACCCGGACTGGAAGCGATCAGTGAAGTTTTCGAGCTACGTGAATTTTTTGAATGGCGTGGTTTAGGTTCCATCGATCATTCTGGCGTGAAGATGCGCGATAAATTTGCATTGTATGACGCAGAGAAAAAATTYACCGTACCTAATATTCAAATYGCAGACCCTAAATCTTGCCAGTGTGGCGAGGTACTTAAAGGTGTCATTCGTCCATGGGAATGCAAAGTGTTTGGCTCAGCATGCACACCAGAAATGCCCATGGGCGCACTCATGGTGTCTACAGAAGGCGCATGTGCGGCTTATTATAACTTCGGCAMCTTGCCCGAATTAYTCGCAAAACGTAACCAAAAACAACAAGATAACATCGAGGAGTCGGCAGCATGAGCAATGCCCAGCCAAGGCGTAAATTAAGAGCAGATATCATTACACTGGCACACGGCAGTGGCGGCAAAGCCATGCGTGACCTCATCGAAGATGTATTCGTCGGTGGTTTTGACAACGAGCACCTGTCCCAACTGGAAGACCAGGCGCGTTTTGACATAAGCGATCTGGCTGCAAAGGGCGACCGTCTTGCGATGACAACCGATTGTTATGTCGTCGATCCATTATTTTTCCCCGGTGGTGACATCGGCAAATTAGCGGTTACTGGCACCGTCAACGATTTAGCTGTCGGTGGTGCAAAACCACTGTACCTGACCTGCGGCATGATCATCGAAGAAGGTTTCCCRGTRRAAGACCTTCGCAAGATMGTCGCTTCGATGAAAGCCACYGCAGACGCRGCYGGYGTYAGYATCGTCACCGGCGACACCAAAGTCGTGCATCGAGGYGCKGCMGATAAACTGTTTATYAATACCGCWGGCGTTGGCGTTATYCCYAAGGGCGTGAACATTACCGCGAGTCGTGCGCAAGTTGGCGACGTGGTTATCATCAATGGTTATGTCGGCGACCACGGCGCGGCTATTGTTGACGCACGTGGCGAAATGGAGCTGGAAAACACCATCGAAACCGACTGCCAGGCATTAGGCGGACTGGTTGAAGCCATGTTAGCTGTTTGTCCGGATATCCATTGCATGCGAGATGCCACTCGTGGYGGTATCGCAACGGTATTAAATGAATTCGCAGAATCCAGTGATGTKGGTATTGACCTYAGTGAAACYKCYGTRCCTCTTCGCRSCGAAGTACGCGGCATGTGTGAGATYCTTGGACTTGACCCACTCTATCTAGCCAATGAAGGTAAATTAGTCGCCGTCGTCGCGGCTGACCAAGCCGATGCTTTGCTTGAAGTAATGCGAGCGCATCCAGCAGGTAAAGATAGCGCTATCGTCGCGGCAGTCGTCGCTGATCATGCAGGTCGCGTAGTATTACAGACCAGCTTTGGTGGCGAACGCATTATCGACATGCTGGTTGGCGAGCAATTACCAAGAATTTGCTAACGTCCGCTATTGGCAATTAAACAAAACCGATGAACATCAGCACAGCAAACCATAAGACCATAAATAGCAACGCGGCTGAAGCCACAACGCTAAGCATTCTTGTCAATGGTGACCCTGTCTGTCTGGAATACGAAGAGTTAATTAGCTTTCATCAGGGTGACTCATGGTTCGGATGCGCTGTTGGCTATAGAGCCATGCAACTTGCCGCGCGCGAGCTATCTGGCAACACATTATGGTCACGTGAGAGCCTTAGCATCATTAGCGGTCATCCTGGTGCTGGCGTAAAAGATGCCATTGAGTTAGTATCGGGTGTTATTTCATCAGATTGCTTCCAGTTGCTCGACAGTATTGCTGCGCAGGGATGTAACCGATTTATGAAATTCGAATGGTGGCTTAGCGACACCAGACGAACCCTGCACATAAAGCTACGTGACAACATCGTGCCGGAAACATTTTTTCTACTGCTGGATCGACTCAGCAATGATGAAAAACTAACCGATGCTGAAAGAGAAAATGAACGTCGTCAATTTGATCAGATGAAATCAGACTTGAGCGATAATGTGTGGAATCAGTCACTGGATGATAATTTTGATTTTGATTTTTTAGAAAAACCACTTAAAGCTGGAGAGATGCCAAATGCGTAAACATATACCCATAAAAGGTATTGCGTTAAAAACCAATGCTATCTCCACCCACGCCAGTTCCACGATAACCAATACTAAAGTGAGCACACCATGTTAAGTTTATTATTTATTGGTCTTTTAATTGGTATGCGTCACGCATTAGAAGCTGACCATGTCGCGGCGGTGGCTTCACTTGCCACCACCACAAACTCACTTAAAAGTGCGGTCAAACATGGTGCCGTCTGGGGGCTCGGACACACCATCACATTATTCATTATCGGTTCCATCGTTATCTTTACTGACAGCGTCATGCCCGAAAACATGGCGATGGGGCTAGAATTTGCCGTCGGCATCATGTTGGTCATATTAGGTATCGACGTCATTAGAAGAATGTTACGTGACAAAGTACATTTTCATACGCATAAACATAACAACGCGCAACAACATTTTCACGCGCACAAACATGCAAACGAAAAAGCCCACAACCTGAAAAAACACGAACACAAACACAGTTCTAAATTCCCGGTCAAAGCGCTATTTATAGGCATCATGCATGGCATGGCCGGTTCAGCTGCATTAATATTACTCACCTTACAAACCGTAACTTCACCCTGGACAGGCATGTTGTATATGCTGTTATTTGGTATCGGTTCTATCGCCGGCATGGCAATACTTTCGGTCATTATCGCGATACCATTAAAACATTCTGCCACGGGGCTCACCTGGCTCAATAATGGGTTACAAGGTTTTATCGGATTTGCGACAATCATAATAGGTGCAGTATTAATTTATGATATTGGCGGAAATTTTATTTAAGCCAATAATAAATTATTGCATCACCCTTACTTTAGACCAGCCCTTACTCCAGAACCAACACCTCATCCATCGCATCAAGCCCTGTCTTACGATGCGTAATCAACAAAATACTCGCGTCTTTTTTATATTCAAAAACAGCAGCCAATAGTTTTTCTTCCGTTTGTTTATCCAGACCTTCACCTGGCTCATCCAGTATTAACACTGGCGCCTCTTTTAGCAATGCTCGCGCTACGGTTAAACGTTTTAACTGACCCCCTGATAATTTTAAGCCTGCTTCACCGACCCAGGTATCATACGCTTCAGGTAAGGTTTGAATGAAATCATGAATCTGCGCGACGCGACAAACTTTTTCGAGCTGAGCCTGTGTCGCTTTGCGATTGRMTARCMWCAANMTWAWWWTTRAYMRWACTATTAAAGAAACAACTATGTTGCGTAACCACAGAAAAATACTGGCGTATATCATCCCCTTTATAAGAATCAATCTCATGACCAGCAAATCGAATAACACCTGATGTCGGCGTCCAAAACCTTAGTAATAGTGAAACAATACTGCTCTTACCGATACCACTTCTACCTACAATCGCCAGTCGCGAACCCGCAGCAAGCGAAAAACTAAAATCTTTTAAAACATACGCAGTTGCATCATCATAACGGAAACAAACCTTTTCAAACTCGATATCACAGCACTCTGCCWGTGGGGAAGCCGTTTCAGGGTCCTTCACCTGAGGTTTTGCATCAACAATAGCAAAGATACGACGTGCCGCTGATAGAGTTTCTGGCAAGCTTTGAAAAGCCAAAGGTAGCGCTAAGATCGCTTCGAAGCTAGCCAAGGTAAATAAAGCAATCATAACAAGTTCTGGCGGTAATATTTGAGTCTGCGCCGCCAGAGGAATACAAATAATGACCACGAACAACATGGCGAGGTTGGCACATAGATTCAAAGCCGCTTGCGATAAGCCAGCATAACGAGCCATCTTTCCCTGTTCATCGAGTAACTTTTGACTAAGCTCATCAATCTTTATTGCCTGTTGTTCGTCAGCACCATAAATTAATAGCTCACCCAAACCCTGTACACTATCGACCACATTAGTACGTAGCTCAGTAGACAGTTGAACAATATTTTCGCCCGGTTCTCGACTTAACCGATTGACGATGAGAGGAACAATCACACCAGCAATTAACAACAAAAGCAGCTCAACCAGTGATAGCAGATAGTGATACAGCGACAAAAAATAGATAAATAAAATGCTGGCAATAAAGGCTACGATAACCGGCGAAATAATTCGCAGATAAACATTTTCCAATGCATCGATATCTGCTCGAATACGACTGAGAAGATCACCACTATGATATTTTTGTAGAACGGCTGGCGCCAAAGGTTCAAGGTGTAAATAAAACCAGTGGCGTAATTCAGATAACAACCTGAAGGTTGCTTCATGCGTTACCAAACGTTCGCCATAACGGCTAACCGTTCGAGCGATTGCAAAGCTTCGGATACCTGCTCCTGGTGTAAAATAATCCATCGCCACACCGGCGATACCCGCTATCGCCATCGAGGTTATAAACCAGCCAGACAGCGCCATCAAACTCACATTAGCCACGATGGTCACCAATGATAAAAAAATACCGAACGCCATCCATTGCCAATAAGGTTTGAATAAAAGCCACAAACGCCACATGACTTTTGCGTTACTGAGCATCACCACTTCATCACATGAAGATTTTATTACCTGTTTCATCAAACACCTTCACCCTGTGACGCGGTAAAAGTAGCGAGCATTTCTTTATAATGGTTACCGCTATTATCAGCTGCTAACAATTGCTGATGCGACCCCACTTCAACCTGTTTACCTTTATCCATTACCACGATTAAATCGGATTGCTCAATCGTATTAAGACGATGAGCAATGGTGATTACGGTTCGATCTTTCGCTAACAAATCGATACTTTGCTGAATTAACTTTTCATTTTCATTGTCCAAATTTGCAGTAGCTTCATCCAGTATCAGCAACGGTGCGTCTTTTAAAAAAGCACGTGCCAAAGCAATACGTTGAATCTGTCCACCGGATAATCCCTCACCCTTCTCTCCGATAAACGTGTTAAATGCATCGGGCAAAGTGTCGATAAACTCATTGCAGTTAGCCAGCGCGGCGGCTTTTCTAACTTCATCTTCTGAGGCTTRTTTATTTCCCAAACGAATGTTGTCAGCAATCGTCCCATGGAACAGATACGGCCGTTGCGGAACCCAGGCAAGCTGTTCCCGCCAGGTTTTAATCGGTATCGAATCCAGACTCACACCATTGACGGTAATTTCACCCTGAGAGATTCGCACAAAACCGAGCAACAGATTTACCACAGTGCTTTTTCCTGCACCACTTGCACCGATTAATGCAATACGTTGACCCGCACCGATACTTAAGCTGAAATTTTCTAAAGCTTGTCGTCCCTGTTCGTAAGAAAACGTCACATTGTTAAAATTAATCGCTATCGATTTATTTTTCAGAGCATTGTCGATAACGGCTGGTGATGTTTTTTCACCTAACGGATCAATGGGTTCTTCTAAAAGCTCCACCATCTTCTCAGCGGCACCGATCGCTTCCATGCGTGCATGATAATGTGTTCCCATATTACGTAGTGGAAAATAAAATTCTGGGGCAAGCAGCAATACAAAGAAGCCCATAAGAAAATCCATCTCACTATAAAACAAACGAAAACCTATCAATACAGCAACAATCGCAATACTCATCGTTGCAAAAAATTCAAGTACCAGAGAAGATAAAAATGCCATCCTTAAAACAGACATCGTACTCTGTCGATATTGTTCTGAGATACGTGCGATAACTTCTGCTTCATGCTTCGAAGTATTAAATATTTTCAGCGTGGTTAACCCCTGAATTATATCGAGAAAATGCGCACTCATGCGCGCCAACTTTCGCCATTGTTTTTTATTTAACCGCTCGGTTCCCTTACCGATCAACACCATAAAAAGCGGGATAAGAGGTGCAGTGAAAAGCATTACCAGACCAGAAATCCAGTCGCTAGGAAAAACAAACACAAGAATTGAA
>NVSH01000069.1 GCA_002401185.1 Gammaproteobacteria bacterium | reverse complement strand
TAAAAAAATAAAAAATTATTATGAATAATCTTATAGCATGGTGGGCAAAAAATTCAGTTGCAGCCAATCTGATCATGATTGGATTGTTTGTGGCTGGCTTTATTGGTTACACTAACATGGAAAGAGAAATGAACCCACAGGTTCGTTTTCCTGGCCTAGAAATTAAAGTGGCATGGCCTGGAGCATCCCCTCAAGATGTAGAAGAACAAATAGTAGCCCGAATAGAAGAATCGGTGCGGGATTTAGATGAAATTGAATGGGTACGTTCATCCTCGGGTGAAGGTCAGGGTGAGGTCTATATATTAGCCAACCAAAATGCTGATTTTACCCAGTTTATGAATGATGTAAAAATCAGAGTAGATTCCATATCCTCACTACCCAGTGATATAGAACCACCCACTGTACAACAATGGGTGAATAGAAACGAGTACATACGTATAGCTGTTTCTGGTGAGTTAAGTGAACGGGATCTTAAATACCTGGCCGAACAGCTGCGCAGAGAAGCCGCGTCATTACCTGCTATTAGTATCGTACAACTATTTGGTACACGGGCTGAAGAAGTTTCTATCGAAGTAGGTAAAGAATCATTAAGAAGATATAATTTAAGCTTCAGCGATGTTGCCGATGCCATCCGTAACAGTTCAATAAACCAGTCAGCTGGATCTGTACGCACGGAGATGGGCAATTTTCAGCTAAAAGTAAGAAACCAGGCCAATACACAGGCAGAATTTGCCGATATCATTATTCGTCAAACAGCAGATGGTGGAATCATCAGAGTTGGAGATGTAGCGACCGTAATAGATGGCTTTGAAGATAACCCAATATTGGCCAGATAAGCTCGAGTAAAAAAACTGCCAATGTAAATAAAGGCGTAGATAATTCTGGCGAAATAAGTGAACAAAAAATACCCAGCAAGACAAGCGGCACCACCAGGAAGCTCACGTAAGGTATTAATAATAAATTCGCTAAGGGTGATACCAGTGAAACCTGTTGAAACATAAATAATGACAACGGCAACAGAAAAAGTGAAATTAATAATTGCAGTCGAATCCATTGCCAAGCAACCATACTTATTTTATTTAAAATAACATGGTATAAATTATTGTTATCGTTACTTTTAACACTTTGTTGTGCAGTAATGCTAAGAAATATTACTGCCACAGCAGAAAAAGAAAACCAGAAACCAGCAGATAAAACGGCCAACGGATCGATAACCAATACGATGAATAACGCCAGGCCAAGAGCATCGATGGGCCGGTGATTTTTACGTTTTAACATCATTACTGATAAAACCATCAACATGATAATGGCCCGTTGTGTCGGCAGTGTCAGACCTGCAACCATGGCATACAACAACGCCAACAACATGCTGCCTATTAGCGCAAGATGCTGTGCTGGTATTTTTTTCATGATAAAAACAGGTGAAACACGACGTAATAACAGATACGCAAACAAGGCGGCCAAACCAACATGTAACCCAGAAATAGCCATCAGGTGACTGGTGCCGGTACCTCTTAAAACCTGCCACTGCTGACTTGATATTGATGACTTATCACCGATGGCTAACGCCTTAATCAGCGCTAAACCATTATCTGCATTTTTACTGTTTGGCGTGTTTTCTACAACAATGGCATCCATTYGCAACTGAAGTGATTGCCTGAATTTTTCTATCGGCACCATCACCGATGCAAAAAATCCTGTTTGTGTGTGATTTATACCTTCAGGCAAATTTAACGTTGATTTGCGAACATACCCTGTTGCGTGTATGCCATGCTGGAACAGCCAGGCTTCGTAATCAAAACCGCCAGGATTCATAAAACCATGCGGTGGTTTTAAACGTATTTCTAATTGCCAGGCTTCACCAACAGTTAATTGCTGACCGTAATACCAACTTAAGCGGATTTTTTTAGGGAAATCGATTGTAGACTGTGGTGACTTATTTTCACCAAGAATACGATAATGAACAACCTTGAATTCAAACCGTTGGCTACGCCCGCTGCCTACAGGAATCGTTGACACGAAACCATTCACAAGCAAGTTCTTTCCGACCAGGCTTTTATCCAGCCGATAAGACAATTGCCTTTCTGCATATTGTGACGAGTGAGCTATACCTATTAATATCAAAGAGATAATTAATATTATTAATGTTAATTGATATATAAATACTCGACGTTTTAATCTAAGTACTAGAAAAAAACAGACTAAAATGCAACATAAAAAGACAAAAGTAATGATAGATAGTGAAGGTAAAACAGCTAGCTGTTGAACATAAACACAACCCAGCATAAATGCCAGCGCATAANCAAACATCCCTGCTCTATATTCCATTCATTAATCCTTTAAATAGAACGCTCCATAAGTAGCTTCTTTGCCAAATAACCTGAGCAACAGGTTATACTTACTGTTTTAATTTGTTGGGTCTATCATCACCGTGATAGCTCAGTATCAATTCGATAAGCTAGACAAACACTATAACCATGCCACGCAAGTTTTTCCAACGTTTTCTGCCAAAACCGCAAACGATCAAAGAAAATAAGCTTCTTCAGATATTTGGTGACTGGTTACATAAACCTAATCTATGGCACCTCAATCGTCGCTCTGTCGCAGGGGCTTTTGCCGTAGGCTTGTTTTTTGCCTGGATGCCTATTCCCTTTCAAATGCTCCTCGCTGCAGGCGCTGCGATCTGGATAGGCACCAATTTACCCTTGTCTATCAGTATCGTCTGGCTTACGAACCCTATAACCATCCCACCGATGTTTTATTTTGCCTATGTGGTAGGCACCTGGATTGTTGGTGAACCAGTCACTGACTTCAATTTTGAACTAACGTTTGACTGGTTACTTAACGAATTGTCTGCTATCTGGAAGCCCTTTCTTGTCGGTTGTCTCACGCTGGCGATTTCTAGCAGCCTGATTGGTTATGTGACGATTTCTGGCCTCTGGCGTTACCTGGTGGTAACTCGTCGCTCTTCTCGCCTTAACCGTAAAAAATATAAAAAATAACGCATGGTCTGGAAACCTCACGCGACTGTAGCCGCTATCATTGAAAGAGATGACCGTTTTCTTATGGTCGAAGAAATCTCTGATGGCCAACGGGTGATCAATCAACCCGCAGGACACCTCGACCCTGATGAGAGTCTGATCGATGCGGYCATACGTGAAACACGCGAAGAAACTGCCTGGCAATTTTTACCTGAGGCAATTACGGGTATCTATCTATGGAAGCACCCTGTCAATGGAGAAAGTTTTCTGCGTGTCACATTTTGCGGTTCGTGTAAAAATCATGACCCAACACAACCACTCGACGATGGCATACAGGCAGCCGTGTGGAAAACACGTAAAGAGCTTATACAACAAGCAAATTTACGTAGCCCCATGGTAATTAACTGTATCGATGATTATCTCGCTGGTAAACGATTCCCACTGGACATGTTGATAGACGTTGCTCCATGACTAAAAAGAAAATAATCGTCGGCATCTCCGGTGGTGTTGATTCTTCCGTTGCTGCATTACTGCTTATCGAACAAGGTTACGATGTCGAAGGCCTGTTCATGAAAAACTGGGAAGAAGATGACGACAAAGATTACTGTGCAGCGGCTGTTGACCTACAAGATGCTCGTGCGATTTGCGCAACCCTGCACATCAAATTACACACCATCAACTTTTCTAACGAATACTGGGACAGGGTTTTTCAACATTTCCTCGATGAATACAGTGCAGGACGCACGCCCAACCCCGACATCCTCTGCAACAAGGAAATTAAATTTCGTGCATTTTTAGAACACGCACAGACACTCGGTGCCGAACAAATCGCAACGGGACATTATGTGCGCACCAACACAAATACTGACAACACGCAATTATTACGTGGTTTGGATAGCAACAAAGATCAAAGCTACTTTTTACATACTTTGAACCAGCATCAGTTATCACATGCCCTGTTTCCCGTCGGCGAATTTGATAAGGCGACTATCCGTGAACTGGCTAAAAAGAATCACCTNATAACCCATAACAAAAAAGACAGTACCGGCATCTGTTTTATCGGTGAAAGACGCTTTAGTACGTTTCTTGAAGAATTTCTTCCCGCTAACCCTGGTGAGATACGAACCACGAATGACGAACCAATCGGCACACATAATGGCTTGATGTATTACACCCTAGGCCAACGCAAAGGTTTAGGTATTGGTGGCTTTAAAGATGGTGATGAAGAACCATGGTATGTTGTAGACAAAAACATAACCAATAATATTTTAATCGTGGCACAGGGGCATAATCATCCAGCCATGTTCCACAATGTGCTTGAAACGGGCAGCATAAACTGGATCAGTGAGACAAAGCCTAAAGTTAGCGAGATAAATAAAAAGTTAACCGCAAAAATACGCTACCGTCAAAAAGACCAGCCTTGCCAGCTGACGATTATTGATGAGAATAAAACTATCGTGCGTTTTGAACAACCTCAACGTGCCATCACACCCGGACAATCCATCGTTTTGTATCAAGATGAAGTCTGCCTGGGTGGTGGTATTATAGAAACTATGTACAGGGAATGACGACAAGCAAACCATGACCCATTCTAAATTCGACCAGACACTGGCGTTAGCCGGCATCTACCAAACCGCCTCACTAGTAAAACAGATAGCCAACAAAGGTATAGCCAACAGCGCACACATCGAATCCAGTGTCGAAACACTTTTTCGATTCGACGCCGATAATGTTGAAGATGTCTACGGCAGTGTTTCTGGTGTCAATCATGGTGTCAAAATTTTATATCAACACCTCAGTGAGCGTGGTAATCGAGATATTGAAATAACAAAATACGTCGTCTCGTTGGTTATGCTACAAAAAAAACTAACACATAACACAACCATGCTAGACGACATCAGCAAGCGACTCAATGCAATAGAAACACAAATGAGTTTCTTTTCACTTAATCATGAAAATACTTTTGCCAAGCTTGGCCAGTTATATCAGGACTCGATAAGTACACTTGGGCAAAAAATTATCGTTAACGGCGAACAACCACATCTCAACAATGCAGCCAACGCTAATAAGATACGCGCACTATTACTAGCAGGGATTCGATCAGCGGTATTATGGCACCAGTGCGGAGGCTCACGCTGGCAGTTTTTGTTTGGTCGTAAAGCGTATGTTATCGAGTGTGAGAAGATTCTTCGCCGCTTCTGATTATTCTTTCAAATCACCTATCGACGTCGTAATAAGACACCTATGTAATTTTGTCTAATTTAATAACGAAATAAATCGCTCAATGATACCTTCGACTGCTTTACTGCCATCGGCTATACGTTGGTTGATATCTTCCATGGAAATCTCTTCAATTACATCGGACGAACCCTGAGCAGTAACACCATCAGATTTGCCTGCTGCCCAGTTGACGACTAACGACAATGTCACATAGTGCATGTCCAATTCTCGTGCGAGCGAAGCTTCTGGCATAACCGTCATGCCTACAATATCGCATCCATCGTTTTGCATACGGTTTATTTCAGCAATCGTCTCTAAACGCGGCCCCTGTGTTACGCCATAAGTGGCTTGTGTTTGATGTTGAAAGTTTATTTCCTCAAGCGTGGCGATTAATTTCTCTCTTAGATCATGATTAAACGGATAACTGAAATCGATATGTTGCACATCTGTTTCACCGTGAAAGCTATGCATACGACCATAGGTATAATCAATCAGTTGATTGGGTACCACCCATTTCATTGGTGACATGTTTTGCGTTATGCCACCCACCGCTGTCATCGCAAGAATATGCGTAACATCAAGCTTTTTTAGCGCATACATGTTTGCCTGGTAGTTAATCATATGCGGAGCAAGATGATGCGAATGACCATGACGATTAAGATATACCACATCGACACCATCAATTTTTCCGCTGATAAACCTGTCTGATGGTAAACCAAAATGTGTCTTTACCTGTTCTTCTGTTACCGCTGCAAAACCACTTAATCGCTTAAGTAAGCTGCCACCAATAATCGCAAGTTTCACGTTTTCACCACCGCGATTATAATTCTGAAGAAGCACAACATTGATTATTCATCCAGTGCATATATCGAATCGAGTTGCCGATAGAGTCCGTTATAATCCATACCAAAACCGAAAACATATTTGTCTTCAACTGTCAGTGCGATGTTGTCAGTTAGATTATTATCTATACAACGATTATGCTTTTTACGCAGTAACACAGCTGACGTTATTTTCACAGCGCCCTGCTGCTCACAATATTGAATAATCGCCTGCAGGGTGTTCCCTTCATCCAGGATATCATCAAGAATCAACACGCTACGATCTTTTAAGCATGTAACAGGGTAAGCCTTCCATACTAAATCGCTACCCGATGTATGATTGTTATATCGGGTAACATGTATGTAGTCAATTTCTAACATACAATTTAATTTTGGAATAAGCTGACCAGAAAATAACAAGCCGCCTTGCATCACACACAGTACAACGGGGTTATCATTTTCTAACTTATTATTGAGTGTCTCCGCCAAATCATCGAGCGCATCGGTTATTTCTTTATTACTGTAAATCAAACGACAGTTCGGCGGTAAATTCATACCAGATACCAACAAATATTTAACATCTCTAAAAACCTTAAATATCCATCTCAATTTCAGGAGAATCGTTCAGTGCCGAAATTTTTGCGGAGATTTTCTGCCAGTTTTTATCCTGTTTCAATTGCGCCCAAGTGATTTCGCGCTCACCAYGCATACGTACTAATCTTAACTGCGAGGTCGGGTTCGTATAACCACTTATATGTTCAACGGCTTCTATCGCGCCATCTAAATGATTACAAACCAGCGCCATGTCACAGCCTGCTGACAAAGCTGCTTCTGCGCGCTCGCCAACCCCCCCCGCTAYGCCAGCAGCTTCCATAGACAAATCGTCACTGAAAATCACTCCCTGAAAATTCAATCGCTTACGCAAGATTTTTTCAATCCAAAATGATGAATAGCCCGCCGGTTTATCATCAACTTTGTCATAGATAACATGCGCCGGCATAATCGCTGCCAGTTTGTTTTCTATCATCACCTCGAAAGGCACAATATCACTATGTAACAACTCATCAAGATCACGATGATCAACCGGCATAGCTACATGAGAATCTTCAACAACCCCGCCATGCCCAGGAAAATGTTTACCGACGGCTTTCRTGCCCGCTTTATTCATACCGTGCATAAAGGCGWAAGCTAATGTTGCCACCATGGCAGGTTTGCTATGGAATGCACGGTCACCAATAACACCACTTAGGCCGTGTGCCAGATCCAGCACCGGTGCAAAACTAAAATCGATACCACAAGCACGTAATTCAACAGCCATTAACCAACCCGCATCCTCAGCAAGTTGCCGGGCCTCATCGATATCATCTTTAGCAATCTTGTGATATATCGCCGCCGCAGGTATACAGCTAAAGCCTTGACGAAACCGTTGTACACGCCCGCCTTCGTGATCGACAGCCACTAATATATTCGGTGATTTCAAGTGATGAATTTCATCAACCAGTGCGGTAATTTGTTCGACAGACTCAAAATTACGCGTAAACAGAATAACGCCACCAACTTCCGGTTTGAGTAATAATGTTTTTTCAGTTTCGCTAATCGTTGCGCCGACAAGATCAACCATTAATGGGCCAAGTGTCATTTTAAATTTCCTACAGCATCGCTAACTGGATACGTTTAAGGCGGTTGTGATTTATTATCATAACGTTCTGCGGACTTTCAAGTGTACCTATAAAATATCAATCTGACTAAATGCCATTATTTGTGCAAGGTAGCGAGGTAAATCAGTAAATGCATGGTCGCCGCCTTGTTCTATTATACATTGGCTATCTTTGTATTTTAATTCTGCTTCTCGGTAATCAAGTGTTTCATCACCCGTTTGCAACAAAACGAGATAGCGCTTATTGTTGGTTAAAATTTTCACATCCATTGTTTTAAGTTGCTGGATGTGTGATTCATCGAATTCCCAACAACCCTCTTCAAAATAAAACTTATTCTCGCCAAGATAGGCACTGAGCGTATCATAGGGTTTAACTGATGGATTAATAAGTACGGCATTACCTGAATATTTTTCGGCTAGATAGGTCGCGTAATAACCCCCAAGTGAGCTACCCACAAAATTCACCTGATGATTTATTAACGCATCTTCAACTAAACGCTCAAGAAACATCTTGGCTTCGATGGGCACATGAGGAATCTGTGGGCAGATTAATTGATTGAGGCAACTTTTTTCACTCATGTATTGTTTTATCAGCTGCGCTTTATGCGATTGTGGCGAGCTGTTAAAGCCATGAAGGTAGAGTAATTTTTGCATTTCATCTAAAACCAAAAAACCCTGTAAAACATGGTCTTACAGGGTTTTTATCATACAAAGCTTTAACGTATTTTAACTGGCAGCCATATCTTTTAACGCTTTTAAAGGTAGGATTTTAACAACTTTACGCGCTGGTTTAGCAGCCACATCCATGAACTCACCAGGGCGAAATGGGTTAGGTACATTTTTTCTAGTTTTGGTCGCAGGTTTTTTGTTTACTTTGATTTTCAATAAACCTGGAACTTTAAACTCACCTGCACCACGGCTTTTAATATGAGCATGAATAACATCACCTAGTGTATCAAAAACCTTAGCGATATCTTTCCGTGCCAGGCCAGTGTCTTCAGAGAGTCGTGCATATAACTGTGATTTCGTAAAAGCATTTTTTATTGCTTTAACTTTCTTTTCAGGTACAACTTTTTTTACTGCTTTCTTTGACGCTTTCTTTTTTGCGGTTTTATTCTTTGTTGCTTTTTTCTTAGGAGGTACCATATGCATATTGCCCTTTTGATGATTAATATTGTTATAACAATTACTGTTGTTAATTATTACTAACCAGTTTTTTGAGTAGCGAATTTTTATAAAACATTTATCTATTAATATGCTCTGTGAGACACTAATTTAGATAAAATTTTATACAGTATTTAATATACGCAGCTGGTAACGTATAAAACCGAATGGTTGTTATAAAACTTAATTCAATTAAAGTAAACCGTTTTTTTAAAATAATTGCATTTATCACTGTATTTACAGTAATAAATGTGTTTTTCATCCATTAAGGCTTGTTTGAGTAAACAATAACGATGGCGTGTACGGCTATTCCTTCTTGTCTTCCAGTAAAACCTAATTTTTCAGTTGTGGTCCCCTTTACACTGATGCGCATCAAATCAAGCCCGGTAATTGCAGCTATTTTTTTGCGCATTGCATCACGGTGAGGACCAATTTTAGGGTTTTCGCAAATA
>NVSH01000068.1 GCA_002401185.1 Gammaproteobacteria bacterium | reverse complement strand
TATTTGTAGCAGTGTTTACATTCGCTATTGGTGTTTCAGAAATTTGCAGATTATTCGTATCAGACATAATGCTTTACTCTGTTAATGCTACGCTAGCAATTTATTAAGTATTCTTTGTTAAGATAACAAAGCAATGTCTATGCCAAACTTTTAAAATTTATTAATTGGTTAAAGGTCGATCTTCTAATTCACGCTGTTCTGACTTTTCCAATTGTGCGGCTTCTGCAACTTGTCTTTTTTCTACGACTTTATTCATCATCTTGCTTTTATTTCTTTTATTCAACCATTCCCCTCTACTCATTTCACTGTTCTTTTTCCCATTTATAATCGCTTGTTGTTGCTGTTGTATTGCATCATCTAAACGCAGTAAAAATAAACGATAATCCTGTAACTGTATGGATGATATACCTAATTTTCCCGCCACATTAAACGAAGTCTGGTATTGATCACGATAAGATATTAATTCGTCGAGACGTTCTTCCTGTTTTTTCAGTTCATTTAATACGCTGCCATGTAAACGTGCTGCACTACGCTCATTTAGCCTTGCAAGATTAGCAACTGGTTGTAATTTTTTAGAAGATTTTGTCATGCTTACTGAAATAATTAATCATAATAGGTCTTATAGGTCTTAACAGACGATGGTTTACTATTATCAGTTTCCTGTGAATCATCAACCATAACATCAGCATCTTTAACCGTATCGAGATTTTTCATCTCGTCTTTTAATTTTTCGTAATGTTCATTTCTTCGATTCCATATTTTTTTTGATTTATCATAATTTTCATCACAGATATCAGATTGATACTGACGTGTTTCTACAACAGTATCCAAATATTTAACCAGCAACTGACACTCACGAATTTGTACGATGGATAAACCTGAAGATTTAGCTGATTTTAAACCACTGAGGCATTCTTCCCGATAATCTAAACAAGTCTCAAGCTGTTCTCTTTGCTTGTTAGCTTTTTGCTCGTCACTGTACATTTCATTATATGCTTTGGTCTCTTCTCTATGCGCCTTTTCGGCCATGATGCTTAGTTGTTTTTTTTCTTCCATAATCGTACTACGTTTTATTGTTCATCACTATTGAAAAGATTGATTAGTGAATTAATACTATCGTCATAAGAAAAAGATTCATTAGTATCTTGCTGTAAAAATGTCGTGAACAAATCATTAAAATCGATTGCCTTGTCAATGTCCGAATCACTTCCATATTGGTAGGCGCCTATACTGATCAGGTCACGGTTTCTCTGATAAATTGAATATAATTTTTTAAACTTTAGTGCTGCCTGTTTATGATCATCTGTCACAATGTCATTCATGACTCGACTAACGGAGGATTCGATATCAATTGCTGGAAAATGTCCTGTTTCGGCGATCTCTCTGGAAAGCATTATATGCCCGTCAAGAACAGCACGGGCTGCATCAACAATAGGGTCGTTACTGTCATCACCTTCTGCTAAAACGGTGTAAAATGCGGTGATTGAGCCACCGTTCTCGCCATTATTACCTGCTCTTTCCACAAGTTGTGGCAATTTTGCAAATACAGATGGCGGATAACCTTTGGTTGCTGGTGGTTCGCCTATAGCAAGTGCAATTTCCCGTTGCGCCTGCGCAAATCGTGTTAATGAATCCATCAACAATAAAACATTCATACCTTTATCACGAAAATATTCAGCAATCGTTGTTGCTAACCAGGCACCATGCATTCTCATTAGTGGAGGATTATCTGCAGGACTAGCGACGACTACAGCTCGTTCAAGTCCTTTCTTACCTAAGATCTTATCGACAAATTCTTTTACCTCACGGCCACGTTCACCTATTAAACCAACAACGATAACATCTGCCTCGGTGTAACGTGTCATCATACCTAGTAACACACTTTTACCAACACCACTACCTGCAAACAACCCCAGTCGTTGACCACGTCCTACTGTTAATAGTGAGTTTATTGCTGTAACACCTACATCCAATGGTTTATTGATTGACCATCGCGCAAGTGGGTTACTGGGCACACCAGCTAAGGGCAAAGTATGTTTACATCGTATTGCACCTTTACCATCAAGAGGATTACCTGCTGCATCAATAACTCTACCCAGTAGGTCATCGCCTACCCGCGCTCGATACAAGCCCTTGCCAGGGACAACCCGTGCATCGGGAACCAAACCGCTGATATCACCTGTTGGCATCAAGTACAACCGTTCACCAGAAAAACCGACAACCTCTGCTTCTACGTTTCCTTCAGCTGATGATACTAAACAACGTGCACCAACAGCCGCATGGCAGCCAACTGTTTCTAATGTTAAACCTACCATCCGGTTTAGTTTACCTTCAACAATCAATGGTATTTTCTGCTCAACGTTGACACGATGTTTATGTAAACGCTCACACCAGATAGAACTTCGGCTGTATTTTTCAATATCTTCCGTTAACATTAAATTCGTCCTAAATTAACTTTTCTAGCTACGCTCATCACCGATGACTTCGGCAATAACTGCATTTAATCGACTCTCGACGGTAGCATCGATGCGTGAACTTTTTGTTGATACACGACAACCACCACGTGTTATTAATGGGTCTTCTATAATTTTCCAATTGGATGGTAGATCTGGATTTATTAATGATTTGCGTACGATTTCTGCATCTTCTGGGTGTAGATTAAGTGTGGCTTCAGCCGGTGTCTCAGGCAACATACTTAATGCTTCTTTTATCACAGCGATAATTTCATCTGGTGACGCTTTTAATTCTCTTCTTACTAACTGCTTAACCATCGCAATACACAGCTGTGCCATTTCATCGACCACGCTGTCATCTAGATCAGGTAATGGTATGGTTAATGCTGCCATTAATGAATGGAGATGCTCTACGTGTTCGTGCATTTCCTGTTGCCCCTGTGCCAAACCTTCCATATAACCTTTGGCATAACTTTTTTCATAAGCTTGCTGTCTTATTTTGCTTTGTTGGTCTCTATGTGTAATCTGTGCAGAGTCAGTCAACTTATAATCGAAAGCGATTTCTTCACTGATATTAAGGTCAGGTGCGCGCCAGGGTTTAACGTTAACAGGCACATCTTTCTCCAGAACTCTAGACATATTCTTCTTCTCCTTTTCCACCTAATGAAATTTCACCTGCGTCGGCCAGACGTGTTGCTATAGCAAGTACTTCTTTTTGTGCATCTTCTACTTCTTTAAGCTTCACTGGACCTTTTGCTTCAAGATCTTCGCGCATCATTTCAGCAGCACGTGATGACATATTGCCGAATATTTTCTCTTTAATTACATCATCTGCACCTTTCAACGCAATAATTAACTGTTCAGATTGAACATCACGTAATATCGCCTGCATACCTCGATCATCTATTGCAATTAGATTTTCAAAGACGAACATTTTCCCTTGAATCTCCTCAGCTAATTCCTGATCATGTTCGGTAATAGCTTCCGTAATACTCGCTTCAGTAGCACCATCCATGAAATTAAGAATATCCGCTGCAACCTTAACGCCACCTGCACCCGAAGTAGCAATGTTGCTACTTCCTGAAAATTGCTTTTCTAATACTTCGTTCAATTCCAACAATGCAGCAGGCGTTACACCATCGAGAGTTGCTATGCGCATGAGCACATCAGATTGTGCACGCTCCGGTAAATGACTTAATATTTCTGCTGATTGATCACTATCGAGATAAGATAGAACAATAGCTGTGATTTGTGGGTGTTCATTTTTGACGACTTCAGCAACAGCGCGTGGATCCATCCATTTTAAGGATTCAAGACCCTTAGAATTTTGGCTGGTAAGTATGCGATCGATAACACTACCAGCTTTATCTTCACCGAGTGCATTGTTTAGCATTTTTCTTATATAGGCATCTGAATCGACACCAACACTTGATTGACCACTGGCCGTGTCAACAAATTCACTAACCACCGAGTCAACTTTATCTTTAGAAACATTCTTTAAAGACGCCATTATCGTACCGACCTTCTGTACTTCTTTGGGGTCCATATGTTTGAGTACCTCAGCAGCGTTGCTTTCACCGAGACTCATCATAAATATCGCAGCGCGTTCTGGCCCTGACATTTCTTTTATATCAACAGGATTATCAGCCATCAGATTCTACCCAGGTACTCATTACCTGTGCCACACGTTTTGGGTCTTCTTTGACCATGGTGCTGGCAACGTCGAGTAATTGCTGACTGTTACTTGGGTTTTGATTAGTTAATGTTAAATGGTCCTCGCCTGCTGGCAAATGCTCTGCAGCGTTATTTGCAGGTGCAGATGCTAAAGCAAGAGCTGAACTTTCACCTTGTTTAGACAGATTACTTAACATCGGGCGTAACACACCAAAGGCTATAAATAATACAACGAGACCGCCTACAATTTGTTTAGCTAAATCTAAAACCCAGGCTTGTTCCCAGAGTGGACTCTCAGGTAATGGTTCTACCTGCTCAGGCAACTGAAACTGCGTATTGACAACATTTAACGTATCACCACGTTCTTTATTAAAACCAACAGCTTCTCTAACCAACTCGGTCACATATTTTATTTCTTGTTCCGTTAAAGGTTCCCTTATTACTTTACCTTTTTTGCCAGGCACAGAACGATAATCTACGATAACAGCGACAGAGAGTCGTAACAGTGTCACGGGGGATTTTCTTATATGACTGATTGTTCGATCAATCTCATAGTTACGTAACGCACGTGAAGAATTATTCACTGTCGTTGAAGTTGTTTCTGTTTTGGCATCAACGCTACCACCAGCAGGTGCTTGATTACTCAATGCACCCGGTACACCAGACACCGATGGCAAGCTGGAATTTTGTTCAAACAATTGTTCACTTCGAAGTGCTTTTTTCTCAGGCAGGTAACTTTCTTTTGTTTCTTCTAGTGAGGTAAAATTAATGTCAGCAACGACCTGAGCACGCACACCCTCTAAACCTACGATCGGGCTTATTATATCGAGTATGCGTTTGACGTAACGATCTTCTAATTTTCTGGTGTAGTCAAACTGCGTATTACTGTTCGCCATCGATGAATCATTGCCTTTGGTACTCAACAATCGACCCCTATCATCAGTGACCGTAACCTGTTCAGTTTCGAGTCCGGGAATGCTCGATGCCACGATGTTGACGATACTTGCAGTCTGCCTGTCATTTATGTTCATACCAGGATAAAGGTTAAGTACAACTGTTGCCGAGGGTCGAGTACTTTTACGTGCAAATGCAGATTGTTTTGGTATCGCAAGATGCACACGTGCACTGTCAATCATTTTTAACATACTGATTGTTTGCGCGAGTTCACCTTCAAGTGCTCGTTGATAACGTGCCTTTAGTAAAAAACTATTACTACCTAAACCAGGACTTTTATCCAGAATTTCAAAACCAACATAGTTACTTACCTTGGTACCGCTTGCAGCGAGTCTCATTCTGGCTTGTTGTACTTTGTCGGCAGGTACTAATATAGCAGCACTGGATGCATCAAGTTTGTATTCGATACCAGAACTATCCAGAGCGCTTGTGATTTGTGATAAATCTTTTGCACTGAGATTGCCGTAGAGCATGCTGTAATTAGGGGTTTGTGACCATAAAGCAACAGTAACACCTAGTGCCACACTCATAGCTAATCCGAGCATTAAACCTAATTGACGTATTACCGTTAAAGAACCAAATCCCTGTGCTTGRACCGCTACATTATCTGCTGCTATGATTGCCATCTATTTACCATACTTTAATATTATTTATAATTTTGTTTGCAAATCAATGTAACAAACTAAACTTGCATATTCATCACTTCTTTATATGCAGAGACAAGATTATTTCTTACTTGAGTCATCGCCTGAAAAGACACTCTTGATTTTTGTATTGCTACCATAACTTCACTAAGATTTACATTGGGGTCACCAAGTTCAAATGCGGTAGCCATGCTGGATGATGTTTTTTGTGTTTCATTAACCTTATTAACAGAGTCTTTTAATAATTGTGTAAAATCTGGTTGAGCAACATCTGTATCTGTAGGTATTTTGCTTCCTGCCATTGAAGCCATATCATGCATTTGTTGTAAAAGTTGATTTATTTCTAAATTGTTCATAATTATTACCTGTAATAGTATTTTTACATTGTCTGCATATATAAATTTAAGAAAACGAATTTATTAAAACCTTACTGTTTACTGTCGACACATAAAATCAAAAAATTACAGACTATTATCGTTTGACTGAATGTATCGCTGCGCATACTCAAACAGGTAACGGAATGCCAGCATTACGCATTCTAGCCAGCTTATAACGTAATGTTCGGGGACTAATACCTAATTTTTCAGCCACTTTTTTACGACTGTCTCTGGTGCTTAAAGCAGAAATAATCAGGTCTTGTTCACGTGCTTTTAAATCGTTATTTAATCCAGAATCGTTAGCCTTTGAATCATCT
This sequence comes from Gammaproteobacteria bacterium, assembly GCA_002401185.1. Lineage (GTDB taxonomy): Bacteria > Pseudomonadota > Gammaproteobacteria > SZUA-229 > SZUA-229. Next base: position 3,132 of record NVSH01000068.1, on the reverse strand, counting down.
TCACTAAAACCTTCCGTAACATTTTCTAAGTGATAGACATTATTGTTTATATGTTCAAATTGAACATCACACTCTTCGATAAGACTCCCTGTTTTTAAGATAAGAGCTCGTTGTATAACATTATCTAATTCTCTGATATTGCCTGGCCAGTCATGCATTTTTAATGCACGTTGTGCCGTGAGGGAAAAGAAAACATTATCGATATCATCGGAATATGCATCCAACATTTTATTCGCTATTGGCAAGATATCTCCAGTACGTTCTCTTAAAGGTGTAATATGTAATGGAAAAACATTAATACGATAATAAAGATCCTCTCTAAATTTTCCGTCTATAACAGCCTGCTGTAAATTTCTATTTGTTGTGGCTAAGATTCTTACATCAAGAGGAATGACTTTACTGCCACCTAATCGTTCTACTTCACGTTCTTGCAGCACGCGTAATAATTTAACTTGTAAGCCGAGGTCCATTTCTGTTACCTCGTCAAGTAATAATGTTCCGCCCTGGGCTTGTTCAAATTTTCCGGCTCTTGATTGATATGCTCCTGTATATGCACCCTTCTCATAACCAAATAAAACAGCTTCTAACATATTCTCCGGTATTGCTGCACAGTTTATTGCTATGAATGGGCCATCGAATCGAGCCGAGTTTTTGTGTATAAACTTCGATATCACTTCCTTACCGACACCTGATTCACCACTAATCATTACCGTGACATCTGTTTTCGCTACTTTTTTAGCAACTTGTGATAGCTGAATACTTTTTTTATCAACAGCGATTAATCCGTGTATCGATTGTTCTTCGTTATCATTTGTTTTATTTTCGATAGATACTTCGCCTTGTGCATTAATAACATCAGCATGGATAACAATGGTTTTTTGGACAAGGTAACGCTTTATCATTTTAATTAATTCGTCATGTTCAAATGGTTTTACTAAATAATCAGCTGCGCCATCATGAATAGCATTGACAGCATTACCTATCGTTCCATATGCCGTCATTAAAATGACCGGTAGTTGTGGATACAGTTCTTTACATTTCTTTAATAAAGTATGCCCACTCATTGGTTGCATCTGAACGTCACTAAGTACAAGCGCAATCCTGAAATTAGTTCGAAGTATGGACAGCGCTTGTTCCGCACTTTCAGCTAACACAACATTAAAGTCATCCATACTTAATGTTTTACCCAATATTTCACGTAAAGATGGATCATCTTCAACCACTAAAATACTATTACAAGCAGGGTATACATCATGATGCGTACTGACCCTAGCATCATCTCTAAAAGTTGCCTGATTCATATCACTACCTCTTGTTTATCTAATAACTTATTATGTGCACCTGATTGATGCTTAATGTTTTTATTCGTTGCGCTTAGGCTACTCGATAGCAGTGTTATGTTTTCAGGACGTGGGAATTTAATAATAAATTCACTGCCTATACCTAAATTTGACTTCACCGTCATCTCACCGAAATACCGTTTCACCGTGGCACTGACAACAGCAAGACCAAGGCCTGTACCGTTTGTATGCGTTGTATAAAAAGGTTCTAATATCCTGTCTTTTATCTCATCTGACATACCACAGCCATTATCATTTATGTTTATCTGAAACTGATTAAGGTCATTTAGAAATGATTTAACAATTATCTCAGCATCGTTATTATCGGCAGTTCCAGCATAACGTTCATGACATGCTTCAATAGCATTATCAATGATATTTTGAACTGCACTTAATAAAGAATCATGATTCGCCTGAATTTTTACTTCTTTTAAATTTTTATCGATATGAATATTTATAGTATTTATTCTATGGTCGTCTTCAGATAACTTTTTTAGATGAAGCATWAATTCATAGACATTAATATAATCAAGATCAGACACATCACCACGTGCAAAAATCAACATGTCGTTAACCATTCTTTCAAGATGATAAAGTCTTTCTTTGGCTTTTTTAGCAAACGTCAGACGTTCTTCATTATCATTACTCTTAGGATGACTCAAAGCTGATATATAAAGTAATGCTGACGCGAGTGGCGTGCGGATCTGATGCGCAAGACTGGCGATCATTTCGCCTAAAGAACTAAGTCTTTTTTCTCGATTAAGATTATTTTGTAAAGTACGTGTTTCTGTGATATCTGAGATCAGTATTATTTTACCTGCGAGCTTTTTCATTTCACCTTCAGTCAGAGAGCATATTGATATGTTTATATAACATTCATGCCATTGACTATTTTTTAACTGTAATTCATTCCCATTATTAACTATACTTTCTCTTGATATCAAATCCCAATCTTTACCTATCAGCATATCGTCGTCTTCAAGTAACATTGAACGCGCAACAGGATTCACCTGTGTAATGTAATTGTCATCATCTAGCACAATAATTCCAGCAGGCAATGCATCAAGTAAACCTTCTAATTTAACCGCCAGTATTTCTTTTTCTGCGAGTTCAGATAAACGTTCATTACGAGCGTCAACCAGTTCAGTAGTAAGTTTTGTAACATGATCCTCTAATGCACTATATGAATTAGCTAACTTCGTAGAATATTCATTAAATAGTTGAAATGCACTTTCCAGTTGCTCACCAACGAGCTGCTCAACGACTTGTTGGTTGGTCGTTATCGGTTGAACAATTATGTTGTTACGTTTATTCATTTAACAGGCTCAGTTCTATCTATCATCGATGTTACTTAGAGCAATGTTCATGCCTATAATTGATTCTTGTTTTATATCAATTACTTAGTGTGTAAACAAATGTCAACGCCAAACTTACGTCATCAAGAATATTGACATTGTCAGCAATATGTCGCTAACACTGGCAATCAAGAATTATTTTATAAGTAATACATTTTATTTAAGAAGTAAGTATTAACTGCCGATTATTTAACTTGAGATACAGGATAAATTTATGCCCTTATATTCTATTGATAAATTAATTAATGAAACGCGACGGTTAGCCGCAGAATTTAAAAACACCACGGGTACTATGTTGCCTGTATCCGGAGAAATAGCACGTTATGATGTTTCAACCTTACTCGACCTAAAACTTGAAGATAATAATAAAGGTTACGACGCTATTGGAAAGGGTGTTCGAGATGGATTACGGGTAATTATAAAGAGTCGAGTAATCG
>NVSH01000067.1 GCA_002401185.1 Gammaproteobacteria bacterium | reverse complement strand
AGCTGGTAGAGCGTCGCCCTTACAAGGCGAATGTCGGGGGTTCGACTCCCTCAGCACCCACCAAGTACGGACCGGTAGTTCAGCTGGTTAGAATGCCGGCCTGTCACGCCGGAGGTCGCGGGTTCGAATCCCGTCCGGTCCGCCATACAATGACATTGCCGCATAAAATTAATTTCTATATTAATTTTATGCGGCAAATTTATCATAGAATCTCATCATTTTTTCTACCTAATATTTGTCCAAACTTAATTAGTGTTTACACCTGTGTGTAGGTTGCGAATTATTTTCTAGAGGATGGCTCATTAATTCTGTGTATTTAGGTATAATCGTGCATAGTTTTTTCGATACATTTTAATTAATCATAATGGCAAACAAATAATTCGTATGTTTTGGCCAATAGAGAAAATATAACCATGTTACAGGCTATTAATGATCGTATAAAAGGTTGGTTAGGCATCGTTATCGTTGTCTTGATAGGGCTGCCTTTCGCATTGTGGGGTATACAATCTTATTTTGATGATGCTGGCCCGCGTTACGCGGCAAAAGTCAATAATATTGAAATATCTGCAAATGAATTTGAACGTACTGTTTCAATGCAACGGCAGGCATTATTGCGTCAATACGGTAATGAGCTTCCTATTCAGGAAAAAGATTTACGTGAACGAACGTTGCAACAGTTAATCAATCAACGACTACTAGAAAGCGTTACTTTTGAAAGTGGTTATAGAATTTCAGATGCCACATTAGCTGCACGAATACAACAACAGTTTACTGTTGACGGTGTTTTCGATCGTATGCGATTCGAAGCAATGGTCGCATCGCTAGGTATGAGTATACCGATGTATGAGCAGACTTTAAGAAATGAGCTAAGACTGCAACAGATGCAGTTGGCCATTGCAAATTCGACTTTTGTTACTCGAGAAGAAATCAAGAACATAGCTGTGCTCAATGAGCAGACTCGTGATATTAGCGTTCTAACGTTTAATGTGGATTATTATTCCACAGAAATTAAGCCGACAACAGAAGAGATTAAACAGTACTACGAAATGAATAGGCACCGTTTTATGCTGCCCGAAAAAATAAAGATAGATTATGTTGAAATTCTCTCATCGTCTCTTGCCGATAGTGTGGAAGTAGATGAGGTTCAAATTATCCAGATGTATGACGACTACGTTTTGAGTATAGCTCGTCGGGAAGAGCGTAAAGCGAGACATATTCTTTTACAGGTTGCTGAAGATGAAACAGTCGTTTTTGCAAAAATCAAATCGCTTAAATTAGACCTTGAGCAAGGTGCAGATTTTACTGAATTAGCAAAAAMACATTCACAAGATACAGGCTCTGCTGAAGATGGTGGTGATCTTGGTTGGGTAACCTCTGGTGATATGGTTAAACCGTTTGAAGACGTGCTTTTTGAAATGAAAAAAGGAACGGTAAGTGAGATAATAGAAACTCAGTTTGGTTACCATCTGATCATGCTCGATGATGTTCGAAGTGAAGCGGTTTCCTCGTTTGAAGATAAACGTAAAGAGTTTGAAGCCGAACTTAAAAAAGATGGTGTGGCTTCACTATTTTATGACTTAAGTGAGAGATTAGCTTCTATTGCTTATGAAAACCCAGATGATCTCGGCACTGTGGTCGATGAATTATCGTTAGTCGTTAATTCGAGTGATTATTTTACACGCGATAAAGGACAAGGCCTTTTACTGCATGAAAAAATAAGAAATATAAGTYTTTCATCCTTAGTATTAGAGCAGGGTAGTAATAGTGATATCATTGAAATCAGCCCAACGCATGTCGTTGTGTTGCGTTTGAATGAGCACGTACCGGCTACGGCAATTCCAATAGAAAACGTAAGTTCTAAAATAGAAAATATATTAAAAGTGCAGAACGCTCATGAGCGAACCAAAACAGCTGCTGCAATAATTAAAACTAAAATTGAAGCCGGCGAAAGTATAGAAGATTTTGAGGGTAACGGTATTAGTATGGATACTAYCACTTCTGTCAGTCGTAATGATGGAGCGAAAGTGAGTGATCCGGTGATTGTGTATAGCGCATTTGAAATGGTTCCAGACACAAATGGATTAATATCGGTAAAGCAGGTTGACTTACTTATTGGAGATGTTGCTTTGGTGGTGCTTAATAATATCAATACATCAGATGATATTGCTCAGGATAAGCTGGATTTGGTAAAAGCTGAAATAGTAAGAGAGTATGCGATACGTGATTTTTCCAGTGCACTTCTTGCAATAAAAGAACATGCTGATATCGAAAAAAATACACGTATTATCGAACGGTAATATTTGATCGTGTATTAATTAAAACAAGGGTGACAGGTTTTGGCGATTAATAAAATTGCTTTGCATTGGCAAATTTTAATAGCACTTTTTTTGGCTTTAATTACTGGTCTTATATTCGATCAGACGGTTTCCTTTTTTGGCATTCCTTTTCTTTCTGTCCTCATCTTCTTCGGGACATTATTTTTAAATGCATTAAAGATGTTAATTGTGCCACTCGTCATGGCATCGATTATTGCAGGTATGATGGGGTTGAATTCTGAGACGTTAGGCCGCCTTGGTTCGAAAACAGTACTGTATTATGCAAGCACCAGTCTGGTTGCTATTTTAATTGGTTTGTTTTTTGTAAATCTGTTTCAGCCAGGTGTTGTCGATGGTGTTCCAGCTCGAGATATTATCGGTTTGTCCCCACAAACTGAAGATATCGTTAATAAGGTTGGAGATAAAGGTGCTGCTGATATTGCTGAAGTTTTATTACGCATGGTTCCACCAAATATAGTAATGGCTGCAGCTAATGGGCAAATGTTGGGGTTGATATTTTTTAGCCTTATCTTCGGTTATTTTATTTCAAAATTAAAAGGTTCTTCGGCACAGGTTCATAAAGATTTTTGGCAAGGGCTGCTGGATATCATGATGATGATGACCAATCTCGTTATGAAATTTKCTCCAATAGGTGTGTATGCGCTTGTAACAAAAGTAATATTGATTTCTGGCGTCCAAGCTTTTGAGCCATTAGCGTTGTTCTTCATCACCGTTTTACTGGCGCTGGCGGTACATTTATTATTGTTCTTGCCTGCTATTTTGCATTTTATTGGGCGGGTTTCACCCGCTAAACATTTTAAAGCAATGTTGCCGGCATTATTAACTGCTTTTTCAACCAGTTCGTCATCAGCGACATTGCCGGTCACCATGGACTGCGTAGAAAACCGTGCTGGGGTGTCCAATCAGGTCGCAGGTTTTACCTTACCTCTGGGYGCMACYATYAATATGGATGGAACWGCRTTGTATGARTGYGTTGCAGCSATGTTYATWGCGCARGCATATGGTMTTACRYTRGATRTRACGACACAGTTCACCATYGTRYTGGTAGCCTTGTTAACMTCYRTCGGWGTGGCGGGTATTCCWTCGGCAAGTCTGGTCGCAATTACTATCATACTTGCCGCGATTGGCTTGCCTTTGGAAGCGATCGGATTGATCCTGGTGGTCGACCGTGTATTGGATATGTGTCGAACGTCTGTGAACGTTTTTAGTGACTCATGTGCAGCGGTAACAATTGCACGTCTTGAAGGTGAGCAAACACTTTTGCAGAAATAAATGAGTGCAGCGTAAAGTAACTGAAAACAGCAAGTGATAATGCATCACCCACTTTCTATATTCTGTAGTCATACGCTTTAAGGTTATTCGGAAATATCACCCATTAAACCGGCCGTATGGTAGCCGGCATCTACATAAATTATCTCACCAGTGATGCCACTGGCTAAACTTGAGCATAGGAAAGCAGCAGTATTGCCCACTTCATCAATAGTTACATTGCGACGTAGCGGGGCACTCTGTTCGACGTGTTGTATCATTTTGTTGAAACTTGTAATGCCTTTGGCTGCGATCGTCTTGATGGGGCCGGCAGAAATAGCGTTGACTCGTATGCCTTCGGGACCTAAAGAGTGTGCCAGGTAACGCACATTAGCTTCCAGACTGGCTTTCGCCAAACCCATGACATTGTAACCGGGAAATGCGCGTACTGCGCCGAGATAACTCATGGTGATAATTGATGCATCTTCACGGTTTTGCATCATATGACGCCCGGCTTTAGCGATTGCGGCAAGGCTGTAAGAACTGATATCGTGCGCTGTATTGAAACCTTTGCGACTGATGTTGTCTAGATAATCGCCTTCTAAAAGTTCCTTAGGGGCGAAAGCAACAGAATGCACAATGATGTCCAGGCTATCCCAGTAATCGTCCAGGTGTTCGAAAACAGCTTCGATCTGTTCATCATTCTCGACGTCACAGGGTACAATGATATCCGAGTCACATTCACCGGCTAATTTTTCAACACGTTCTTTCAAGCGCTCGCCCATGTAAGCAAAGGCTAATTCAGCTCCTTCACGGTGCATCGCTTTAGCTATGCCCCAGGCGATGGAACGGTTGCTTGCAACGCCGAAAATTAAAACCCGTTTACCTGTTAAAAAGCCCATGACACGTTCCCCGAAAATGTTGTATTGTTAGCCAGTTGTTGGTCTGTACTGTAAACTCAGATGGCACATGTTAGGCGGATTATACCTAGAAAATCAACTATAAAATAGAATAGCTTAAACTTATGTATCTGAGATTGTCGATTGTGTTGCTGTCCAGAACGATGGACTTGAAATTATCTGCGTGTTTCTTCATTTTGTTTTTTCTGCCCATGACGTCTCATGCAGTATCGGCAATGGGTATGGGCTATGAACCTAAGTATTCTGAGCATTATAAACATTTTGATTATGTTAATCCTGCTGCGCCTAAACAGGGAAAATTAACGTTGATGGGTTTAGGTACGTTCGATAGCCTGAACCCTTACCTGTTGAAAGGGATCTCTGCCGATGGGCTAAGTGTCTTAGTTTTCGAGAGTTTATTGGAAAAGAGTCTGGACGAACCCTTTAGTGAATATGGCTTGATCGCCGATGATTTTTATTTAGCGAAAGACGAGTTATCCGTAACATTCCATATAAATCCTCTAGCCAAGTTTTCTAATGGCGATGCCATTACTGCAGAAGATGTAAAGTATTCGTTTGATACACTGATGAGTAAAGCTGCGCATCCTCAGTTTCGTGTCTATTATGCTGATGTTAAATCAGCGGTAATAATCGATCAACTGACGGTTCGATTTAATTTTAAAAACAAGAATAGAGAGTTGCATATGATTGTCGGAGAGATACCGATATTTTCAAAAAAATGGGCAGGTGATCAGGATTTTGAAAAGCTTAGTGATAGTAGACCCATTGCCAGTGGTCCCTATGTCGTTGATAAATACAGTCGTGGAAAATCAATAAAATATATTAAGAATCAAGACTACTGGGCTAAAAATCTGCCGGTTCGTCATGGCATGTTTAATTTCGATGAAGTGACTTATAAATATTATAAAGACTCTACGATTGCACTTGAAGCCTTTAAAGCGGGCGAGTTTGATTTCTTCTTTGAAAACTATTCAAAACGATGGGCGCGTTCACATAATGGGCCGCGTTATGCATCGGGTGAAATATACAAAACGGAACTAACCCATAAGAACAATGCAGGCATGCAAGGTTTTGCTTTTAATACCCGCCTTGAAAAATTTCGAGATGTTCGTGTCCGACGCGCATTGAGTCTTGCCTATGACTTTGAGTGGGCTAATGAAAAACTTTTTTATAATCAATATGTTCGTGCGGGTAGTTATTTCAGTAATAGTGAGTTAGCGGCGCAAGGATTGCCTACAGGTAAAGAACGGATATTGCTTGAAAAGTATCGTCATCAATTACCCGATGATATTTTTACAAAATTCTGGGAACCAGCGACCACAGTAGCGCCCGACAGTCTGCGAAAGAATTTAATTCAAGCGCGTGACTTACTAACGGAGGCCGGGTGGACAGTGCACAATGGCGTACTTAAAAACCAGCAAGGTGATATCTTCACTCTGGATATATTGTTAGTGCAAAATGGATTCGACCGTATTGTTGCGCCGTATGCGCATAATTTAAAAAAATTAGGTATCGAAACAAATTATAGAAAAGTTGATGCTTCGCTTTATAAGCGCAGACTTGATACGTTCGAATTTGATATGGTGGTGACCAGTTTTTCGTCTTCGATATCACCTGGTAATGAACTAATGAATATGTTTCATTCACGTTCTGCGCAGTTGAAAGGCTCGAATAATCTACCGGGTATCAATGATCCTGTTGTCGATGAATTAGTGTTAAAAATTATTCAGGCGGAAGATCGCGAACAATTAGTTATCGCTTCGCGTGCGCTGGATCGTGTTCTGGTGCAAGGTGAGTATCTCGTGCCAAACTGGTTCATTAATGTGCACCGTGTTGCGTACTGGAATAAATTCGGTATTCCGGATGGTCATCCCTTGTATTACGAGCCAGTAAGCTGGTTACTCAAATCCTGGTGGATTAAAGACGGTAAATAAAAAATCATCTTATGTTTTCGTATATTTTAAAACGTTTATTATTAATGATTCCAACCTTGTTTGGTGTCATGTTAATTACCTTTGCGGTAACGCAATTTGTTCCCGGGGGGCCGGTTGAACAGTTGGTTAGTCAGCTTGAAGGCCGGCAAAGTGTGGGCGAAGCCAGCAGCGGTACAAGTGGGCTGTATCGAGGTGCAACCGGCTTAGATGAAGAGTATATCGAGGAAATTAGAATTTTATATGGTTTCGATAAACCGGTGCATGAACGTTTTTTCATCATGATGAAAAACTATTTAAGTTTGAACTTTGGTGATAGCTATTTCCACAATGAATCGGTTATTGACCTGGTTATATCCAAGTTACCTGTTTCGATCAGTTTAGGTGTATGGAGTTTTTTAATCGTCTATTCAACCTGTATACCGCTAGGTATTGCTAAAGCTGTTAGAGACGGAAGCGCTTTTGATGTCGTCAGTAGTACCTTTATATTGGTTGGTTATTCCATTCCCGGTTTTGTGCTGGGCATTACCTTGCTCGTGTTTCTTGGTGGCGGTAGCTTTTTTGATATTTTCCCACTGCGTGGGCTAGTGTCTGACAATTGGGATAGCCTTCCATGGTATGCGCAGATAACCGATTATTTGTGGCATATGGTGTTGCCCATTTTTTCTTCAGTCATTGGTAGTTTTGCGGTAATGACCATGTTGACTAAAAACAGTTTTATCGAAGAAATACGCAAACAGTATGTTTTAACGGCAAAGGCTAAAGGTTTATCAGAAAATGCAGTGTTATATCGTCATGTATTTCGAAACGCGGTCATCCCATTAATAACGGGTTTTCCCGCAGCCTTTATCGGTGCATTTTTTACTGGCAGCTTATTGATAGAAACTATTTTTTCACTCGATGGTTTAGGTTTGCTTTCTTACGAATCGGTTCTAAAAAGAGATTACCCTGTGGTACTAGGTACCTTGTTTTTGTTTACCATCCTTGGCTTAATCGCAAAATTACTGGCCGACCTGAGTTATGTGTTCATCGATCCACGTATACATTTTGATTCGGTTGATAAGTAGATGAGTGCATTAAAAAGCAATTCGTTAAACAGGTTAAATGTGAGTTTGTCACCAGGGCAACGTGCGTGGTTACGCTTCAAATCAAATCGCCGTGGTTATATCAGTTTGTGGATATTCAGCATCTTGTTCGTATTATGTTTTTTCGCCGAAGTTTTATCCAACGATAAACCTTTACTGGTGAATTATGACGATGAATATTATTTCCCCGTTTTTAAGGTGTATCCCGAAACCACCTTTGGTGGTGATTTTGAAACGGAGGCAGATTATACGGATAGTTTCGTACGTGAGCAGTTAACGCGAGATGATAATTGGATGATCGAACCAATCAACCCATACAGTTACAACACGATAAATTTTAACAGCGACTTACCAAACCCAGCGCCGCCAACGGGGCAAAATTTACTGGGCACGGATGACAGGGGAAGGGATGTACTAGCTCGAGTCATCTACGGGTTTCGCATTTCCGTCTGGTTTGCTCTGGCGCTGATGGTGATAGGCGTGACTATCGGTATTGCTGCCGGCGCTATCCAGGGTTATTTTTCTGGGAAAACAGATTTGATCATGCAGCGTATTATCGAAGTTTGGTCGTCTATGCCTGAGTTATATCTGTTGATTATTTTTGCTTCTATCTTTCAGCCGAGTATTTGGTTACTTATTATTTTATTGTCTTTGTTTGGCTGGATGGGTTTGTCTGATTATGTGCGTGCTGAATTTCTTCGTGGCAGGAATCTGGATTATGTCCGTTCTGCGCGAGCGATGGGACTATCGAATTATTCGATAATGAGCAGGCATTTACTGCCAAACAGTTTGACACCAGTCATTACTTTTTTACCCTTTCGCATCAGCGGCGCCATTCTGGCTTTGACCAGTCTGGATTTTTTAGGCCTGGGCGTGCCGCCTACTACCCCTAGTCTTGGTGAGCTGCTAGCACAGGGTAAAGAAAATATAGAGGCGTGGTGGTTATCACTAAGTGCTTTTATCGTACTCGTCGGCACCTTGATGTTGTTGATCTTTATCGGTGAAGCCTTACGCGAAGCTCTGGATACACGAAAAGTATAATGAATACAGTGAATAAAAAAAATAAATTATTAAGCATTAATAATCTCAGTGTATCGTTTAATACGCAAAATGGTCTGATAAAAATTATTGATGATATTAGTTTTGATATATTTCAGGGCGAGAACCTTGCTATCGTCGGCGAGTCAGGTTCGGGAAAATCCGTTACTGCCTTGTCTATCTTACGTTTGCATGACGAAGTAAATACGCTTTATTCCGATGGCAGTATCGATTTTCAAAATAAAAATTTATTAAAATTAAAAGAAAATGAAATACAAAAAATTCGTGGTAAAAACATTGCCATGATTTTTCAAGAGCCGATGACATCGTTAAACCCGGTGTTTACCATCGGCCAGCAGATAGAGGAAGTGCTGACATTGCATCAGACCTTAACGGCATCTGAAAAACAAAAACGTGTCATAGAACTGCTTGAGAAGGTTGGTATCAGGCAAGCGGAAAATAAAGTCAACGTCTTTCCACATACACTTTCAGGTGGCCAGCGTCAGCGTGTCATGATTGCTATGGCACTTGCCTGCGACCCTGCTTTACTGATAGCGGATGAACCGACAACGGCACTCGATGTCACCATCCAGCAGCAGATTCTTGACCTATTAGCTTCAATCCAGAAAAACACGGGCATGTCTGTGTTATTGATCACGCATGATTTGAATCTGGTCAGGCGTTTTGCCGATCGTGTATGCGTTATGCAAGATGGGCGAATCGTAGAGAGTAATGAGTCTGCAGAACTGTTCTCAAAGCCACAGCATGAATATACGAAATTTTTGCTCGATAGCGAACCAGATCAAAAGATAGCGACAGTGCAAGCCGGATCTGAAATCGTATTAGCGACAGAAAACTTACGCTGTTATTTTCCAGTCTATAAGGGTTTTTTTAAACGAAAGGTCGATGAGATTAAAGCGGTTGATGACATTACACTGTCCCTATGTTCGGGTGAGACTTTAGGTATCGTCGGTGAATCGGGGTCAGGTAAAACAACATTAGGACTTGCTATGTTTCGCTTGCTGGCATCACAGGGTGAGGTCTATTTTAAAAATGAAAATGTANMKARATWTRRYRWAWAAA
>NVSH01000066.1 GCA_002401185.1 Gammaproteobacteria bacterium | reverse complement strand
TCAGTAGTAGCTGCTGGCGGCAGGTTGCCGTATGTGGTCGAGTAATCCGCCGTCACTGTCGAACCCACTAGACTAACACCGGTAACCAGCCCGTCTAATCGACCTGAGCCAGCAACAAAGGTCATCTGTCCGGCCACGGGGAAATCCAGATCATCGGTGAAGATGACATTATTGGCCGCGATGCTACCGATGTTGGTTACGCGCAATACATATTCAAGTTGGCCGCCCGCTTGCGCCACACCACCACCGACAACCAGTACCTGTTTGGTGATTGCTAGTTGTTGAACATTGCCAACCACAATATCCGTTGGTTGATCACCGTTGGCATCGTTACCATCGGCATCCGACGGTTCAACAGGTAATTCATTACTACTGACAAAACCCTGATTACTGATGATGGTGCCCGGCAGTACGCCACCATCGACTAATACATCAAACACCACAACCGCAGACTGGCCTGCGCTTAAGGTGCCAGCACCGGCCAATGGCAATGGCGGCGGAAGGTCACTCGAACTGATATCGATACCAGCAATCAACGGCGATACATTAAGTGCCGGGTCAGCAATGGCCAGTCCATCTAAGGTGGTAGTGTTAGCGACATACGTGGTGTTTGCTGGAACGGCATCACTCAGTTGCACACCTGTCGCAGGTATCGCACCGATATTGGTACTGGTGATGGTGTAACGCAAGGTATCACCCGGATCAACCACACCGACACTGCCGTTATCAATTTGTATGGCAACGGTTTTCAAAACATCAATGACCGGCACGTTACCGACGATATCTAATGTCGGATCATCAACCGCTGCAGTACCAGGGTCATCTGATGGTTGTTGCGGGAACACACCACTGCCGGCACCATCACCATCGAGGAAACCTTGATTGGAGATTACCGTACCGTCAATAACAGAAATATCTATCACGACGTCAAAGGTAATGGTCGCTACATTGTTTGCGGCAACATTAGTATCGGCACGCAAGAAACCCGCCGTTATATTTTCCGGTGCGTTGATCAACATGCCAGCAGCCAATGCTGAAATACCAGCAAGCGGATCAGCAACCACCACACCATTTAAAGTCGTACTGTTCGCGACATACGTTGTATTAGCTGGAACCTGATCACTCAACAAACTGTTAACGGCATCTTCCTGACCGATATTTTCACTGTCAGCGTGTAACGCAAAGTGTCACCCGCGACCAGCACAGTGATATCGCCGGTTATATCCTGTGAAGTTTTTTGTATTAAAAATGTTGGTGCTGAGGTAATCAAGGTGGCCGTCGGGTCTTCATCACCGATAATATTTGGATCATCATTGCCGTTTATGTTCGGGTCATCACTGGGCAGTGCACCGGTCGATGGTGAATTAACTACTGCTGTGTTCAGTATTTGCGTACCACTGGTAATAACTGCATCTAGCAATACGTCAAAGGTAATGGTTGCGCTCTCACCTACAGAAATAATGCCATTACCCGCGGTTGGCAATGGTGGCGTCAGATTTGAAGAACTGATATCTATGCCAGCGATTAGCGGTGAAACACCCGCATCAGGTGCGCCAACAACAATGCCATTCAAGGTAACACTGTCTGCAATATAACTGGCATTAGCGGGTATTACATCGCTGACAGTAACGCCGGCAGCATCAACAACACCGCCATTATTCACCACAATGGTATAGCGCAAAATATCACTCGGCGAAGCATCAACGCCGGGGCTCTGACTGGTGGTTACATTCACCACCGTTTTCATTACATCAAGAACGGGGGCATCAACGATAACGGTAAAGGCATCTTCGTGATCGACTAATGCCGTCGTACCATCGGTGATGACACGGGTATATTCTCTGATCTCACCGGTCGCACCTGCACCTGCGGTATCGAGACTAAACCATTGAGTAACACCCGCGATATTGGTTAAAGACGCGCCTGACTGACTGGCGGGGTCCAGCGAAACATCATAATCAATAATTAATTTTTCACCGGCTTCGACACGTGCTGCATCGGTTAATGTTGTTATGACTAATTCACAGGTAGGTGCGGCGGTATGCGTTGCCGTGTAATCGGTGTTCAGTACCAAAGCTCTTACTACGGTAACTTCATCTGCTGCGGTGGTGATACGCGCGTCGAAATTTGCTGGCGCAGCATCACAGGTACCACCGGTTAATGGTGGATTATCAGGTGCATCCGGTAACTGATCGACGATGGTGCTATCAAACGCCGGACCGGTACCGATATTTTCGACGACAACGGTATAAGGAATCGGCGTGGCAAAATTAACCGTGCCGGCTGGGCCACGTTTATCCAGTGTCAGGTCGGGTTCCACCACGGTCAAATTCGCTGTGATATTGCCTAGCCCAAGTGATTGCGTAGCATTGTTGTTATCAATTTGGTTAAAGGTATACGATGCCGTGTTAGTAAACAGCAAGGCATTAATATTGGTGACAGTATCACGCAGCGTAACCGTTACATCGATAACCGCCTGTTCGTTTGCAGGAATGTCGATACCGATAGCAGCGTCGTTAATAATAAGGTTATTCGCTACCACACCCGTGTTAGCTGGCGTCCATGGCTGACTGCCCGTAATTTTTGCAACACTCACAAACAACAGATCGGCGGCGGCCAAATTAAGGTCGTCCAGAATTCTCACATCATAGAGAGCCGTTGGCTGTATCACACTGGGCACAGTTATACGATAAGTGAAGGTTTCACCTATCGAAACATCGGTGTCAACAGGATTGATTTTCAATAATGCATTAGGCAACGTGGTGGTTAATATAGCTTCGGCAAAACCTATGGGTACATAAATTTCACGCACGCCTGTTGCGGCTCCGACTGCCGGTACACCATCATCATCAAATGAATAATAGAACTGAACCTGCGCCCGATTGGTCAGGGTCAAACCGGCACCTAAACCAGCGTCAGCCTGTACCTGATAGACAATCTGCAACGTATCGCCGGCAGGTATGTTGTACTGATTTGCCACACCTGAATCAAAGTTCCAGTTTGCACTACCGGTAATGGGGTTATACACCGGTGCTATGTTTGGTAGCACTGTGCCGGCAACCAATAATTGTGTACTAACCATGGTGACAGCTGGACTACGTAAACCCAACGGAATGGTATCGAGTAGTTCGGCATCATAAGCTGGCGCCGTACCGTTATTGGTAATTTCGACGGTGTAAGTCACCACCTCACCGGCATCAATAACCGCATCACCACCTGCTGGCGTGGCGACTTTTGTGATGGATAGATCCGGCTGTTGCAGATCCAGAACTTCATTATCGGTTTTGGTCGGTGCTGCACCGGTAGCGGTTGTGTAGTCGACATTAACGGTATTGTTTAACGCGATATTGTTGACCTGTGGATGCACAAGATTTAACACACGGGCTCGGTAGACGATAACAAAGTCATTGTTGGCAAGATTATCACCAGCATTAATAACATCGCCAGCAGACCAGGTGACGGTTGTTGGGCCTAATATTGGATCACCCGCAACCACAGGCGCGGCGATATTTAGATGTGTAAACGGTGCAACATTTGCAAAAGGCGCAGCAACACCATTAATGCTAACCGTTTCTTCAAACACCATTCCCTGCGGGAGATTATCTTGAACGGTGAAACCAGGATGCGTACTTTCCTGCATGGTAATACGTACTTCGTAATCAACAACATCACCGATTCGGACGATATTATCAGCGCCACCAAAGGTATCCGTCAGGCGACTTTTTACAACAACCGTATTATCCGGTGTAACCAGTGATGTCGTTGCAGGTACGACATTAAAATAATCATTAACGGCAGGCACACCGGTACCGTCTCGCTGGTTCACATCAGGACCATCACGACTGTGCCACTGGATATTGACGGCATTCGTCAGGTTTTGATTTGCCAACACGCCATCGAGTACCAGCACGTCATAGTTGACGGTAACGACGGTGCCTTCGCTGATATCGATATCGGCATTGCCATCCGTCAGACTCCAGTTCAGTGTCTGTGGAATAACGATGCCATCACCTGCGATAACCGGCGCATTAATCGTGTTGCCAACACCATCGACACTCAGGTTAGCGTTGTATAACAGACCCAAACTCAACGTATCGGCAAGGCTTATATCAAAAGCATCGGAAAACAGATCACCCAACGCAGCACCGCCAGCAGCCGTTAAGGTTATGGTGTAACGCAGTACATCACCGGCATCCGGTGCGATGCCTGGGCTGGTAACGTTAGCCACTGCTTTGGCTACGGCAACTGTCGGTTCGATAAGGGTTAACGTGCTGGCGGTATTATCACTACCGCCATTGATCGGCACACCAGCAGGTGCATTAGCAAAGGTATAACTCGCCGCATTGCTGAAAGCCACACCGGCATTGGCATCGACATTATTATCCACACGCACGCGCAGTTCGATTATTGCCTGTTGTCCAGCAAGTATCTGCGGAATGACTAAATTTACTGCGCCCGGCAGTACCGTGTTATCCGTAAGTGCAAACGCGTTCGGACCGATATCGCTGGCACTTAAATACAACAGGCTATCGTCCAGGGTATCGGTTATGGTGACATCGAACATGACCGCGCCAACCGGTGTCGACGGCACGGTTATCTGATAAATAATTTCATCGCCGATGGTCGCTTCTGGCGCTGCAGGCAGCGGTTGTGTCATTATTTTTTCTGGCGGTGGAAATGCGCCAATCATATTGTTCATGTTAAATAACACGGGGCCGATAGCGGGGTACAACTGTGCAGCAGTGGGCGGCAACGAGTAATACTCATTCACAGTAACCGTGTTACTCCACGACTGATTCGCTGGGAAGTCGGTATAGAAACCGATATCGAATTCGATATCGACACATTCACCAGGATCGATAGGCGTATTAAAGAAGAACACCATGTCACCACCACGAACCGCTGCTGGGGTATAGACATAATCATTGGCTGCGCCTTCGGTGGCGAGTACACCGTTGATTAAAACATCAGGGGTAAGTGCACCATTAACCGGTCCAACCAACGACGTCTCATCAAGTTGCGTAGGTAAATTATCCGTAATCAGCAGTCCATAAGACGGTGCTAACCCGGTGGTGTTACAGCTGTGCAGACGGAAATTCATGGTGTCGGTGGCAACATTGATGGTATCGCCACTGAGTGGTGTGCCATCACGGTCCAGCTTGGTCAGAACATCCATAACAGGTTGCAACACCGTCAGATCACTGGTGTCGCGTAATCGCGGCGTAGCACCAGCGTTCGACGCTACGCCATTTCCATCGATATAGTTCAGGTCTGTGCTATTGGTTAGTGTTGTTGTTGGTTGCTGTGCAATGCCAGCGTTTTCTGTTACCCGGGCACGGTATTCGATAACGATGATATCGGTGGTGGCGTCACCCGCTGCATCATTACTGACATCACCAAATATCCAGGTGATAACCCCAGTATTACCTGCCACCGGAAAACTACCCGCGGATAGACTCGCATAAGAAAAGTTGGAGCCAGCACCGGCTCCAGGCGGGTCATAGTTGGCAGTGGTATCGCCATTAATGCTGAGCATGTCGACAAAGGTCATACCGGTTGGCATGGTATCGACGACACTAACCGACCGCGTGGTACCTTCCTGTATAGCCACTTGCAGACGATAAGTAACGGTATCGCCAACACGCACGATGCTATCGATTGCTGTGCTCAATCCCGTGTTATAGGTATCAAGAATAATTGATTTAACGATACTGTTATTATCGATAGTTATAATTTGCGCGAGTTGCGGGCCAAGACAATAATCATTGGGCGCAACCGTAACTGGACAACCGGCACCGGTTCTTTCAAACGGCGCACTTAAATCAACATCATCCAACGATGTCCAGTCAACCGTTATCAATGTATCCAGATCCGTGTTGGGTTCGGTCACGTTTTGCACAACTGCTCGATAGGTTAAAACCAGTGAATCACCCGCCGGAATATCCAGCGTGTTATCGGCATTAGCACGTCCCCAAATTAATGGCCCCGCCGGAGAAGCCGCAGGCAACGTGGTAAAACCTGGCACGGCAATGCCACCGATTAATGCGGTTGGTACTGGCAATGCGGTATCAAACAATAATTGTGCAGGTAATGTACTGAGCACATTGACATCAAACGCTTCTGACGTGCCCGTATTTTCCAGGGTGATTTGATATTCAAGAATATCACCCGAATCGGGAAGAATACCCGGTGAGGTCAAATTATTAATGCTGATAACGGGGTTAAACACCAGTAAGGGCTCAACCACGGTCTGTACTGCCGTGGTGTCATTTAATGTTTCGATCGCTGCCGTTTCACCGTGATCGTAAGTAACCGTTGCTGAGTTTTGTAAGGTATCACCATCATCGGTATTAACATCATTATTAACACGAGCAAAATAGTTAATAGTAATCGTTGGGTTAATTACGTTAACAGCCGTGTCATTTTCTTCAGCGGTAACAACAGTACCGATATTCCATTCGATAGTACCGGTATCATTATCAGCGGGTAATGTGGCTAAACCCTGTCCAGTAAAAACAGCTTCGACTGGCGCAGCGCCATTAATACTAACGATATCGGTGAAGGTATAAGACACATCAAAACTGGCATTACGTGAGAGCGCGTAACTTAAACCACTGAAGATAAGATCATCCGTCACCACCAGATTATTCGTCGTGCCTTCAGGCAAAGCAATAACGATCTCGAAATTTTTATGTGCACCAATAGTAGAAACCAGTGCTGGGTTTAAATCATTTTTATTGAGGGTTAATGGCAATACCGAGGTTGATGCTGTAGCTGTGGTTTCATAATCATTCAGCGCATCACCAGCATTGGGCAACACACCATTTCGTAATCCAGTGGCACTACCGTTAGCACCGATTAATCCGCTTGCATTCAAGGCGGTGCTTTGCCCGGGCAGTGAATCCCATTTACCTTCGATGATGTTATCCAAAGTTTCCAGCGGTTGTACTGTGGTGTCTACCCTTACCTGAAAGGTAAACGTTTTCACGCTGGTCGGCGTTATTTCGTAATCCGGGTTGGCTGGTAGCCAGCTGAATGTTGGTTGTTTATCATCGGCGACAACACCATCATCATCGGGTGCATCGGCACCTGCCATGCTGTCATTAATGTAGGTCAGATCACTGGTTAAAAGGTTATCCAGTATCTGCAAGTTATAGGCCGCCGCCGTACCGTTATTTGTCGCGGTTACGGTTACCGTTAATATATCGTTGGCATCACTGTTAATGACCGGCGCAAAAGATTTTGTCAGAACGATAACCGGTTCTCGCACCACGATATCAACAGACGCAAATTCCAGTGTGATTGTTGCCGCCGCTTCGTTCTCATAAGTCGCTGTTACATCCGTACCGCCGGCAAGTGCGCCACCACCATTAGTCATCACCACACCTTCCTGATTTGTCGCAACATTTTGTACACGGGCAACAAAGTCGATGATGAAATCGAATCGGGTAATGCCTGGCGACATGGTGAGTTCCTGATTATTAAAATTCCATACCATTTCATCACCCAAAGGACTACATACAGGCGTGATAATGCCACCAGGATTAAAACCGGCCGCAGCATGTGGGCCGCCTGCTCCCAAATCAACATCAGGGCCATTTTCGACACAAACTTGACCGACAGGTAAGCGATCACGTATGACAAAATTTCTCAGGTTTGCTACCGGTAACTGGGTGGTTAATTCATAACGAATCTCTTCACCGATAACGACATCCTGCGGCGCACCACCCAACCCTGAATTTGAAACAGCAATGATCGCTTTTGGTTGTGCGACTAACGGTATCATTTGCACATTTGCTTGAGCCACAGCGGTGGTATAAACACGAGCACCCGCCGGATCACTGTTCAAACGTTGCTCCGTTAATTGGTTACCGGAATCACCCGCTAAACTGTCATATGTCATGACTACGTCATTCGTCAGTGTTTGTAGTGGCGCGATGATCTGATCAGGATCTACACGGTAATAAAAAACAACACTGTCACCCGGGTCTACACGTTGCAATGGCAAGCTATGCGTATTGGAAACTGTAATAATCGCTGGCGTGGTGCCATTTGCCACATTTTCACTTATCGCGCCTTCACCATTTCCATCAGCATCATCAATCAAACCATCGCCATCGTTATCCAGTCCATCGTTAGAAAAATCCACAATCGACATCAAGTCAGATGCATCGAGGGTATCGGTGGAAATCACATTATAAGCAGGCGCACGCGGCACACCACCACTGCTCGCCTCATTGCTCAGCGTTATTCTGTAAATGTATGAATCATCGGTATCTCCATCGTCGGCAAGTGTGGTGAAGTTTGTACATCCTGTGCCTGGGGTATATAAAGTTTCATTACAGACTTCTTTAACCACGGTGATATTGGGTTCGGTAACTACCAGATCAACACGGCGTACGGATTCATCGGGATAACCGGGTATACCGGCGGTTTCATTTACGTTAAACGAAGCGGTATCAAACACAGCGATAAAACTTGCTTTGCCAATATCAAACGTGTTGGCAGCATGCACATTAGGTGCGGCAGAACTATCTACCGGGTCATTGAGTAAGCGGGTTGCGATATCAACCCGAAAAAACTGATCTTTTACTTGAATACCAGGGCCCGGTGATGGGTTAAATGCCCAGGTAATATCCCTATCTTCTACAGGTATAGAGCCAGCTCCACCATTAATTACGATGGGGCTTGTGATAGCAGGATCATTAGTAAAACTGTGTTGGACATAACCCTGGCCATCGGGCAAATCATCAGTTACTACTACATCCAACACTTCTATTAGGGTAAAACCCGGGGTCAGGAAACCAAACCAGCCACCCGCATCAATATGGTAGGTACAATCTTCACCAATAATCAGATTACTATCACCGGAAACGGGTACGTTAGTATCTTCCGCACATAAACCAACAAGCGATTTGGTCAAGTTAAAGCCCAATACTCGGGTACGAATAGCATCCAACGTGTAGTTATTGGTGGTGTTGTTGATGGTTACGATATCCGGTGTTGGCACAACCAGTTCGGTACCATCAAACAGTTCGRTAACACCGACGACATCAGCGCGAAAGGTAAGGTCGTCTGCCGCAATGACTGCAGCTGTTGTATCTTTAATTACATCGAAAGTCAGGTTAATTGTCTGCCCTGCATTGATAGTGCCCAAGCCAGGGCTATTGTCAGTACACTCAAACACCTCTGCAGTAGCTGGTATGGCTGCAGGATTATCCCAAACCGCTCTTGGTGTCGGTGGATTACCTAGTGATGTACAACCTGCTGGTAGTGGTGTTTGAACATCGATGGTTTCACCAAAACTGACATAGGTATAATAATTACTGGCATCGTGACCACCGTTATTAGTGAGCACAACCGTTAACGGCACGGGGAATAATGGATTGTTCGTCAGGATGTACAGCGGTGCAGAGGTAGTGACATCCAGATCCTCAATATCCGCTTGAAAGCTGTCATTAAATACCAGCGGTGTGGCGGCAACAAATGTACAGGTGTCCAGATAATTAACGGTTAACGTATTGAGGACATTAAACACATTCGCCGGGTCGGTATTAGCCGGCGTTGACGCGGGGTCTTCGGTAACAACATCCAAATCAGCCACAATATCGAAATGTGGCTGATCCACCAACACAATACGAAAAGTAATGGTGGCAACAT
>NVSH01000065.1 GCA_002401185.1 Gammaproteobacteria bacterium | reverse complement strand
AGTATCAGATTTAATTATAATCGGCACCAAGTATTAATTTATTTATAAAATTAAAATAAATTTATCAATATCTATTATATTTTATCATATGTAAGAAAACTGGCTCGCCTTGGAATCCAACCCTGAAATAATGAATCCTTATGTTGAGAAATTAGGTAAATTTATATTTATCTAGGTTACAACATTTAAAAATACTCTTTTTAAGATTTAATGTCTCTTGAAGAATGGGCATTCGAAATGATTTAATAGCCAGTCAAGGCTGTTATGTTTCTATACCCTATTAAACAAAAATCTGAGGAATTTGCTTAACAATAATAAGAAAAAATTGAAAAAGAAGGCTAAGTTTTGAGCGAAAATGTATATTTCATGAGATAATATGCCAAAAATGCTTGTGGAACTATTGCCGCCTTCCACGCTATTTTAAACAACATTGACGAAGATGTTTTAAAAGAAAACTCAATGTTTTAAAAATTTTATTGTTCGCACGCGTCATGGCTACGAAGTTTTTAGACTACGCTGTCACTAGGTAATGCCTTTCGCACCACGCCCCATACCCAATTGACCCGAACGCACAACTTCGATAATCGTTATACCCGTCAGTGCTTTTAGTACAGCGTCAATTTTTTCACTGTCACCGGTTACTTCCAGTGTATAGCTGGTGTCTGAGGTATCGATAACATGACCATGAAAAATATCAGCAACCCGTCTAATTTCATCACGTTGCTCACCTTCGGCCTGCACTTTAACCAGAATCAATTCTCGCTCAACATGCTCGTCATCGGTAAGATTCACCAGTTTCACCACGTCGATAAGTTTATTTAGCTGCTTACATACTTGCTCTACCACTTCATCTGTGCCGGTGGTAACCAATGTCATTCGTGATAACGATGGATCATCCGTCGGTGCAACCGTTAACGATTCGATATTATATGCACGTGCTGAAAACAGYCCAGCAACACGTGACAGAGCACCCGCTTCATTTTCTAGTAATATCGAGATGATATGTCTGATCTCGACCGTTTCACTGTTATTTTCTTCGTAAACCATAATGATTAAACCAGTATCATTTCATTTAGACCCGCACCATTTGGAATCATTGGGTAAACGTTCTCTTCCTTATCGGTAATAAAATCAAGAAAGACAAGACGGTCTTTTTGTTTGAATGCTTCTTCAAKAKYAKGCCTGACATCTTCAGGTTTTTCTACCTTAATACCGAGATGGCCATAACTTTCTGCTAACATAACAAAGTCGGGCAAAGCGTCGAGATACGACATGGCGTAACGCTTTTCATAGAAAAACTCCTGCCACTGTCGCACCATACCCATACAACCATTATTCAGATTGATAATCTTTAAGGGCAATAAATACTGTTTGCAAGTTGATAATTCTTGCAGACACATTTGGATACTGGCTTCACCGGTAATACAGGCAACCATCGCATCAGGGTGTGCCAACTGCACACCCATGGCTGCGGGCAGACCAAAACCCATGGTGCCAAGCCCACCCGAGTTAATCCAGCGGCGCGGTTCATCAAAACCATAATATTGCGCAGCAAACATTTGGTGCTGACCGACATCAGAGGTGACAAAAGCATCACCCTGGGTCACTTTAAATAGTTCTTGGACAACAAACTGTGGTTTGATAGTACCGCTGGAGGTGTCATATTTCAGGCAGTCCAGCGCACGCCATTCATTAAGCTGAGCCCACCAATTTTCGATAGCTTTTGTTCTAACTTGCTGTGCATCTTTCGCTAACAATAGATTAATTGCATCGAGCACCTGCGTCACTTCACCAACGATAGGCACATCAACTTTGACATTTTTCGATATGGAAGCCGGGTCAACATCTATATGAATAATCCTTGCCTCTGGACAGAATTTTTCCAGGTTACCGGTAACACGGTCATCAAAACGCGCACCTATCGCAATCAAGACATCACAATGATGCATACCCATATTGGCTTCATAGGTTCCGTGCATACCCAACATGCCCAACGACAAGGGGTCGCTGGCCGGAAATGCGCCTAAACCCATTAACGTCTGTGTAATGGGGTAACCCAGGCTACGAACAAAGGTACGTAACTGTTCAGAACCATTACCCAGGATGACACCGCCGCCAGTATAAATCATCGGCCGTTCAGCTTGTTTGATCAATTTAACCGCACGTTTTATCTGACCACTATCGCCTTTAACCGTGGGATTATATGAGCGCATTTCAACTTTTGAAGGGTACTCAAAAGCAACTTTTTCAGCGGTTATATCTTTAGGAATGTCGATAACGACGGGCCCAGGGCGTCCTGTCGTCGCCACGAAAAATGCTTTCTTAAAGGTCTCGGCGATATCATTTACATTACTGATTAAAAAGTTGTGTTTGACGATAGGACGGGTAATACCAACAGAATCAACTTCCTGAAAAGCATCATTGCCTATCAGGTGACTAGGTACCTGGCCGGTGATAACGATCATCGGAATCGAATCCATATATGCCGTCGCAATACCGGTAACGGCATTGGTTGCACCTGGCCCTGATGTGACTAAAACCACACCTGGCTTACCGGTAGACCGAGCATAACCGTCGGCGGCGTGTGTTGCTCCCTGCTCATGCCGGACCAAAATATGTTGTACATCATTCTGCTTGTAAAAAGCATCATAAATATGCAACACGGCTCCACCCGGATAGCCGAATACGTAATCGATACCCTCGGCTTTCAAGCATTCAATAATAATTTCTGCGCCAGTTAATTCCACGGTTCTTTCTTTCTCTCTATTGCTTCCTCAAAAACCTTTGCAAATCAAAAGCTTTTCAGGTATTTAAAATTCTCTGCCTATCAGGCGAACCGCACATTCTAAACGGTTATTCAGCAAATTTCACGCACATTTTTTCACATTGCGAAAAAATCAAACTTGACACGTACGCATCCTGTAACTTATACAAAAAAAGCTCTGGTAATTCCAGAGCTTTTTAATAAAAAAAACGTTCTTATTTATTACAAACGCAATCCCGCCATTTTAGTACTCTTCCTCTTCTTCGCCACCCGCTGCTTTAATCAAAGACGTTTTAATCGCATCGGGTGTCGGCATGATATTCATAAAACTATTGGAGCCCATCATGCTTAAGTCAGGAAAATTTATAGCAATTCGAAAACGTGCATGTAACGCTTCAATCGTTGATTCCGTAACTAATATTTCATACGGTAGATGCGCGGTAGAGCGCGTTGTTTTAAAATCTATCTCCGTCATGATAAAAGTGTCATCCATGTATTTATTACCTGTACTTGCCGACGACAGACCGACACCAAAAAGGGTTTGTTCGCTACCAGGCACATCAATACGAAAAACTTTTGTAGTGCCACCCGCATTTGCTGCCAAACCTGTCTCCACAGCTGCCACCGCTTCTTCATAACTGTCATATTCAGCTAAATCATACGGCTCATCAAAGTACTCCATACCAAAAGTATAATGATAACCGGCGATATCATCAGCATTCATCCCGTCTGCGGGGCCATATTCTCTAATAGCGCCTAAAGCCGTATTGAGTGCACCCGTTACTTTCGAGACATCRCCTTTTATATGGTAAGCCACTGCCATATAAGTTGGGTTAGTGTAGGTTACCTGCACTTGGTCAGCCACTTTGGTTATTGCGATGCGCTGGCCTGCAACATAACCACCACGCTCATGCGAAGCCGCTGCTTTTTTCAGGTCATCATTAGTAACGATGATGATATGCGCTGCATCATACGGTGAATATTCACCAACAATCACGAAACCATTATCCGTTAATGACCTCTTAACATCTGCCACTTTATCGCTAACAGTACCCGTAGCTGTCGACGCCAGGAAAAACGGTTTCATTTCCCCTTCGGCATTCGCTATAAACGATACCAGACTCATCACCATCACTGCTGCAACCACTAACATCTTGTTTTTAATTTTTAACATTCTGTTGACTCCAAATATTCATTGGTAAGAACTTTTTCTTACTTATCTCGATCAAACGGCTAATACTTAAGCACCYCAAAAAAACCAGTTCACCACTACGTAAGAAAAAAACGCATAACTCAGACAAAAAAGACCCCTTAAAAGGGGTCTTTTTTTATTTTACAAAACCAAGGACTAACTCAATATTTCCAGGCCCACCCTGCCTGAAGCTCCCACTGTGTCATCTCGATTTCAATCTGATTACCGGGATCAAACGGATTATCACCTTTGACAGAATTCGCAGGGGCATACATTGCCGCAAGATTAAATTCTTGATCACCACCAATATTCCTCGTCCAACCGGCAGTAAAATGATCTTCAATAACAGCTGGCGCCAAAATATTGAATAATGTTTGTGAATTTGGAATCGGCTGATCACCATGGCTGTAACCGACACGATAGGTGTTATCACCTATTTCAATCTGATAACCAATTTTATATATGGTCATATCTTCCCAACCAAAACCTGCACCGTTAGCACCACCTAAACAACCTACGCCACTCGCAGGGCCCGGAGGTGGCGCAGGAATACAAGAGCCATTCGTTAGCTGCGCAATCGGKWWWKATNWTASCRTTAWCMYMGGTATAATTAATTCTTTGAATATCAGCGACGATAACACCCGATGAACCTACATCAAATGCAATACCAACATTATAAGTTGATGGGATATCGAAATCACCACCTTCAGCAAACAAGCCTTTGTACTCGTCGAACTCACCCATGCTTATTTTAGACTGATAACTTACACCGACACGCACCCCTGAGTTCACCTCACCCTGATAACCAACCTTAAGACCGGCACCCATAGAGGTAGAGCTCCTGTTACCAGACAAGTTATCTGGATCTAGTGAAAATCCTGAAAAACTTTCCAGACCTTGTGCTTTGAAGCGCTGACCAGCGATGATCAAACTAGCACCAACAGCATGTTTATTGTTTAGCATTTTCGCAAAACTAACATTGATAAACAGTTGCTCAAGATTAACACCTGTTGTACCTGCACCAAATGTACCTGCACCAAATTGCGTATCAGCTGCATTATACTCGGTGTTCATACCACCATTACCGTATACGGTAACACCTACCGTACTATTCTTTTGTAGTTGCCAGTTATAGGCGATATGCGGTATGACAAATAAGTCATTTTCACTTTCAACTTTTACACCAGGGGCTGCGTTAATACCACTCATCATACCGGGAGGTGTTCCTGTTAAGGTGTAACTACGTGGTGAAGGATTAAAAAAGGCCGCACCTAAATCCAGACGCTCACCAACAAATGCCATGCCCGCAGGATTAGTCGCTGCTGCCATCGCGTCCTGAGAGTAAGCTGTTCCGGCACCCGCCAAACCTTTTTCTTTGGTACTGTAGCCGTGTGCAAAATACCCGTTTGTCGCGTTAGCAACAGGGGCTGCAATGACACTTGATATGGCGATTGCCAGAAGCGATTGATTTACTGTTATTCTCATTTTTCTACCTCCAACGGTAGGCATGTATTTATAAGGCCATCTATCTTTTAGTATCCATCCTATTAAATAATTCCAATAGCTACATAACATGAACATGTAGCGTTAAAATGCTTGTTGTTAATCTGTCTTTTACAGAATTTCTGTCCACGTTTAACGGCTTATGATTCTTGAAAATGCAACTTAATGTTAAGGTAATCGTCTAAATTTGATTGACAATGTACCATACCCGTCGATTATTCTCATTATTTTTACCTTTAAGCTAAATACAATCTATTAATGAACACATTAGTTACTTTTATCGCCGCAGGGCCTCAGCAGACCAAATTGACCTTAATGTATACTTACCATACCCACCTACCCTTAAAATGCTTTTCGCTATTTAAGCAATTAAACCGTCGATGCTTTATAACTTATTTACCCCTGTTAGTAACGCTACTATTGAGTTTCTCAACAACATCGCATAGCAATCTACCAACATTGGGCGACCCAACATTAAAAAGCTTCAGCAGTAAAGATGAACAACAACTTGGCCTGGCATTTTATCGATCACTACGTGCTAACCTAACTTTTGTTGATGACCTACAAATAAACTATTACCTAACCAGCATCGGTCAGCGCCTGGCGTCGCATTCTGACGCTGCTGGCAATAACTTTCATTTTTTTATTATCAATGCACCCACAATTAATGCTTTTGCCGGGCCTGCTGCCTACATTGGCATACATACCGGATTGTTTTTAGAGGCTAAAAACGAAAGTCAGCTAGCAAGTGTGATGGCGCATGAAATCGCACACGTTTCGCAACGCCACCTCGCTCGCGCATTCGATAATTCTGGCCAATCCACAGCGATTACTATCGCTACATTATTAGCCGCTATCCTGATCGGTACGCAGGATTCACAAGCAGGACAGGCCGTTTTATTATCCGGCATTGCTGGCAGCCAGCAGTCCTCTATTAACTTTACACGCAGYAATGAATACGAAGCTGATCGCGTTGGCATTGGCATACTAGGTGATACGGGTATCAACCCGCAGGGCATGGTGGAATTTTTCGAAATTTTGCTAGATAAAAGCCCCGATGGTGGTATCGAATACTTACGCACACATCCACTAAGTGTTAACCGAGTTTCTGAAGCAAAAAATCGTTTAACTAAAAACAAAGAAAAATTACCCAGAGACAGCCTGGATTTTCAGTTCGCCAAAGCGCGACTCATCATTCAACTAAGCAAACAACCTGAATATTATCTTAATGACGATGCCGTCGGTGATGGGCTCATCGGACAATACCAAAAAGCACTGGCCGCCATTCGCACACAAAAAGCAGAACTAGCCATACAGATCCTAACGAAACATTTAGGCAAGCATAAACACCCATGGATTCGACTGGCCCTGGCAGAAGCCTACACCAGCAACAATGATGACAAAAATGCATTGAAGACCTTAAGTTCGTTAGCCAAACTTTACCCTGGTTACCTACCCGTTACGATGGCTTATGTCGATACGCTCAACAACAACCATATGCCCGATAAAAGCATTACTCTGTTAAAAAAACAATTACAGATAAATGATTTTGCCATTATCTATAAATCATTAGCCAAAGCTTATTACGCCAACGCTCAAATCAGCGCAGCGTTAGAATCCACAGGTAATCAATATGCACGCCAGGGATACATAGAACTCGCTATTCAACAGTACGACAACGCACTCAATCAAAAAAACCTAAGCCCTTCCACCAAACAACGACTGGAGTCCGCTAAACAGGAACTCAAAAAGGCAATACAAGAACACTAAAGAAGCTTTCATTCATTCGAAATGACATGCAGCCTGAGCTTTTAAAAGACTTGTACTAAACTCATTAACGTAATAGATAAACTATCGCCTGAGCACATCGAAACGCCACGTCACACGAGGCGAGTTTTTTTGACAAAAACCTTGCCTTATATATGGTAAAGAGTATGCTCAGTTGAATTTGTTCAACCTGAAATTTTTCCAACATGACTCACTGGGAGGGAAAAATAATGCGGCTAATTGCACGTATACTAACTACCACTGCATCTATCGTAGCGCTTATTGGCTGCCTTGGATTCACCCCTACTATTGCGAATGCCGACGGCGCAAAAAATCTCGCTAAAGGCAAAGAATTAGCATTTAACAGAAAGAAAGGTAATTGCCTCGCCTGCCATCAAATCAAAGGCGGTACACTAGCGGGCAATATTGGGCCACCACTGCTTGCGATGAAAGCACGTTTTCCTAGCTACGACAAACTACGCGCTCAGATATATGACGCTCGCACCAACAACCCTAATACCATCATGATTCCTTTTGGTCCTCACGCCGTGATGTCAGATAAAGAAATTGATTTGGTAGCTAAATATATACACACATTATAAAAGTCAGAAAGGTAAGTCTAGATGAATCAAAATCGAAGAATACTACTCAAAAGCACATTAACTGCTGGCGCAACGGGCCTTGCAATAAGCGCTGGTTTATTAACACCAAAATCGGTTTTAGCCGCATGGCCTAAAGCTGCTTTTGAAGCCAAAGACGCCAATACTGCACTCAAAGCAGCGCTTGGCAGTTCAAACGTTATAGAAAGCAAGGACATTAAACTGAAAGCACCTAAGATTGCTGAAAACGGCGCCTCTGTCACAGTAACGGTTACCAGCAAAATTGTAAATACTGAATCAATTAGCATTATCATCGCAGAAAACAATATGCCATTAGCTGCAACATTTAACCTGAGTAAAACCACAAAAGGAACTGTTACTACTCGTGTCAAGATTGGTAAATCATCCGACGTTACTGCTGTTGTAAAAGCAGAAGGTAAATTGTATAGCACGTCTAGAAACGTCAAAGTCACCATCGGTGGATGTGGCGGTTAGGCATTACGAAAAAAAAGAGGTTACACAAGATGACAAAATCATCAATAAAAATACGCTCAACGATTAAAGGCGACGAAGCAAAAGTCAAATGCTTAATCAAACACCCTATGGAGTCTGGCCTTCGTAAAAACAAAAAAACAAAAAAATTAATTCCAGCTAAATTTATTCAGGAAGTGGTTTGCAAACATAATGACAAGACTGTAATGACCGCACAATGGAATGGTACTGTTTCTACAAATCCATATATGGTTTTCTATCTCACTGGCGTAAAAGCTGGTGATATGATCAAAATTAGCTGGGTAGACAATACAGGGCAGAATGACTCAACTGAAGAGGTAATGCCTACACCTAAGAAGAAGAAAAAATAGAAGCAAAACCTTAAAGAGTCAAACGATTAAAACTATTCACTTTGATATAAGCTTGCTAC
This sequence comes from Gammaproteobacteria bacterium, assembly GCA_002401185.1. Lineage (GTDB taxonomy): Bacteria > Pseudomonadota > Gammaproteobacteria > SZUA-229 > SZUA-229. The sequence goes on along the minus strand of NVSH01000065.1, from coordinate 1,093 downwards.
AACAATGAAAAGGTGCACCATGAAAAAAATTGCGACTGTATTATCCGCCTTGCTCATCGCTGCTACGCCATTTGCAGGGCAGGCAACACCGGATGATGACTTAGAAGCTTTTCGTTCTTACTACGTAAAACAATTCCCTGAAGTACCGATGAATGACTTTGTGAACGGTGTTTACGCATTAGACGCTGCGTCACGTGAGCAGTGGGAAGAATTTGAAGAATTTCCTTCCTATGAAATTGCTATTGATAACGGCGAAGAAAAATTTCACAATAAGTTCGCCAACGGAAAAAGTTATGTAAGTTGCTTCCCACAATATAAAAAAGGTATCAAACAAAACTACCCTTATTTTGACATCGATAGCGGCAAAGTTGTTACGCTGGAAAGCGCAATCAATAAATGTCGTAGCGATAATGGTGAAAAACCGCTCAAGTGGAAAAAGGGTGCCATAGCCGATATCAGCGCTTATATAGCATCATTGTCACGCGGCCATAAAATCAACATAAAAGTACCCAATAACGCAAAAGCGATTGCTGCATATAACCGTGGTAAAAAACATTTTTACGCGAAACGCGGCCAACTAAACATGGCTTGTGCGGATTGCCACTATCACTACGCAGGCAGCAAGATTCGTGCAGATATCTTAAGCCCTGCTCTTGGTCATACCTCAGGCTTCCCTGTGTATCGTAACAAATGGGCGGGTATGGGCACGTTACATCGTCGTTATGCAGGCTGTAACAAACAGGTACGCGCCAAACCCTTCAAGGCTCAAAGTGATGAATACAAGGCACTGGAATATTTCCATACATACATGAGTAACGGTCTGGAAATCAATGGCCCGAGCCAAAGAAAGTAATTGTAAAACATAAACTGATCTGCACAAAAAAGCCCCAAACAATGTTTGGGGCTTTTTTGTGCAATAAATAATAAAGTTATTTATTGCTGTATATGGTGGGCCGTGAGCGATTTGAACGCTCGACCATCGGATTAAAAGTCCGGTGCTCTACCAACTGAGCTAACGGCCCATATATTTTATAAGTTTTTACAAGCCATCCATGGCAACGCAGTATGGTAATTTAAAATACCTGCCTGACCC
>NVSH01000064.1 GCA_002401185.1 Gammaproteobacteria bacterium | reverse complement strand
GAAACCGTTGAGGCGATAGAGATGTTGGTGCCTGGAAACATGAAGAAAGAACAGATCGGTAATCATTAATCTAGGGCGGTGTTTGTTGAGCGCTTACGAAGAAAACATTATCGACAATGCCGCCACTAACCCCGAAGGTTTCTCCCCGCTAACCATGGTTGATGCTTACCGACCTATTGAGATATTAGGCAAACAGGCCGATGCGATAGGCGCATTGGTCGCTCTACCGGATATCGATGGCGGCATTCGTACTGAGCCATTGATCATTGATTACTTTGGTGAATACTACCCTTCAATGGCATTGATGTTAGCAGCAAAAAGYTTAAATCTTGATACCAAAGACATTAAAATAACCGTGGGCTCCAACGTACAGCTCGGTCGATTAAACATAAAAACCGACGGTAATTCACTGATGAATACCTTCTTCTACCGTGATAATGAATACAACAGTGCTTTTCCTGTCGACTCATTCTTTGATGTTTTACAAGGAAAAATACCTGCTGATAAATACAAAGGTAAAATTGTACTCATCGGTGCGACGGCACTGGGCGTTGGCGATACATTTGTCACCCCAATTAACCGACCATGTCACCTGTCGTCACACTAGCGCATTCGGTCTCTAGCATCCTTAACGAAGATTTCTTCATCGAACCTGAGTGGGGGTTTTATGCCCGACTCGCCGCCGTCTTACTCGTCGCGCTCTACATTATGTTTCTACTACCAAGACTTAGTGCTATCGTTGGTTTTATTATTACCGGTGTGTTACTGCTGGCCCTGTTTTTAACCAGTTACGTCATGATGACGACACAAGGCATGTGGTTACAATTAATGATGCCCGGATTATTACTTGCTGCTGGCCATATACTACTTACGACAAAACGTTTCTTCCTGTCAGAAAAAGGTAAAGCACGCCTGGATATCGAATCTGCTGAAAGCAATCGTATGTTAGGTCTTTCATTACAAGGACAAGGACAGCTGGACATGGCTTTCGAAAAATTTCGAAAATTACAACTCGACAATTCCACTCTCGAATTAATGTACAACCTGGCGCTGGATTACGAACGCAAACGACAGTTCAATAAAGCAAAATCTGTTTATGATTACATGGCAGATTTTGACGCCAAATTCCGCGATATCAAAACCCGCGCTAACCGTGCTCAGTCCCTCGAAGAAACTGTCATTCTAGGTGGCGGCGGCAGTGCTTCGCCCGGTGGCACTCTCATTTTAGAGAGTGGCGGTATCGAAAAACCCATGCTCGGTCGATATGAAATCGAACGTGAACTTGGCAAAGGTGCAATGGGCGCTGTCTACCTCGGTAAAGATCCAAAGATCTCTCGTGTTGTAGCGATTAAAACCATGGCCTTATCCCAGGAATTTGAGGATGATGAACTGGTCGAGGTAAAAGAACGTTTCTTCCGTGAAGCAGAAACCGCAGGCCGTTTAAACCACCCTAATATTGTCACTATTTTTGATGCAGGAGAAGAACACGACCTTGCTTATATCGCAATGGAATTTCTTAAAGGTAGCGACTTAAGCAAATACGTCAAAAAAGATACCTTGCTGCCTATCAAACAAGTGCTTTCGATTATCCAACGATCTGCTGACGGTATCGATTATGCCCATCAACATAACGTGGTTCACCGTGATATTAAACCAGCAAACATCATGTGGGACAGCGAAACCGACAGTTGTAAAATTACCGATTTCGGCATTGCACGTATCACCGATTCCAGTAAAACGAAAACCGGCATGGTATTAGGCACGCCCTCTTACATGTCACCTGAACAACTTGCGGGTAAAAAAGTAACAGGGCAATCTGATATATTCTCACTCGGCGTTATGCTGTTCCAGATGGCCACAGGGCAATTACCCTTTACTGGCGACTCGATGGCATCATTGATGTATAAAATTGCCAACGAAAAACACCCAAGCCCCGCTTCTATAAACCCGAACATCCCCCGCTGCGTCACTGTCATCATCAATCGCGCGATGGCTAAAGATACTAATAAACGCTACCAACGCGGTAAAGAGATGGTAAACGACATCAGCAAATGTTTAAAGATAATGGAAGTTGAAGGTAAGACTTAATGAGCCTTAAGGGGAAAATACAACTCTTTGGCAAGACAGATATTGGTTTGTTAAGGGATCATAATGAAGATGCTATCGCTTGTGAGGAAACTATCGCGCTGGCGATTGTTGCCGATGGCATGGGCGGGCATCGCGGTGGCGAAATGGCAAGTGCTATTACCGTAAGCACCATACTCGAAACCATTACCGAAAAAACAAAAGCTATCCATACTGACGAAACAGATGATGACACAGGTTACAGTGCAGAAAGCATGATTGTGCATGAGGCTATCAGCCAGGCAAATACGAATGTATATAATTCATCACTAACCAATGCACAATATCGCGGCATGGGTACAACCATTGTTGTTGCCTTATTCTATGACAACCGTTACACCGTTGCCCATGTTGGTGATTCACGCCTGTATCGCTTACGCGATGGTGAACTCGAACAAATCACCCGTGATCATAGTCTGATGCAGGAACTCATCGAACGAGGATTCTACACAACCGAACAAGCACGTAACTCATTAAATAAAAACTTAGTGACACGTGCCATCGGTATTGATGAAACCGTTCAAGTCGATATTCAAGAAGACATCGCTATGGTCGATGATATTTATCTACTGTGTTCAGACGGTGTCACTGACATGATCGAAGATGATCTGATTAAAACAGCAATGGTGAATAACAGTAATGATTTAGAAACAGCAGCAACGGAGATAATTCGCCTGGCAAATGAGGCCGGTGGTAAAGACAACATATCAGCTCTGCTGGTTAAACCTATAAAATCATTTCCTGCAGAAAATAGCTTGTTTTCTCGTTTTTTTGACTTATTCTCTTAATATAATACTTATAAAAATGCATACGATGTGTATCGCAAGGAACCACCATGGCTAAACTAGTACTCAGCTTTAATGGCGTTATCGCAAAAGAATACGAACTTAATAAAGAAATTCTAACCATCGGTCGCAAGCCAGATAACGATATTCACATCGATAATCTTGCTGTCAGTGGTCACCACGCAAAGATACTCACGATACTCAATGATTCTTTTATCGAAGATCTCGACAGCACCAACGGTACCACCATTGCTGGTAACAAGGTTAGCAAACATGCACTTCAAAATGGCGATAGCATGCTTATCGGAAAACACGAACTAAAATACGTTAACGCAAGCGCAGACGGTGAAAGTGATTTCGAAAAAACCATGATTATCCGCCCAGACACAGAAGGGATGCCAGAAACCGAAGAAGCCTCAAAAGATATCGGAAAATCTATCGGCAAAATTGCAGCCGATCTTGCATCTGCAGGCACCTCAACCACTGGCCCCGGCCCTGCAAAACTCCAGTTAATTTCCGGCGCCAACGCCGGCAAAGAGCTCGCACTTACCAAAATCTTAACCACCCTGGGGCGACCTGGCGTCCAGGTTGCTGCGATTACACGCCGTCCGACGGGTTACTTTCTCATCGTTGTCGACGCCGGTAAAGATAACAAAATGCCACTGGTTAATGATGCTGAAATTAGCAAACAAAATCAACTTGCGGATGGTGATGTAATAGAAGTTGCGGGTATTCAGATGCGTTTTAATTTAACGTAGATTTACGGTAATAATAAACAACTCACCGCAGAGGCACAGAGCACAGAGCACAGAGCACACAAAGAAAAGCTCAATGTTGTTAGCTGCGCAACAGGCGATAAATAAAAACTCAGTATTTTCTGCGGACTCTGTGCCACTGCGGTAAAGTTTTTACTTTTTTATTTTTTCAAATACCGCTATCGATTCGACATGCCCGGTATGTGGAAACATATTCATGATTCCCGCTTTACTCAGCTTGTAGCCACATTCATTGACTAAAACAGCTGCGTCGCGTGCCAGTGTCGCAGGGTGACACGACACATAGACGATAATGCTTGCTTGCATCTTTTTTAGTGCAGGTAATATCTCAGCGGCCCCAGAACGAGGTGGGTCGAGTAAAATTTTATGGTATTTTTGTTTTAACCATGGCGCATTAGCTATTTCATCACTGTATAAATCTGCGTACACAAATTCAGCATTAACAATATCATTCAACGTTGCATTATGACGTGCTTTTTGCACCATAAGCTGTGAACCTTCTACCGCCGTTACCTGTTTGCAGTGACCTGCCATGGCCAATGAAAAATTACCTAACCCACTGAACAAATCCAGTACGCTATCGGACGCTTTTAATTCCAGATACTCAACCGCATTAGCGACCATACGTTTATTTATTTCAGGATTGACCTGGGTGAAATCTGAAGGTTCAAATTCAATTTTCAGACCCGTGCCCGCCCGTCCAAGGCCAGGCAATTGGTAACTAAGTGTTTCCACCTGTGACGGATACAGTAATTCCAAGTTATCCGGCTTACCTGCCTGCAAATAGCACGTTAACGAATGTAACTGACAAAAACTAATCAGTATCTGTCTGTCTGCATCGACTAATTCTTCAAGATGACGAAATACCAGAACGGTTTGATTATCACCAACAGCAACTTCTATCTGTGGAATAGTTCGTTTGGCTTCCAACTGATTGATGCATTCCGCTAATTCACGAATAATGACACCAACCGATGGATGAAGCACTTCACAGCGTTCCGTATCCGTAATAAAAGAGGATCCACGTTCACGAAAACCGACCAGTACCTTTTCTTTTTTATGAACATAACGGACACCGAGTCTGGCCTTGTGCCGATAGCCGTACTCAGGGCCTAACAAGGGTTCTATAATTTCATCCGGCATTACATCGAGATGTCGCAACTGATCGAGTAGCATATCCTGCTTAAGTGCAATCTGTGTTTGTGAAGACATATGTTGCAAACTGCAACCACCACACATAGTAAAGGCGAGACATTTTGGCTCTACGCGTAGCTTTGAAGGTCGTATAACATCAACCGTACGTGCCTCAGCAATTTTTGTATTTAAACGGGTATATTTAAAACGAACACGTTCGCCGGTTAATGCCTGATCGATAAAAACAGTGCGCTCGTCAACATGAGCGATGCCCCTACCTTCATTTGATAAAGCCACAACTTCCACTTCGACAAGCTCTTCCGGCAAACGCGATTTACGACGCCGTCTTCTTTTTGTAGACATAAATTATTGCTCAAGATTTTTGATTAGAGTTTTACTCACCAAGTCATCTCTGCTAACGACAAGACATCTAACCGGGGAAAACACCTGTAGACAAATAGCGGTCGCCACGATCACAGACGATAGATACGATAATCGCATCCTCTACCTGCTGACTAAGCTTTAATGCTGCAGCGACAGCACCACCGGAAGAAACGCCACAGAACAGACCTTCCTTTGCCGCCAGTGCGCGCGTCATTTCTTCTGCTTCTTGCTGACTAACATCCAGGGTTAAATCAATTTTAGATTCATCGAAAATTCCGGGTAAATACGCTTTAGGCCAACGACGAATACCAGGTATACGTGCACCTTCCGCAGGCTGAACACCCACGATCTGCACCGCAGGATTTCTCTCTTTAAGGTAGCGCGATGTACCCATGATGGTTCCCGTTGTACCCATCGCACTAACGAAATGTGTAATACTACCCTCGGTCTGTTGCCATATCTCAGGCCCGGTACTTATATAATGGGCTTCTGAATTATCCGTATTGTTGAACTGATCTAAAACCGTTCCCTTACCGTCCCGTTGCATCTGCAACGCCAGATCACGAGCACCTTCCATACTCTGTTCCTGTGTCACCGAAATCAGCTCCGCTCCATATGCTTTCATCGCCGCTCGACGTTCTTCACTCATACTATCTGGCATGATTAACACCATGCGATAACCCATTACTGCAGCCACCATGGCCAGTGCGATACCCGTATTACCACTGGTAGCTTCTATCAGAGTATCACCCGGTTTAATATCACCACGTTTTTGAGCCTGCGTTATCATATGCAACGCAGGGCGATCTTTTACTGAACCAGCAGGATTATTACCTTCGAGTTTCAGTAAAATGGTATTGCTACTGTTTTGTGTCAGCCTTTGTAAACGTACCAGGGGCGTATTACCAATCGTATCCGCCAGAGTTAAAAACGTTATGTCATTCATTATTTAGATATAATTTTTTGTATTCAGATAAATTGATTATGTTACTGTGTAAAGAAGAACAGTATCTTACAGCAAATCCTGTTAAACGCTTTAATAACGTTAGGAAGCCACTGATTAATTCTGAATGAAACAAATTGTACTTGCTATTATTCGAATTCAAGGCATGAAACTACGCAGAAGGCAGATGATTCCAAGTGAAAAATGTAATGTCACGAATTAATCAGAAGCTCCTTAGTTAAATGTGTGGCTATATTCAATGAATCGTCGTATTGATAGATTACAAACTCAGGCTTTTTACAAATTACACCTCTCCCTAATCCTGTTGACCACCTCCTCGATATTTAGCTCGCCACCACTTTTTGCAACAGGTTATGTCATGACCTACCATGGTTACAACAGTGACGCGTCAAAACAGATGCAAGTATTGCTTAACGGTCACTCGACCTATAATCATGGTGACCTATTACCCACCGTTCACACCATGGACAATGACAGTACGTTTCGATTCATCAAATGGAGAAAGGCAATAAATGAAAACAACGCTTCATTGCTTCGATCTTATTACAACCAAACCAACAAAGAAGACTTTTCTCAATCTAACAAAATTGTCTTTGGTCTAACTATCAGTGATTTCACACTAGACATAGTCGCAAACGATAAAACTGAACGACACAATCTTAAACTTGCACATTTCATCGCACTGAATACGAGCCTTAAATTTGTTCGCAAACAAAGCGTACAAAGCAGCCCAGGTATTTCACTATGATAAAAATTGGCATAAGCAAACAAATCATCATTATTTCGATTTTACCTGCACTTATCGTGTCGTTAATTTTGTCTATTTATTACACATGGAATCAGTTCAATTATATTGCTAAATCACTGAGCGATAATGGTGAACTCATTGCTAAACAATTATCCCCTGCTGCAGAATATGCCGTTTACACAGGTAACATTGAATTCATTAAGCCCCTGGTTGACTCGATTATAAAAAACAACCATGTCTTGCGTATTCAAATTCTCGATCAATACAACAATACCATTCTAAATAATTCAAAACCTGCCAGAATAAAAAGACAAGATGATTTATCACTTAAAAATATATTAATCGATGAGAAAAAATTTGAATTCACAGAACCCATTTTTGCTGCACAATTCTCGATAAACGATGATGACAAATATTTAACAAACACGAAAAAGAAAAAGCAGATTGGGAAAGTCATAGTGACGTTGACGAACCTATATGCCGCAGAAGAACAAATCAAAAAGATCGAGCACAGTATTTTAATTACACTGTTAATTCTTCTCACAGCAATGCTTATCATCATCAAGGCATGTAACAGCATCACACGACCAATTAAAACTCTCACTCAGGCAGTAAGAAAAATCACTGCAGGTGACCTGGATTCGCATATAGATTTACAAACCACAGGTCAGTTAGGCGTCCTTGAATCCTGCATCAATCAAATGAAAGACGAGTTAAAAGAATCTCGAACAAATCTAGAACTGCAATTAGATACCTATACCGATGAATTACAGGAAACACTCGAAGAACTCGAAATCAGAAATGCTGAGCTCGATATCACTCGTTCAAAAGCTATCTATGCTAGTAATGCAAAGTCCGAATTTTTAGCCAACATGAGTCATGAAATCCGAACACCATTAAGCGGCATCATCGGATTTACTGAGTTATTACAGGGCACACAACTTTCAGAACAACAACAAGACTACGCAAACACAATACAAAAATCTTCGAAAAGCCTACTGGATATAATCAACGATATCCTGGACCTGGCCAAAATCGAATCCGGAAAAACCGAAATCACCCCCAGTGAATTTAATCTGACGGATATCATCGAAGACATTATTATTTTACTAAGCCCAGCAGCACTAAATAAAAATATAGAACTTTTGTACAGCATTGATAAGAACGTACCTAACATCATCAGCACTGATCCATTTCGACTTCATCAGATACTAACTAACTTGATTGGTAATGCTATAAAGTTTACAGATCAAGGTTATGTTTACCTTCAGGTTATACCTGGCGAATTAGACAGCGTTGAGGAAAGTATCAAATTTATTGTGTCCGATACGGGTATAGGCATGAATAAAATGGACAAGGAGGATTTATTTAACGCTTTTACGCAAGCTGATACCAGCATCACTCGCCGCTTTGGTGGTACCGGTTTAGGCCTGGTTATTTCTCGCAAGCTTACCCTTTTGATGAAAGGAGAAATGGATTTTGATAGCACAGGAAATGATGGCTCAACTTTCTGGTTTAGTATTCCTGTAAAACCCATTCCAGACAAACTAATAACGTCTGAATTAGCTAATAAAAAAATCGCTTTTTTTTGCAATCACTTTATCGCACAACAGGCGTTCACAACACATTTTAATAACTTGTCATGTTTAGTCGAAAATTATACGAACGCCAACCTGCCTAACCTAAAAGAAATTGAGAAAAAAAATGACATCATCATTTTCTTCATCTGCCGCAAGGAAATTAACGACAAGACCACTAAAATGATTGCAGAATTGACGTTTTTAAAACCTTCATTACTCATCGCCAGCACACGTTCAATTACAAAATTAAAAAGTTTGCAACAACATGTATTTGATACTGGCGTATTTACTTCGGAAAAAATAGAAAAATTAAAAACAAAAATAATAAATTCAATCCATAAAGAAACTTCAGAATCAGCCATTAGCACTACAACTAACAACATGATGAACGAAGCAGACTGGTCAAACATCAATGTTTTAGTGGTCGATGACAATGAAGTCAATCTAAGACTCGCAGAAATCATATTACACAGACATGAAACGCGAGTAACAACTGCAGTGTCCGGTTTGCAGGCGATAGATTATGCCAAAATGAACGCATATGACATTATTTTTATGGACTTACATATGCCCGGTATAGATGGTTACGATACGACAAAAAAAATTCGTGAATGTTCGCCCGGAAACCAACCTGTTATCATTGCGCTCACAGCAAATGCCCTTCCTCGGGAAAAAGAAAAAGCAATCAATTCAGGAATGAACGGTGTTTTAATCAAACCTGTCAGCGACGAAATCTTACAAAAAGTCATCAACCAATGGATACTAAAAGAACCTGTAACCAGCATATCATTTAACAAAACAGAGCAACTTCATGCTGAAGAAGCACCTACTGACGACCTGAATAATGACAACATTTTTTCTATCGAACTGGCTAAAAAGTTCACCGGTAATAACGAAAAACTGGCTTATGAACTGTTCGACATGTTACGTGCAGAACTAACGGAAGACCATGAAAATATTACACAGGCAATAAAAAGCAATGACTTAAAATATTTACTAACGTACGTACATAAATTACATGGTGCCAGTCGTTGCTGCGGCACACCCGAATTAAAAAAAACCTGTTGTCACATCGAAAACCTGATCAATAATAATATAAYSWTCGATATAGAAAAAGAAACAACGCCACTACTGGACGCCATACAAAACGTTGCCCACTACCCTCTGGATAAGAATGAAAATTTTAGAACCTGACAGCTTTAGCGCCTACCATCTGGCCTCACACATCAGTTTTTTATATTCACGAACCGTAGCGTCTAACCCCATAAAAATGTAGCTCAAGAGGTCAAGCATAACGCCAAGTATAAAGGCGAGGATGAAACGGGGATCAAGTACCATACATTCGTTAGGGTTTATTGGTTTCTTGGCTAGAAGGAAACTCTTGTGCGTCTTGATCGCCGCGCTTCACGCCA
>NVSH01000063.1 GCA_002401185.1 Gammaproteobacteria bacterium | reverse complement strand
ACAAAAGGACGACGGCAAACGCCCGAAAGATCTCAAACATAATGGCGATCTTTTTACCAGTGTTCACACTCAGGTTTATCATCAATACCAGCAAGCCTGCAAAGTTGGTGGTTTAGTTGAGATGGCCTCACGCATTGAGCGACGTTTTGTAGAAAGGCGTCATGGAAATCGGGCTCATGATATCGAAGGTGTCATTAAAGTAATGATTTTATTGTCATCTCCACAGGATTTAGAAGAGGCATACCCGGAAGTCAGAGCACTTATTCGTTGTGCTATTAGAAACAACGTGATTTTATTAACAACGCATCACGCACTTAATCATTGGGCTATGTATGAGGCGGACGGTCAAACACAATGTGCAACAAATGAAAAGGTAATTGGTTTAATCGCGCATGATGGAAAAAAAATAGAAATGTGTCGTTGGGTCGTTACTCATAGACATGCATTGAGAAATTTCGACAGAATAATTACCACAGGTACGACAGGTGCATTAGTAGGTGATTTCCTGGAAGCATGTGGAATACCATCAGATAAAATAGATCGTATGTATTCAGGGCCAAAAGGAGGCGATGTTCAGATAGCAGAAGAGATAATTAATGGAAATGTTGAACATGTTGTTTTTTTTGTAGATCCTATGACGTCTCATCCTCACGAAGCAGATATTCAAACGTTATATAGAATATGTAGTTTGCCGGAATTAAAGATTAATCTTCGTATAACCGAAGCTGGTGCTTCATCATGGATAAGTTCATATTCAGATAATACTATGGAGATGGGGAGCCTGATTGAAGCTTGCTGACATCCTGGCACGGTTAAGTTAAGTTTAGGTGAGTTTAATATATGTCCGGATGGCATTTACTAGTGAGTCAGGTTTTGGGTTTGTGGTTATCTACCGAAGMMWSKAWGKWAKWTWWTRAAARNARCAWTYNCAAAYSNNNAWGMRMTAAYWKCWSTNAATGAAAAAATTTTCTTTAATAGTACATCCGAAATTTTATGCGTAAGTCTTGCGCCTAAGGGCGCGAATAGAAAGCTGCTGATAGTAATAAATAAAAAGGCATAAAGTTGAACAAAACCGAACATGCTCTGCTGGCTGTTATGTATGTCAGTGAAACCTATACCACTGGATATATACGAAGCAGTAGCAACCATTGCGATGGGCAAACCACAGGCGGCTGATGTTGCGATGGCATTTTTTATGTTGATATTGTGCCAGCTCAAAAATGGCACGGTTAGCGTGCCACCACCAATGCCTACGATGGATGATATGCCACCAATGAGGCCGCCGCCGAGAACAGTATTTAATTGGTTGATGCTTACATGATGTTGTTGGTTTTGGTAACGACTAAACATTAATGCTGCTACGCATAATTCGAAGAGTCCGAATATGGGTTTCAGGGTGGCTGTATCGAGTTGTGATGCGTAACCAGCGCCAAACCATGCACCGATGCAGATACCAGGTGACAATAATAAAACAATGGGCCAATTGACAGCTTGTTTTCTGTGGTGAGCGATCGTGGATGAGATTGACGTTACGATAATCGTTGCCAGTGACGTTGCTAATGCCATATGCATTAAATGTTGTTGATCGTAACCCTGCGTGGAAAATATAAAATACAAAACGGGGACGATAATTAGTCCTCCGCCGATACCTAGCAAACCAGCAGAAAAGCCGGCGAATGCGCCAGTAATGAGATAGAGCAGGTTATCTATTGCATACAGTTCTGGCAACGTTATTTATCCAGGGGTGTTCCGATGGATGAGGTTTTCAGCGTTTCCCCTGGCCTTGCTGGTGTAGCTGTTCAACAAGATCGCAATCCAGAAAAGTTGTTTCTGGCGGGTTATCCGATAATACCGTAAATGCTTGATCAGGTTCACCCATGTGATCAAGTACGATGCTGGCAGCACTAAAATCATCGTCTTTGGTGTAGTCATTGATGGTAACGATGGTGTTTAAATTAGCGCCAACGGAAGATTTTATGCCGTTGCTGGAGTCCTCAAACGCGATACATTGCGTAGCATTAAGTTTCATTGCTTTTAAGGTGAAGTCGTAAATGTCTGATGCTGGTTTCTTTGCGGGAACAATATCACCTGCAGCGATCACTTCAAACCAGTCGATAGATTCTGCTCCTAGCGTATGTGTTAATAAAGCGGTGACGTTTTCAGGTGTGGTCGTGGTTACAATAGCCAGGCGAAATCCACGTTCTCGTGCTTCGTTGATTAAGCGTTCAACACCAGGTCGTAGGGGGATGGCGCCAGTAGAAAGTAGTTCAGTGTAATGTCGGGTTTTTGACTGATGCAGGCCGGGAATCAGCTGATCGATACTGTCGGGCACTTGTGCAGGTTGTAAGAACTTTTCGGTGTAAAATTTCATGCGTTCCTTGCCGCCGGTGACGGCGAGTAACTCGCCGTAGGTTTCAACGCTCCAGTGCCACTCCAATCCGTATTCTTCAAAAGCACGATTAAAAGCCACGCGGTGACCGTCACGTTCTGTATCGGCCATGGTGCCGTCAACATCAAAAAGAAATGCCTGTAATGGTGAGTTCATAATAAGGCCTGCAATAGCGTATTAGATAAAGATGTTTAAATCGATTCGTGTAAAATTGTGCAGTCAGTATACAGGATTGTTTTATGCAAAAAAACGTGTCGCTTGAAAACGTAAAGCTGGGCTGGGTTGGCTTAGGTGTTATGGGTGAGCCGATGTGCCATCACTTATTGACAGCGGGTTACCCGATGTCGGTAACCACGCGCAGTAAAGAAAAATCTGATCGACTGTGTCGTGGTGGTGCGCGATGGTGTCAGACGCCGGCTGACGTCGCTGAAGCGAGTGACGTGATATTTACTATGGTCGGATCAGCGCAGGAAGTTCAAAATGTATACTATGCTGAAAATGGCCTTTTTTCGAGAACGATCGGCGATAAGGTTTTTATCGATATGGGTACGACTGCGCCGAAGCTAACTCAGGATATCTCGCAGTCTGCTCTCGAGTTGGGTGCACAGRCCATCGATGCACCGGTATCAGGTGGTGATGTTGGTGCCAGAGATGCTAGTCTTTCTATCATGGCAGGTGGTGATGACGATACGTTACATCGGCTATCCGATGTATTCTCACATCTAGGCAAAGTGCGAGTAATGGGAGGGCCCGGTAGTGGCCAGCATGCCAAAATGTGTAATCAGATTGTCGTCGCGGGAACCATGATAGGTGTTTGTGAGTCTCTGGTCTATGCAAAACGTGCAGGCCTGGATTGCGTAACCTTAATCGAAGCGATTAGCTCGGGGGCAGCAGGCTGCTGGACATTGGATAACCTTGCCCCAAGGATTATCCAGCAGGACTATTCATCAGGATTTATGGTGAATCATTTCGTTAAAGATCTAGCTATTGCGGTGAGTGAAGCTGAGGCGATGAACCTTGAGCTGCCGGGCTTGTCATTGGCGAAATCATTATATGAAAAAGTACAGTCTATGGGTCATGGAAAAAGCGCGATGCAGGCATTAATGTTAGCTGTAGAATCAGAAGGGTCTTAGCTGTATTAGGTGTAGCCCTGGTAAAAAATAATCACATGAATCATCAGATACCATCCGAACCGTTAAAACCTTATTCCTGGACAAGTATATTTACCCTAGTCAGGCAGCATAAAAAACCACTGATCGTTGCCAATATGCTTGCTGTTTTGGCAACGTTGGTGAGTGTGCCAGTGCCGTTATTAATGCCCTTGCTCGTCGATGAAGTCTTGCTCGATAAACCTGGGCGAATTATTGATGCATTATCCATGGTGTTTTCGCAGAGTTGGTTAACTCCCGTTAGCATCATCATCATCATCATGTTGTTGTCTATGGCCTTAAGATTAGTGGCGCTTCTCCTTGGTGTGTTGCAGATGCGTGAATTCACCCGCGTAGCTAAAGATGTCACTTATCGTATCCGTTTGGGTCTGTTGCAGCATTTGCAGAAGGTTTCGATGGCTGAGTATGAAGCCGTGGGTTCAGGTTCTATCGCTTCTCATCTGGTAACGGATGTGACGGCGATTGATGATTTTCTGGGCGCTACATTAAGTAAATTTATCGTTGCAGTCTTTACGGTTGCCGGTGTCGCATTGGTGTTGCTGTGGATGCATTGGCAACTTGCTTTGTTTATCTTGCTGATGAATCCGGTGGTGGTTTATTTCACCATGGTGATGGGAAAAAAAGTTAAAACATTAAAGGCCAATGAAAATATCTCGTTCGAATTATTTCAACAGGCTTTAATCGAAACCCTGGATGGTATTCAGCAGATACGTGCCAGTAATCGAGAAGGGCATTATCTACAGCGCGTGGTTTTTCGAGCCGAACAGCTGAAGAAAAATATGATCAGTTTTGGCTGGAAGAGTGATGCGGCCAATCGTTTATCCTTTTTTATATTTCTTATGGGTTTCGAAATTTTTCGTGGTTTGAGTATGGTGGTCGTATTGTTTAGCGGCCTGAGTATTGGTGAGATGTTTGCCGTTTACGCTTACCTCTGGTTTATGATGGGGCCGGTGCAGGAAATTCTTGGCATTCAATACAGTTATTACAGCGCAAATGCAGCGATGGAAAGAATCAATAAACTGGTGGTAATGAAAAATGAACCGCAATACCCGCACCTTTATAACCCTTTCAAAGATAAACATACAGTAGGTTTACGTGTTGAGAATATTTGTTTTACTTATGGTGATGAACTGGCCGTTCTGGATGGTGTTAACCTGTCGATTGCAGAAGGCGAGAAGGTTGCTCTGGTTGGTGCCAGTGGTGGTGGTAAATCGACATTGGTGCAAATCATCCTGGGTCTTTATGCTGCGGACTCGGGTGAACTGTATTTTGATGGTGTGAATTTAAAAGACATTGGGCTGGATGTGGTGAGAGAAAATGTAGCTACGGTGTTGCAGCATCCAGCCATGTTTAATGATACGGTTAAACAGAACCTGTGTCTGGGACGTGATATCGAAGATGCTGTTATCTGGCAAGCTTTGGAGATAGCCCAGTTACGAAAAGTCGTCGAAAAAATGCCTACTAAGTTAGATAGTATTATCGGGCGAAGTGGTATTCGGTTATCTGGTGGCCAACGCCAACGCCTTGCTATTGCACGGATGATACTGGCCGACCCAAAAATAGTCATTCTTGATGAAGCAACGTCTTCGTTGGACACAGAAACAGAAGCTTTATTGCACAAAGCCATGCACGCCTTTTTACAGAACAGGACCACCTTGATTATCGCGCATCGCCTGAGTGCAGTGCGCCAGGCAGATCGAGTACTGGTGTTCGATGCAGGTAAGATTATCGATGAGGGTCATCATCATGAATTGATTAATAGAGATGGTCTTTATCGTGATTTATATGGCCACAAACAGTAGTGTCGAACATTTTGTTACGTATAGAGTGCTTTGCACGATGTAGATTTTTCGTTAGTTCAAGGAAAAAATTGTCGAATAAAGCGCAGTTTACATACAGTTTAGCACTACGTGCCCCCGCATTTTGAGACCATTTTTAACGCAGTTAATGACGGAAAAGATGCTTTGTGCAAAGACCTCGTATAATCGAAAGTCGAGTCGTAGAAAAAACCATAAGGATAAGATCATGAATAACACATTACTGAAAAGGCTAAGCTTTGTTTTAATTTTTCTAGGTGCCAGCAGCATGGCGTCGGCAGCCAGTATTGGTACGGGTGGGATAAGCGGTGCGTTTTCGAAAGGCGCTACCAGTGTAGGTATTGTTGCCGGTTCTGGGCGTGCTTTTAATGAGGATTACATTATATTTGGTGTCGGTGTTGGTTATTATGTGTTTGATGGTTTAGAACTGGGCATCGACGTGCAACACTGGTTTTCTGGTGATCCTGCAATCTCGAAAATCAGTCCACAGATTCGTTATGTGTTTATACAACCCAAGACCATAAAACCTTACCTTGGCGTTTTTTATCGCAAAACATTTATCGAAGATCTGGATGATGCAAATTCATTTGGTTATCGCGCCGGTGCTTATTTTTCAGGCAGCAATGGTGTGTATATTGGTGGCGGCATTGTTTATGAGGAATATGAAAATTGCTCTCGTTTCGTCGATTGTTCGTCCACGTATCCAGAGATACTTATCTCAGTCAGTTTTTAAATAATTAATCAGCGTTGCCTTAGCAACGCATAAGATAGGATAGAATGCAGTCTTTTTGAGAATTAGAGTAGGAAATAACAGCCATGGCTACCATCGAACTAACCAAAGATACTTTTCAAGATGCGATTGCAGATAATGATATGGTCATCATAGATTTTTGGGCGCCCTGGTGTGGTCCTTGTAAATCCTTTGCACCTATCTATGAAGCTGTGTCAGAAAAAAATGATGATGTGGTATTCGCTAAGATTAACACGCAAGATGAGCAGGAATTAGCGGCAAGTTTTCAGATTCGCTCGATACCAACACTGATGATTATTCGTGAGCAGATTGGTGTTTTTTCACAGCCAGGCATGTTGCCAGAAAGTGAGCTTCAGGATGTTATTGATAAAGCTAAAGCTCTTGATATGGAGCAGGCACGCAAAGAAGTTGCAGAGAAGCAAGCGCAGACTGAATCATCGTAATCCAGTTCTCTAATAAATAATTCTCTGGTAGGTTATTGAGTCGCGCTATTTTTTACTTTTTTTCAACTTTGTGGTTTCAGCATGCAGTGCTTTTTTAAGTGCGGAGTCTYTTTCTTTTTCAGTTTTGAGTAGTGCTTTTTCTGCATCTGATGCCTGTTTTAGTTGAGCTTTAGTTTGCATTAACTCAGTTTCCAGTGCTTTAAGTTGTATGTCTAGTGCGGCATCTAGTTCTTCTTGTTGCTTTGCTGATATGACTGCAGTTTCAGCGCTGCTCCTGGTTTTTAGTTTTGCAGCGGCTTTTATCGATTTTTTACTGATGACTTCAGGCAACACTTTTTTGATGTTAAGTTTTTTAATGGTTGTGTTACCAGATAGGGTCTGAATTTTTTTACGTGGACGTAATTTAAGTTCGCGTTCTTCGACTCTGACATGACTTACTGTTGGTTTTGTGTTTTTTGTCGGTACCGGTGTTGATTCCAGCATTGATTTTACTGGTGTGCGTTTTGGGCGAAGACCACGTAAAGCAGATTTTACGCGTTTTGTTACCTCAGCGACATCACCATGGGCTTCGACGATATGCAGCACACCTTTTTGTTTGTAGTGGTCGCTAACAGGTTGTGTGAGTGATTCAAAGATTTGCAGGCGACGTTCGATAGTGCTTTCATTGTCATCTGAACGATGGTGTAGCAGGCTGTCGCATTCGTCGCATTTGTCATCGACGACGGGCGGCTGGGTAAATAAATTGAACAGTGAGCCGCAGGCAATGCAGGTTAATCGGCCTATCATTCGTTGTATCAACATTTCAGTGTCAACATTAAATTGCAGGACCGCGTCAATCGGTTTGCCTAGCCTGTCAAGAATGTTATCTRGTGATATTGCCWGCGCTATGTTGCGTGGAAAACCATCAAGCACAAAACCCTGGTCAGCATCAGGGCGGGCGATACGCTCACGAATCATGCCGATGACAATATCATTAGGTACAAGTTGACCGGCATCCATAATTGTCTTGGCTTGTCGGCCAAGTGGTGTTTGCGCGGTAACGGCAGCTCGCAACAGGTCGCCAGTGGCAATCTGAGGGATATGATATTTGTCGATTAAATATTTTGCCTGTGTGCCTTTGCCTGAACCAGGCGCACCAATCAGGATTAGTTTCATAGTGTGATCCCATCACTGTTTATCATTGTTGTTGTATCAGTGATTTGTTTAGTTTTCTGACCTGTTTGCGAATAATATGACTAACAGGTGTTCCCTTAATAATTATTTCAACTGATTCTATCGATTGTTGGGAAATTGTCGAGTCTGAAATAGTATAAACACTATATAATTACGTATATATTTCTAATATTTTGTTATTTTTACATTTTTACGCGTGAATGTTATATAAAAATACTTAATATGTAAAAATAAACCTAAAAGTAGATAGTCGATTTAGAACGTTATTTAATCCATGTCATTCCGGCCTCATGTTTCCGATCATTCGTATGAAGCGAGTATTTTCAAATTTCGCGTCATCGTCGCCGTGCTTATCTGTCTGTTAATGTTAGGTGGGTTATTGTCCCGTCTTGCGTGGTTGCAAATTGTTGATTACGCGCATTTTTCAGACTTATCGGAGCACAATCGCATCCGATTGATGGCATTAGCGCCAACTCGTGGTTTGATCTATGACCGAAACGGTGTAGTTCTAGCAGAAAATAAAGCCACTTTCCATCTTGAACTTATACCTGAACAGGTTGTTGATATGGATGCAACTTTGAAAGGTCTGTCTGAGATCGTGGCATTAAGTGATGCTGAGATAGCACGGTTTAAAGAACAAATGCGAGTGCGTCGCTCATTTCAACGAATTTCATTGCGTACAYGTCTGAGTGAAGGTGAGGTTGCTCGTTTGGCAGTTAACCGACATCGTTTCCCCGGTATGGACATTAATGCTCGATTGAGTCGCTATTACCCTCATGGCAAGACTATTTCACATGTTGTGGGGTATGTTGGGCGTATCAATCGACAAGAGTTGACGGTTATCGATGAAGGTAACTATCGTGGGACAACACATATCGGTAAGACGGGTTTAGAAAAATATTATGAGGCTGAATTGCACGGCCAGGTTGGTCGTCAGAATGTTGAGGTTAATGCGCAGGGTAGATTGTTGCGTGTCATCGATAAAGTGGCACCTGTTTCGGGTAATGATATTGTCTTAAATCTGGATATCGAACTACAAAAAATAGCTGAACAGGCGCTGGGCGAATTTGCAGGTTCTGTTATTGCCATTGAGCCTCACACTGGGGCTGTTGTCGTGTTTATAAGCAAACCTGGCTTTGATCCGAACTTGTTTGTGCATGGTATTAGTCATAAAAACTACGATGCATTGAAGCATAATATTGATAAACCTTTATTTAATCGATCTATTTTTGGCCAATATCCACCGGGKTCRACRTTKAARCCYTTTMTCGGTTTGGCGGGTGTGGAACAGCATCGATTTGGTCCAAGAGAATCGATTTATTGCCGAGGGCATTATCTTCTGCCGGGTGATGATACCGAACGAAAATACAGGGATTGGAAAAAAGAAGGCCATGGTACGGTAGATCTAACCAAGGCTATTGAGCAATCGTGTGATGTTTATTTTTATGAACTGGCCTATCGTATTGGTATCGATAACATGCATAAGTTTTTAGCTGAATTTGGTTTTGGTAAAAAAACAGGTATTGATTTATTAGGCGAGCGTAGGGGTTTATTACCATCAACCGATTGGAAAAAGCGGGTCCATCGAAAAGTTTGGTACCCGGGTGAAACCTTAATTGCAGGCATTGGTCAGGGGTACATGCTTTCAACACCTATTCAGTTAGCGGTTGCAACCGCAGTATTGGCCAGTCGTGGTGAAAGAATCGTACCGCGACTATTAAGAGAGGTACATAATGTGGATGGCACCGTAAGATCGCGTGATCCATCACGCACCATGATCAAACTGCGCCAGGCAAATCATTGGGATTTGATGTACCGTGCGATGAAAAAAGTGGTGCACGGTACTTGGGGTACGGCGCGTGCAACAGGTTGGGGTATGACGTTTAAAATGGCGGGTAAAACCGGAACTGCACAAGTGTTTGGTATCGCGCAGGATGAAGAATATGATGCGGAAACGATCGCTAAAAAGTTGCGAGATCATGGCTTGTTTATTGGCTTCGGGCCAGCTAGAGAGCCTGTACTGGCCGTAGCTGTGATTGCTGAAAATGGTGAGCATGGCAGCGATATGGCGCCAATTGCACGTGATTTAATAAAACGGTACATGGAAAAATATGAAGAGCAGTAGCGGCCAATTTTTTGAATCGGATTATCAGACTAAAACGGTTCGTTTTTTTCAGTTTTTTCATATCG
>NVSH01000062.1 GCA_002401185.1 Gammaproteobacteria bacterium | reverse complement strand
GTTTCCGAATCACTTAGCATCGGTTACCGCGCAGGTTATTACGAAACTTCGGGTGCACTTAAAGATATGATACAAAGTCACTTATTACAGGTGATGGCCTTGGTCGCGATGGAAGCGCCACTTTCACTGGGTGCGAATGATGTACGTGATGAAAAATTAAAAGTATTACGTGCCGTGCGGCGCATCAAGTTAGACGAGGTTGATCAGATAGCTGTACGCGCGCAATATTCTGAAGGAAAAGCGGATGGTGTCAATCTGCCAGCCTACCGTGATGAAAACAATGTGGCTTTTGATTCGACCACTGAAACATTCGCTGCAGTAAAGTTTTATGTTGATAACTGGCGTTGGCAGGATGTGCCTTTTTTGTTACGCACCGGTAAAGCGTTACCTGAACGTGTTTCAGAAATTTGTATTCGATTTAAAGCCCCGCCGCAAACCTTGTTTGATCTGAATGAAAGTAGTGTCCGCAATAACGAATTGATTTTTCGACTGCAACCCGATGAAGGTATGTTGCTTTCGATGACAGCTAAACAACCCGGCCTTTCCACTGACCTACGCGGCGTAAATCTTGATGCCAATTATGGCATTGTCGGTTCGGGTATGCCCGATGCCTATGAAACACTTTTTCATGATGTGTTACTGGGTGAGGCTGGTTTGTTTTCACGTGCGGATGAAGTAGAAGAATCCTGGCGTATTATAGAGCCCATCATACAGGCATGGTCGAATAAAGAAGACATTCCAACCTATCCAGCCGGTAGCTTTGATGTGCCCGGTATGGATGATTTGATGCATGATTGTGAAGGTGGCTGGCGAAACCTGTCAGCGAAAGATCATGAGTATTAAGAGCATGATAAAACAATCGAATATTGAGTTATTTACTGATGCAGAAACACTCGCCAGATCAGTTATCGAAGGTATCAAAAACACCTGTGAAGAGGCCGTAAAAGAGCGAGGTGTTTTTCATTTTGCACTGGCGGGTGGCACCACACCAAAACGTTGTTATGAATTATTAGCAGCAGAAAATTTGCCATGGCATAAGTGTTTTATTTATTTTGGTGATGAACGTTGTCTCGCTGTGGGTGATGCTGAACGTAACGATACGATGGCTAGAAATGTCTGGTTAAATCAGGTTTCGATTCCTGGGGATCAAATTTATTCTATGCCGGCTGAACTTGGCCCCAATGAAGGCGCCGAACAATATTTGGCATTGTTAGAGCAGGCACCACAACTTGATCTTATTCTGCTTGGGTTGGGTGAGGATGGCCACACGGCAAGTCTATTTCCGAATAATCTTGCACTGCAAAATGAGCGAGCTGCCGTTCCTGTGTTTGATTCACCCAAGCCACCATCCGAACGTATCTCGATGAGTAAACATTACATTAATACTGCACGCGAAAAATGGTTCATCGTTACCGGCTCAGGTAAACGTGATGCCATGGCGAAGATGATGAATGGTGAGCCACTACCAGCAACATTAATCACAGGGGCTCGTTGGTTGGTAGAGGATGCTTCCATGCCTGAAGGTGATAAATAAACCGTTGCTTGTAGCGTTAAAATTATTTTTGTTTGGGACCGAGTAAGTGTTGAAAGTTGACAGACTATCCTTTACGCGGCTTTTCGCTGGGTTCATCCTGGGCGAGTCCTATTATATTTAGAGGAAGTAAGTGCATGAACATGACAAAAATTCGCAATATCGCAGTGCAACAGGGTATTGACTATGGGCGTATGGATAAACAAGACCTTGTGCGTGCGATTCAGCGTAGTGAGAATAATTGGGATTGTTTTGCTACTGCTTACAATAGCGAATGTAATCAGGTCGATTGTTGTTGGAGTCAGGATTGTTTTACGATGACGGCAAAGTACTCAATAAAACGCTACGCGTTAATATGTAATGCCTTATTTAATGAATTCTTGGAAAAAATAACAACGACTTTGAAAACTGTATTTAGCAAAAACGCTTAAGACGTATGGATTAAAATCGCGTTGTTCAAGTACAAAAAACCCGCCTGGCGTTGATGAATGCCAGGCGGGTTTTTTGTTGGTAGCTACGGACTGTCGATAGGTTTTAGCTTCCAGATTTCCCTGTTGTAGTCTTGCATTGTCCTGTCGGTAGAAAACTTACCGCTGTATGCTGTGTTAAGTATGCTCATTCGCAGCCACTTTTTCTTGTCCTGATAGGCGTTGGCGGCAAGCTCTTGTGCATCGATAAAAGATGTAAAATCGGCAGCGACCAGCCATGGGTCATCACTGCCGCGTATCGCGCCGATGATGTCTCTGAATAAATCACGTTCATCCTGACTGAAGTGGCCATTTTCTAATAGCTCCATTACACGTGTAAAATTGTTATCAGCTGCGATGATAGCGTTAGGGTCGTAGTTACCGCGCGCTGATTCAACCTGCTTTGCATCTAAACCGAACAGGAAGAAATTTTCTTCGCCGACTTCTTCGCGGATCTCGATGTTAGCACCATCCAGCGTGCCGATGGTCAACGCGCCATTCATCATAAATTTCATGTTGCCTGTGCCGGAAGCTTCTTTGCCGGCGGTAGAAATTTGTTCTGATAGATCGGCTGCAGGACAGATTATTTCCATGGCAGAGACACGGTAGTTCGGAAAGAATACCAGTTTAAGTTTGTCGCCGACATCCGGGTCATTGTTGATAATGTCACCGACATTGTTAACCAGTTTGATAATAAGTTTCGCCATGTAATAACCAGGCGCCGCTTTGCCACCGATTAATACGCAGCGTGGTGTCCAGTTTTTAGTATCACCACGTTTGATTCGATCATAGAGGTGAATGACGTGAAGCACATTCAGTAACTGACGTTTGTATTCATGAATACGTTTAACCTGAATGTCGAACATGGCTTCGGTTGGAAAAATAACGCCACATTCTTCTTCGACAACTTTTGCTAAACGTTGTTTATTTTGGGTTTTACAAGAAGCCCATTTTTTCTGGAATGTTTTGTCGTCAGCATAAGTCACCAGTCCACGTAAATCTTCCAGCTTAGTGATCCAGCTATCGCCGATCGTTTCACTGATCAGTGCAGACATCGGTTTGTTGCACCAGGCCATCCATCGGCGTTGTGTGACACCATTGGTTTTATTGTTAAATTTTTCAGGCCACAGTGCATAGAAATCGGCAAACAAACCTTCAATTAAAAGGTCTGAGTGTAATYGCGCTACACCATTAACAGAGAAGCTACCGACGATGGCCAGATAGGCCATGCGTACTTGTTGCATCTCGCCTTCTTCAATGATTGACATCTGACGTAGCTTGTCCATATCGCCAGGCCATTTTTTAGCCACTTGCAGCAGGAAGTTTTCATTGATTTTATAGATGATATCGAGAAGGCGTGGTAGTAAGCGGCCAAACAGATGCACCGGCCAGCGTTCTAAGGCTTCAGGTAATAAGGTGTGGTTTGTGTAGGCTAAAACTTTCGTGGTAATGCTCCAAGCATCGTCCCATGTCATGTGATATTCGTCCATGAATATTCGCATTAATTCAGCAACGGAGACTGTTGGGTGTGTATCGTTTAACTGGAAAACGTTCTTTTCGGCAAACTGGCTGAAGTCGTTGCCGTTACGCTCTACCCATTGACGTAATACGTCTTTGATGCTGGCGGAGGCAAGAAAATATTGTTGGCGCAATCGTAGTTCTTTACCGTTTTCGCTGGAATCGTTTGGATACAATACCATGGAGATTTTTTCTGCGTCATTTTTGGCAGCTACCGATTCAGGGTAGCTTCCAGCATTAAATTCACCGAGGTCAAACTCATCGGTTGCAGCAGAACTCCACAGGCGTAAGGTGTTGATATGACGGTTTTTATACCCTGGAATAGGAACGTCATAAGGTACGGCTAAGACATCATTGGTGTCTACCCAGCGATGGTGTGTAATGCCCTTGGCGTCATGATATTTTTCGACACGGCCACCAAAGTGAATGCGTTGTGTGTATTCGGGTCGTTCGATTTCCCAGGCGTTACCGTCGCGCAACCAGTGATCAGGTTCTTCTACCTGGTGTCCATTCTCGATATGCTGGCGGAACATACCGTATTCGTAACGGATGCCGTAACCGGTTACGGGTAATTTTAACGTGGCACAACTGTCTACAAAACAGGCCGCCAGGCGACCAAGGCCACCGTTACCCAGGCCTGCGTCGTATTCTTCATCAACTAATTCTTCAAAATCCAGCCCCATTGCATGTAAGGCCTCTGTGGTTTGCTCGTCAAAACCCAGATTAAGAATCGCATTACCCAGTGCGCGACCCATGAGAAACTCTAAAGACAGATAATAGGCGCGTTTTCCGCCATGTTGATATTCGGCTTTTCTGGCGGCATGCCAGTCCTGCATTAAAAAATCACGAATGGTATAAGCCAATGCTTTATATTTATAATGGTTTGAAGCCGTTGGGTTATAGACCCCAAGGGTACGCCCGTAGTGGCGCTGAATGCCTTTTATAATGCCATCAGTCGACGTGCTTAAGTCGGGTGTATTTCGAATATCGTTTTTATTTGTAACGTGTTTAGTCATAGCGGTTCTTGTCGTATTGAGTCAATAGACGATCGTAATTCGTATTGATGTCGATCGTACAGGAAATATAGGGAGGCACTTTTTCAGAGGTTCCTTAAGTGGCGCGAATCCTATCCAAAGAGAAAGTTTTTGTCAATTTTAACCATACCCTGTCAACAGCATTTGCAACAGAGAATGGCATTGAAAGAGTGCTTATTTATTTTTGCGCAGAATAATACAGCCAAGCGGTGGTAGTCTTAACGTAATGGAATGCTCTTTGTTCATCCATGCTTTGACTTCACTGTTGATACCGTTCGGGTTAATAACATTGCCGCCGCCATACGTTTCAGCATCCGTGTTCATTATCTCATTATAAACACCCTGCTCAGGTACACCTAGGCGATAATCTTCCCTAACCACCGGCGTGAGGTTTAATACCACGATGACAAAGCCACCATGCAAGTCACGACGAAGGTAGCTGATGATTGAGTTGGCGGCATCATCGCAATCAATCCATTCGAAGCCTTCTGCGTCAAAGTCGATTTCATACAATGCAGGTACGTCGCGATACAGGTGGTTCATGTCGCGCATCATCAGTTGCAGGCCACGGTGTGGCATAAAATTCGCCTGATCCCATGACAGCGATTCGTTGTGATTCCACTCTGTCCATTGACCAAACTCGATACCCATGAATTGCAGTTTTTTTCCGGGGTGGGTATACATGTATCCGTACAGCAGTCGCAAGTTGGCAAATTTCTGCCAGTCATCGCCGGGCATCTTGGTCGTCATGGAGCCTTTTCCGTGAACGACTTCGTCATGTGAGAAGGGCAGGATAAAGTTTTCCGTATGTGCGTACACCATCGAGAAGGTGAGTTCGCCCTGATGAAAACTGCGATGTACAGGTTCGTTCTCGAAATATTTCAAGGTGTCATTCATCCAGCCCATGTTCCATTTCATGGTGAATCCCAGGCCGCCGAGATAAATCGGGCGACTCACCATCGGCCAGGAGGTAGATTCTTCTGCCATGGTGACAGCGCCAGGATGACGTTCATGTACCAATGTGTTGAACTGTTTTAAAAATTCGACCGCTTCGAGATTCTCACGACCACCGTATTTATTGGGTGTCCATTCGCCTTCTTCGCGTGAATAATCCAGGTACAACATGGACGCTACTGCGTCGACACGCAAGCCATCGATGTGGTATTCATCTAGCCAGAATAATGCCGAGGCGATGAGGAAGTTGCGGACTTCATTGCGTCCAAAATTAAATATGTAAGTGCCCCAGTCTTTGTGTTCACCGAGTTGAGGGTCTTCATGCTCGAACAGCGGCGTGCCGTCAAAACGTGCCAGGCCATGCGCGTCTTTCGGGAAATGAGCGGGTACCCAGTCGAGAAATACGCCGATGCCATTTTGATGGCAGTGGTCAACGAAATAACGGAATTCATCAGGTGTTCCAAACCGGCTTGTCGGTGCGAAGTAACCTACGGTCTGGTAACCCCAGGAACCATCAAACGGGTATTCCGTTATTGGCATCAATTCGATATGGGTGTAACCTATCCATGTGCAATATTCCACCAGTTGGTGAGCCATTTCGCGGTAACTGAGAAACTCAGGTTGGCCATTATCACTCATGCCAGCAAGTCGCCATGAGCCGAGTTGAACCTCGTAGATGCTCATCGGTTGGTTCAGTGCCTGTGTTTCTGGACGTTGTTTCATCCATTTAGCATCTTGCCATTTATATTCTTTGGGGTTATGTACTACGCAGGCGGTTTTCGGGCGTAGTTCCATTTGTTGTGCGTAGGGGTCAATTTTCTCAAAGACGTCACCGTTTTTGGCGCGAATCTCAAATTTGTAGACTTCGTCTTCGCATAAGGCAGGAATGAATATCTCCCATATTCCAGATGAGCCACGTGAGCGCATTTGGTGTTCGCGTCCATCCCAGTGGTTAAAGTTGCCGACCACACTGACACGATCTGCTGAGGGGGCCCATACTGCAAAACCGACACCGCTGACACCGTCTATCTCGCGAATATGTGCGCCTAATATTTTATATTTCTCGAAGTGATTACCTTCAGCGATCAGATGCAGATCGATCTCACCCAGTATTGGCGGAAAACGATAGGCATCATCTTCTTCCCAGGTGTGACCCTCGTGGTTCTCGATACGAAAGCGGTACGAAGTTTCAAAAGAGCCCTGTGGTAACTGGATTTCAAACAGATCGGTGCCTTCGATACGAGGCATGGTTTTGGCGCGTTTATCGTCTGCCAATAACCACATTTTTTCAGCCTGTGATCTAAATGCACGAATAACTACACCTTTGCCTTTGACGCCTTCATGGCGACCCAGATAATTAAACGGATCATGACTTCTGGCTTCGATTATCTCGTAGGCATTGTCGGGTATTTTTTTCATATCATCTCTGTATGTTTAGGTGTTTATCTTGGCGCTAATGTCGTTGTCTATTAAGTGATTACGGTTGGTTTGTAGCGGCCGGTGTATTGGGTCAAATGGGAAATGTCAGTGGCTATGCCGATTAGATCTCTTAGCGCATCCTGCGCATCCATGCCTTGTTTTGCAGTGTCACTCTCGTACGACTCGATGTAAATACGTATCGTCGCGCCCTCGGTGCCTGTGCCAGAAAGACGAAAGATAATGCGTGCGCCGTCTTCGAATAAAATCCGCATACCCTGTCCTGTGCTGACACTCTGATCAACCGGATCGGTATAGGCGAAATCATCACACACCTTGATGCTACGGCCAGCAAAATTAGCGCCTGCCAATTTGTCGTAACGCGAACGCAAGTCATCCATCATGGCATTGGCAGGTCCAGTATCGACCGCTTCATAATCATGTCGCGTATAATAACTGCGACCAAATTCTGCCCAGTGTTCGGTGACGATCTGTGCCACGGATTGTTTACGTACAGCAAGGATGTTCAGCCAGAAAAGCACGGCCCAAAGGCCGTCTTTTTCACGTACATGGTCAGAGCCTGTACCGAAGGATTCTTCACCACAGAGGGTAACTTTGCCAGCGTCCATCAAGTTGCCGAAAAACTTCCAGCCGGTTGGTGTCTCATAACAATCGATACCGAGTTTTTTAGCGACATGGTCTACAGCGGCGCTGGTCGGCATTGAACGAGCCACGCCAGCGATGCCGTCGGCGTAACCGGGGACCAGGGTTGCGTTGGCGGCCATGATGGCGAGCGAGTCACTTGGGGTGACAAAAAAGTGCTTGCCCAGAATCATGTTGCGGTCGCCGTCACCGTCTGACGCTGCACCAAAATCAGGGGCATTGTCGCCGTACATGATGTCGACTAATTCTTTGGCATAGGTTAAATTTGGGTCAGGGTGACCACCGCCAAAATCTTCTTTGGCTTCACAATTAATATTGTTGTCGGCAGGCACGCCTAGCATATCTTCGAACACGACTTTGGCGTAGGGTCCGGTGACCGCATGCATGGCATCAAAGGCCATGCGAAAGTCACTGCTTAGTAATGTGCGTATGGCATCAAAGTCAAACAAAGATTGCATGAGCTCTGCATAGTCAGTAACGGGGTTTATTACCTCGACTGACATGTCGCCGAGTTGTTGCGTGCCGATGTCGTCCAGCGATATATCGGACGCATCGAGAATTTTGTATTCGCTGATTGTTTCTGTACCCGAAAAAATAGCTTCGGTTACGGCTTCAGGTGCTGGACCGCCATTGCTTATATTGTATTTGATGCCAAAATCTTCATCAGGGCCGGCGGGGTTGTGACTGGCGGAAAGAATTAGGCCGCCATAGGCTTTGTATTTTCTAATGATGCAGGACGCTGCAGGTGTAGAGAGTATGCCACCCTGGCCGACCAGTACTTTGGCAAAACCATTAGCCGCTGCCATTTTTAAGATAATTTGAGTGGCTTCGCGGTTATAAAAACGGCCGTCACCGCCAACCACTAATGTGCTGCCGGAGAAGTCACCTATGGCGTCGAATACGGACTGCACAAAATTTTCCAGGTAATGCGCTTGTTGAAATACTTTGACTTTTTTGCGTAACCCGGAAGTGCCGGGGCGTTGTCCTTCGAAAGGGATTGTTTTTTGTATCTGGTTTGACATAGAATTCTCAACTCATTTTAAAAGTTAAAAAGTGTAGCGCCGGATAGTGTACACTATGCACCGTTATTTAATCAGATAATCTTTCAATTCCCTTCGGGGTTTGAGCCATCTTCGGGAGTAACTTATGCCAAACAGGCCAGCTGAACGAAATATTAGTCAACTCACCGCTAATACGGTAGCCATAGTATTAGCCGGTGGTAAAGGGTCGAGACTAAAAGCATTAACAGAATGGCGAACGAAACCTTCGGTGCCCTTTGGTGGCAAGTTTCGAATTATCGACTTTCCGCTTTCTAACTGCATTAATTCCGGCATCCGTCGTATCTCCGTATTAACGCAATACAAATCACATTCGTTACAACGTCATCTGCAACGTGGTTGGAGTTTTCTTTCAGGTCAGTTCGGTGAGTTTTTAGAAGTGCTGCCAGCGCAGCAGCGTGTTGGTGAAGGTTGGTACGAAGGTACGGCTGATGCGGTTTATCAGAATCTCGATATCCTGCGATTTCACGGACCAGAATATCTCGTGATTCTGGCCGGTGACCATATCTACAAGATGGATTACGGCAAGATGATCGCTGCGCACGTTAAAAAAGGTGCTGACATTACGGTCGGTTGTATTCCCGTCACCATGAAAGAAGCGACAGAATTCGGTGTGATGGCGATTGATGATGAAAACCGTATCGTCGAGTTTGCCGAGAAACCTGAGAACCCAAAACCGATGCCGGGTGACGACTCTATGGCGCTGGCATCGATGGGTATCTATGTGTTCACCGCCAAGTACCTTCGCGATACGCTGGTTGCTGATGCCAAGGACGAAAATTCTACGCACGATTTTGGTCACGATCTTATTCCTGATGCTATCGAAAACGCCAATGCTTTTGCCTTTCCGTTTGTTGTCGCCAACACCGGCGCCCCCGATTACTGGAAGGATGTCGGGACCATTGATGCTTTCTGGGAAGCTAATCTGAACTTGGCTACCCTCGAACCTGAGCTGAATATGTATGATAATAGCTGGCCTATCTGGACTTACCAGGAACAGCTTGCGCCAGCTAAATTTGCTTTTGATGATGACGACCGTCGAGGCATGGCAACCGACTCGTTAATTTCTGGTGGTTGCCTTATTACTGGCGCTAGCGTATGTAGGTCGGTACTGTTTTCTAATGTGCGTGTACATTCTTATACCACAGTCGAAGATAGCGTTATTTTGCCTGACGTAACTATCGGGCGAAATTGTCAATTAAGTCAATGTGTGATAGATAAAGGTACGGTGATACCTGAAGGCACAGTAATCGGCAAAGATAAAGAAGAGGATGCTAAAAGATTTGATGTTAGCCCCGGTGGCGTTGTGTTAGTGACCCCGGAAATGTTCGGGCAAGATTTACACGCTGTTTAAAGCGGGCCTTTTTTGTGGCTGCGGTGTTTGTCATTAGGTGTCGTGAAGTTACTTCAACAATTATCAAAGTGAGTTAAGTATGCAAAAACCATTATCT
>NVSH01000061.1 GCA_002401185.1 Gammaproteobacteria bacterium | reverse complement strand
GCGTGGCAATACTCCCAAATCTACAATCCTCAATAATATTGGAGTTGGATTACTCGAGGCACTTAAAGCCACCGAAGCATCAACCCCAGATAACAATACTGCAGGTGCTATAGTTCCTGCTGGAATAGTGTTTTTTGCGGTCCTTAATTTAATTTGTTTTTCTTGTGGAGTTTTCTCCAATTGTAGGGTTATTTGTTTAGTTCACGGTGATGGATAGAGACATTTTCAATATCGTCTCTAAATTCATTGTGCAGTGTTTCAGCAATGAAAACCGATCGGTGTTGTCCGCCCGTACAACCGATTGATACGGTGATGTAATATCGGTTTTGTGCCATGAATTTTGGGATGACAAAAGCCAGGTAATTTTTTATATGATCCAGCATTTCACGTACATCTTTCTGGTCTTGCAGGAAGGCGATAACTTCGGCATCCTGCCCGGTCAATGCACGCAGATTTGGTTCCCAGTGTGGATTAGGTAAACAGCGCACATCGAATACAAAGTCCGAATCAATAGGTGCGCCATTTTTAAATCCAAAAGAGTGAAATAGCAGTGAGAGTTTGCTCTGTTCGCGTTTGACGATACGTTCTTTAATGAGGTTTCTGAGCTCGTGGATGTTGGTCTTTGTGGTATCGATATATAAGTTGGCATTGGTTGCAACGCCTTGCAATAAACTACGTTCTACCTCGATAGCTTCTGATAGGGGTAAGCCTTTTTTGGTCAGTGGATGTTTGCGTCGGGTATCGCTAAAGCGTTTTATGAGCGTGTCGAGATTCGCCTGTAGGTAAATGATTTCTAATTCGATGGATGTTTTGCTGTCGCGATTTTTTATCCATTCGAGAATAGTGTCGAAATCTCGCAGGTCTTCAGCATCACTGCGGGCATCAATACCTATAGCTATGTGATCATACAGTTGCACGGGTCGGCTTAAGATGCGGTCAATGAACTGGGGAAGCAGACCTATTGGTAAGTTGTCGACACAATAATAATCTTCATCTTCGAGCGTGTGTAATGCCACGGTTTTACCCGAGCCGGATAGTCCACTGATAATAACTAGTTTCATGGTTTGAGTTTTTAAAGCGTCTCTTAATGGGTTATTGGTTATTTTTTATGGCCTGTTGTTGTCGTTCGATGAGCTGCTCACTAGCATCGAAACCATTGTGGCGAAGTATATAGTTACGTACGGCCGCTTCTACGATGACGCCAAGGCTACGTCCTGATGCGACAGGAATCATGGTGACAGGTATGGATACGCCCAGTATTTGTTGAACTTTGGTTTGACCTTTTAGACGGTCAAAATCATTCTGGTTTTTGGTATTCATTTTTTCCATATGGATGATGAGACGCAGGGTTTTACTTATTTTGATTGCATTGTCGCCGTACATTTCGCGGATATTCAATACACCTAGGCCGCGCACTTCCATGAATCCCTGTAACAGGCTAGGACTGCGGCCATCCAGTTTATCTGGACCAATCTGGGTGAATTCGGGGGCATCATCTGCAATTAATCGATGGCCACGTGAGATGAGTTCGAGAGCCAGCTCGCTTTTACCCACGCGACTTTCACCGGTGATTAAAGCACCTGTTCCTAATACTTCCATGAACACACCATGGATTATTTCTTTATGAGAGTATAGTTTGTGCAGGTAGTAGCGGGCGGTGTCGATAACATCGTTACTGTCAGCTTTGCAGCTTAATACCGGGACGTTATATTTGTTTGCATAATCACAGAGTGTGTCGGGTACTGGTAAATTTTCTGACAGGATGATTGCGACGGTTTTGTTGGTGAACAGTTGCGTTAACATACTATTTCGAAAATCTTCATCCAGTGATTCCAGGTAGTCACATTCTGTTTTGCCGATAACTTGAATGATGTTGTTATGGATGAGGTTAAGATGGCCTATCAAGGTTGCGTGGTCGTTGACATCCACTTCGTGTAGAGGTCGTTTGGGGTCTTCATCGCCGGCTACCCATTTTAATTTAATCTTACTGGCAAGATTAACGATGATGGCTTGTGCAGAAAGAATCTCTTTCATTCCAGATGTCCCTGATTATTTATCATAAGATTTGGCAGGTTTGAAGAACCGACTTTATTGCATCATGATTTTTAGCATACAACAAGTTAGTTTATAAACCAATGCCCTGGTGCTGGTATTTTAGGTGCCGATAAGTAGTCGGCTTGTAACCGATTTGCGTTTGTTGTAGTGGTTAAGACGATATCGGCAATGGCTAGGTTGGCGACGTAGGTTCTGCTGGTTGCCAATGGATGAAGTGGTTATGTATGTCTTGATTGTCGTTCATGTTTCTAATTTTAGTGCAAAACTTCTTGTCATTAAAAAGTGACGCTAAATTTGCCAAGATTTGCAAGTGCTCATCGGTATAGTCTTCGGGTACCATCAGGGCGAAAATCAGGTCAGTTGGTTGGTCGTCGGGCCCGTCAAAGTCGATGCCTTTGTCGAGTTTGAGAAAAGCGCCGATAGCTCGGTCGGTCAGGTTTGTACGGGTGTGTGGTAATGCAACGCCGTGTCCCATGCAGGTTGAGCCTAGTTTCTCTCTTTCGACCAGTAGTTGGAAAATCTTAAGCGAGTCGATGGTATCTGCGTCGTTGTTATCAGCTACAGGGCTCGCCTGCAGAGCTTCAGTCGCCAAATGTTCGGCCAGAAGCTCTAAGGCACGTTTTTTACTTTTTATTTCAGGACTGCTAATAACAGCATCCGAGCTAATCAATGTATCAAATTTCATAATTGTCGAATGGCCAGTGGCGTTATCTCGAATGCTGTTGTTCGCAGGAAAAACTTGGTTCAGTCCTGGAGTTTGGCATCATCCAGGCTGTAATTGTTATTGTTTTTATTGTGCAGATGGTTGGTGATTTTTTCTTTGTGTTTTTTTACCTGACGGTCTAATTTGTTCATTAGACCGTCTATTGCAACGTACATGTCAGCTTCAGTGCAATCAGCAAAAACATCATGGCCGCTCATGTGAACAGTGGCTTCTGCTTTGTGTCTGTCACCTTCGACGGTGAGTATTACGTGCGTATTGTTGACTTTATCGAAGTGGCGTTCCAGTCGTGCCATTTTTTCATTTACGAAATCTCTTAAAGAATCCGTTATTTCGATATGATGACCTGTCAGTTCTATTTGCATGGGCATTTCTCCACGGTTGTTGAATACGTCTATGTTGTTTCCTACGCTAGGCGTTTGCGTTCATTTGATGGTGGTATCAACATTGACTCCCTGTATTTTGCCACAGTTCGACGTGCAATATTAATACCTTCTTTCACTAATAATAAAGAAATTTTGTTGTCACTCATAGGTTTTTTAGGGTTTTCGCTTTCGATAAGTTTTTTTACCATTGATCGGATGGCGGTAGCGGAGCACTCGCCACCGTCTGCGGTGGTGACATGGCTGGARAAAAAGWAYTTRARYTCRAATAYKCCACGAGGTGTATGCATGTATTTATTGGTGGTCACGCGAGAAATAGTGGATTCGTGCATTTCCAGTTCTTCGGCTATATCACGCAAAATCATCGGTTTCATGCCTTCATCGCCGTAATCAAGAAATAATCGCTGTCGTTTGACGATGGCGTTGCCGACGCGTTGTAACGTATCGCTGCGACTTTGTAAGCTTTTTAAGAACCAACGTGCCTCTTGTAAGCTGTTACGCATGTAACTGGTGTCTTTGCCTCTGCCCGCATTTTTTAAGTGGTTTTCATAGATGGTATTGATTTTTATTTTGGGTGAGGCTTCCGGGTTTAGGCTGACCCGCCATTGACCCTTGATTTTTCGTACAAAAATATCCGGAATGACATACTGTGCATTATTTTTTGAGATGCTGGCGCCGGGTTTGGGATTGAGGGTCAGGATAAATAAGATGAGTTCCTGCAATTGCTCTTCATTGCGTCGCGTCTTTTTCTGTAAACGCGCATAATCATGTGCTCCCASTAAGTCCAGGTGGTTTTCAATGATGTTTTTAACATCGGCCAGGCGTGGTGTTTGAGGGTCAAGGGGTTCCAGTTGCAGTAACAAACATTCTCTGAGGTTGCGTGCTGCAATACCCACCGGGTCGAAGCGTTGTACACGGTGTAATACTGCTTCGACTTCGTCCATCTCGATGTCGAGCTCATTTTTTAAACCGTCAAATATTTCTTCCACGGTTTCGGTCAGGTAGCCGTCATCGTTGACAGCATCGATAACGGCGATGGCGATTATCAGGTCATTGTCACTAAATTGTGAGTTTTTTAATTGCCAAATCAAATGCTCGCTGAGCGTGTTGCCTTCGATGCTCTGGTTTTCCAGAAAATCGTTGCTGGTCTCACCGTTCGATTGGCTACTCGGTGCGGTAGCGGTAGTGATGTCGTAGGTATCTTCCCAGTTTGAGTCGACGGCTAACTCATCCGGCATCTCCTGTTTGTTTTCCAGATCAAGATGCGGGTCTTCGTTTTCAGCAGCGTTTTCAGCAGCGTTTTTAATGCTGGAGTCGATGTTTGCGTCGATGGCCTGCTGTTTTTCATTTTCTACGACGACGGTAGTTTCGTAAATTTCTTCGTCTTGTTCTAACAGCGGGTTTTCTTCTAAAACTTGCTGGACTTCGCTTTGTAGTTCAAGTGTTGAGAGCTGTAACAGACGGATGGCCTGTTGTAGCTGTGGCGTCATTGTCAGGTGTTGGCCAAGTTTTAGCTGGAGTGTAGGTTACATATGTATCTTTAACTATGACAATTTCGTCGACTTTCAGGCTGTACGTCAATGAGACTTGGGTGAGTAATCAGAAATGAGGTGCAGCGCATAAGACTAATTATATGTCGTTTGTGTCTCCAAAGTAGAAGTATTGCTTATCTATTGTCGTCAATATTATTTAATCGTTATTTTTATGTATAGTTATAGTCGAAAATCTCGACCTAGATAGACTTCTCGTACTTGTTCATTAGAAAGAATTTCATCAGGATGCCCCTGTGCGATAATTTCACCCGCGCTGAGGATGTAAGCTCGGTGACAGATTCCCAGTGTTTCTCTGACATTATGGTCGGTAATGAGTACACCAATGTCGCGGTCGGTTAAATGTTTGACAATTTTCTGAATCTCTATCACGGAGATCGGGTCGACGCCAGCGAAAGGCTCGTCGAGTAGTATAAATGCAGGTTCACAGGCGAGGGCTCTGGCGATTTCTACGCGGCGGCGTTCGCCACCTGAAAGGCTAATGCCGTCATTGTAACGTATATGGTCAATCTGAAGGTCATCGATGAGTGCGTTCAGTTTTTCCTGGCGTTGTTTCTTGCTAAACCCTTTTTTAGCTTCGAGTACCGCTAAAATATTTTTTTCTACGCTTAACTTTCTAAATACGGATGCTTCTTGTGGCAGATAGCCAATACCTTGTTGCGCGCGCGCATGCATCGGAAGTTGTGTGATATTGATGTCGTCAAGATGTATTGTGCCCTGGTCAGCTAAAACCAGTCCTACGACCATGTAAAAACTGGTGGTTTTGCCTGCGCCGTTTGGGCCGAGCAGACCGACCACTTCGCCACTGCGTACATCAAAGGAAACATCGTTTACCACTGTTCGTGATTTGTAACTTTTTACCAGGTTGGTTGCACGTAAGATAGACATGATTAAGGTTGTGGTTTATCCGTAGGCGGTTTTTTAGGGGTTAGAACGATATTGACGCGTTGGGGTTTGTCTGTGCTGCCAGTACCTGCAATGATGGTTTGTTTTAAAGTGTCATAGATTATTTTTTGGCTACTTAGTTTGTGCTCAGATTGCTCCAGTCGTGCATTGATTGTTAGTATTAATTCATTTTTACTTGCGGTATATACCATGTGCTCACTTTCTGCTTTTACGTTTTCGCCGTTCGCGAAGACGYGGTTGTATCGTGCGGGGTTGCCCATGACGGTTAATTCTTCGAATTCTTCTTTTTTACTTTCCAGTATTACTTTGTCGCCGGTTAATATTAATGCACCCTGTGAGATTTTGACATTCCCAGTGTAGACGCTGTTGCCAGAAATGATGTTCATCTGCATATGGTCCGCGGTAATAAATATTTTTTCGGCCAGGTCTGCGGCCATTGCATCGGTGGCGAAAGTATAGAAAAGACCAAGAAAAAGCGTTGCCGACAGGGTGCTGCAGTGTGCTTTTTTGTTGTTGAATTGTTTACTCATCAGGTAGATAGGAACCGCTAACATTTGAATGCAGGTTGAGCTCACTTGTCAGGTTGTTGTACAGCATGCCTGTCGATTGAATTTGTGATTGTCCTCGCGTTATTTTTACGGTCGCGTCGGTTTGTGCAATCTGTTTTTTTGTATGTATTAATAAACTCTGAGTGCGAATGGTCGAGGCAAGTTCCGTATTGTTTTGCTGCATGACCACATTGTTGTTTAGCTGGATGGTTTGATTGGTGTTGTTGAGAACGGCGCTTTCAGCAGTGATGGTCCAGCGCCTGTGTTTTTGTAAAAGGTGAATAACAGGGTGTCGAATGACCGTGTCGTCGGTATCGTTGAATTTTATGAGTTGCGAACCCCGCAWGGTGTAGCCAGGTATGCCGTTTTCGTTCATGGCTGTTAATTCAAACTCATTCATAAATACTTCTATGTAAGGTTTGTCAGAAAATGGTTGTAAGTGACGGCCGTCATCCAGGTCTTTCGTGGTAGACCACCATGCGATGATGGCAACGACAATAAACAGACTGAAACTGATGAGTCGTTTCATGGGGCTAATAGACTATGAAGGGTTAAGTGACTATTGTGAATAAAGGTACGAGTGCAGTTTTTCATCGAGTAGGCCTTTGGCTTCGAGGATAAATTCACAGACATCACGGAMAGCGCCATGGCCGCCACTGCGGTCGGTAATCCAGTGTGCATGTTGTTTGACGAATGGGTGCGCATTTTGTACGGCGATAGCAAAATCAAGTTGCGACATAATAGGTAAATCAATGACGTCATCACCGACGTACGTAATTTGGTCTTTGTTGAGCTTAACTTCTTTGAGCAAGGCTTCGAAAGCAGGTGCTTTGTCACGGTAACCCTGATATATGATGCTGATGCCCAGGTCGTTCATTCGGTGTTTTACAAGTTCAGATTTACGCCCGGTAATAATGGCAACTTGTACGCCACATTCCTGAAGCATGCGCAGGCCGTGTCCGTCGAGAGAATTAAACGCTTTGTACTCACCACCGTTGTTGTCGAAAAAGAGACCGCCATCCGTCATCACGCCATCTATATCAAAGATCACCAGTTCGATATTTTTTGCTTTTTCTATAATGTCCATAATTAATTTCGTGGGTAGTTGAGGTTGTGTAATCAAAGTGCTTTGACTACTTGCGTAATGGTCTGGTTATTATCATTGTTTACATGATACCGGCACGCAGTATATCGTGTATGTTAAAAGCGCCGATTAATGTATTGCTTTCGTCGGTAACTAAAAAACCGTTGATGCCGTGGTCGTCCATTATTTTTACGATACTTGCTGCCAGTTCGTCGGCGCTGGTGGTGCGGCAATTTTTGGTCATTACTTCGCTAATCTTTGCTTTATGTACGTCGATGTTTTTATCTAAAGAGCGGCGTAAATCACCGTCGGTATAGATACCGAGTACTTTATTTTTGTTATCGACGATAGCGGTTAGACCTAAACCTTTACGGCTCATCTCCAGTAATGCTTCAGAAACGGTTGCAGATTCGTGAACGCTTGGGATTCGATCTTCGGTG
Source organism: Gammaproteobacteria bacterium (assembly GCA_002401185.1). Classification (GTDB taxonomy): domain Bacteria; phylum Pseudomonadota; class Gammaproteobacteria; order SZUA-229; family SZUA-229. The sequence goes on along the minus strand of NVSH01000061.1, from coordinate 2,490 downwards.
TGCATGATGTCAGTGACATGCAGTAATAATCGCTTGCCTAAACTGCCACCAGGATGTGACAGCGCAAAATCTTCTGCGGTGAACCCTCTGGCCTGGAGCAGCGCAACGGCAAGTGCGTCACCCATAACGAGTGCAACGGTCGTGCTGGAGGTAGGAGCGAGGTCGTGTGGGCAGGCTTCTTTGCTGACGCTGACATCGAGATTGATATCAGCGGCGGTCGCCAGGATGGAATTTTTGTCGCCGGTCATGCTGATGAGTGGTACGCCAAAGCGTTTTAAAATAGGGATAATGGTCGCTATTTCTGCCGTGTTGCCAGAATTGGATAAGGCGATAACGATATCGTTTTTGGTAATCATGCCAAGGTCGCCGTGACTGGCTTCACCGGGGTGGACAAAAAAAGCCGGGCTACCTGTACTGGCGAGTGTGGCCGCAATTTTGCCACCGATATGGCCAGATTTACCCATGCCGGTTACAACAATACGACCATTGCAGCTGAGTAACAGTTCACAGGCACGGGCAAACGATTCATCGAGTCGCGTTTGCAGTGCGCTGATCTCGGCAAGCTCGATTTTGATGACTTCCTGCCCTAGTTGTTTAAAGTCTACTTTATTGGTTGATGACATGGTATGCAGTAATGGTGTTTTATAAGCTGAAAATTAACAGTAATTGGTAACCGATGAAAGCGCTAAATAATAAACCGCCTTCCAGTTTATTTATTTTGCCGTCGTTTTTAAAGCCATAAGCCATAACGAGCAGTAAGATGGTGAGTATCAACACGATGGGGAGGTCTCTTTCGAGAACGCCTTCAGCTAGCTTGGCGGGGTGGATTAAGCCCGGTAAGGCCAGCACCCCCAGCGTGTTGAACAGGTTGGAGCCAACAATGTTGCCGATAACGATATCGTGTTCTTTTTTTAGGGCGCCGGAAATCGAGGTGGCCAGTTCAGGTAGACTGGTGCCGATAGCGATGATGGTTAAGCCGATGATTAATTCACTGATGCCTAAATCAGTCGCAATATTGACAGCGCCCCAGACTAGAATTTTGGAACTGATGGTCAGCAACACCAGGCCGGCTATCAGCCAGAATAAGGCGTGCGACGTTGGCATGTTATCAGGTAGTTCTTCGATGATTTCATTGGTTAGTTCATTCTCAGACTTACTACGTATGCCTGCGCGTGTGACCCACCACATCAGCAGAAACAGGAGGCTAAGTAGAATGAAGCCGTCCAGTCGATCCAGCGTCATATCGCGTAATAAGGCCAAAGCCATCAGTGTGGCGAACAACAAGATGGGTAGTTCTTTTTTGATGATACGAGAATGTACATTCAAAGGTGAGATGAGAGCGGCCACACCGAGAACCAGTGTAATGTTTGTTATGTTTGAACCTAGCGCGTTACCGATAGCCATCGCTGGGCTGCCATCATAGGCGGCAAAACCCGCAACCATCATTTCCGGTGCGGAGGTACCAAAGCCAACAATGGTAAGGCCGATAATCAGTGGTGGCACATCAAAGTTACGCGCCGTTGCGGAGGCACCGACGATGAACCGCTCGGCACTCCATATGAGTAAAACAAAACCGACCAGGATGGCTGCATAATCTATTAACATGTGAGCTTCTCTAACACTTCGCTTTATTAACCTTGTTCAAAGGGCGAAGGATACGCTATGTGATTAAATTCGCCAATGCTATACGAAAAAATAGTCATGAATAATCTTAAGGGCACCTCTATTAATTGCTTATGTCCTCTGCATGACATGAAGCATGCCTATATGTCTATTTGGGCAAGGCGTGAGCCGCAGCAGAATGGTTTCCACATTCTCTAGGTTCACAACGCGGCAGATGCATGCTTCAGGTCGTGCCCTACGGGGCTTTAGTCCAGACTCAAACTCAGCGTTGCACTTTCTTGATATGCAATGAGCATGGCTTCAAAAGTGCGCCTTGATTCTGAGCCGGGGCTAAAGCCAGAGGGCACAAGCAATTAATAGAGGTGCCCTAAAGGTAAAAATTACTTTTACCTTTTGTCGCACGGCATATCTTACTTTATTTATCTCAAAGCCAATAGTATCAATAGCGGCTTAATTTACGATATGATGCCAATATTTTTTAGCTTCCTGACGCTGGTTACTCACAATAAAAGGTTTATTAATCAGCATTCTCACCGTTACAGCACCGTTTTCATCTGTTCGTATAACAGGGATTTTTTGCGACAGATAACGTGCCAGTATTTTATTATTAGGTAGATGGTACCTATTTTTATAACCAACTGAAAACAATGATAACGCAGGGTTAACTGCCTGGATGAAAGCTGTACTCGAGGACGTTTTACTACCATGATGAGGTACGATGATGATATCAGACGCAAGACCAGCTGCATCATGGCTCAATAGTCTACGCTCTGCCCTTTCTTCAATATCGCCTGTAAAAAGTACWGAGCCAGCTGCTGATGCTACCCGTAAAACACAAGAATTATTGTTTCTTTTTTCTGTGCGATC
>NVSH01000060.1 GCA_002401185.1 Gammaproteobacteria bacterium | reverse complement strand
TGTAATTTTTTTATTTAATTTTTTTGCTGTTTTTTTCCGACTGGCGGAAAGTTTTTTACACGCTTGTACGTATTTTTCTTTGAGTTCTTCCAGTTCGATACGTAGTTTATCAAGTCGTTCGTCAACGTTATCGATGTCATCTAATTCTTTGTGAAGTTTTTCATGCAAGGCATACAACATTTCAGGTTCGACACGGTGTTTACGTGCGAGGTCAAGGATGCTCTGAATACGTTGTTCTATATTTGCTAATTGTGATGCATCTAGTTCGATGTTTTCGCCATAGCCCTGTAATTGAGAAACACTTTCGTCAATCTGGATTAATGCTTCGCTTAAAATTTCGGAAACAGTAGAGAAGTTTTTGTCGAGATCACTGACGTCGGTGAGTGAACTGATGATGTGAGACAGTGTGGATTGTACGTTTTTGTTTTCATCTTCACTTAACATGAAAATGGCCTGTTTGACGGTGCCCTGTAATTTCTCTGCGTTTGCCATACGCTTATGCTGAATATTTAGTGACTGGTATTCTTTGTTTTCTAGTGCCAGTGTATTCAGTTCCTGTGTTTGGAAACGTAACAAATCGAGGCGGTCATTCTGTTCGGTGCTGCTCTTTTGTAGATGTTGCAGCTGGTCTTCGACCAGTTTTAATTCTACATAATGGTTACTGACGGTTTCTAATAATGATGGGTGCTTTGCTGAATCGTCGAGTAATTGCCTTTGCACCGAACTTTTCATCATCGATTGATGTTCGTGTTGGCCATGAATATCGATAAGCATTTCTGCCAGTTCACGAATGATCTGTAGATTGACTGGAATACCGTTTACATAAGCACGTGAGCGTCCGTCTTTCGTTATACGCCGCCGCAATATACATTCTTCATCAGCATTTAATTCTTGTGCAACTAACCAGCTAGAAACTCTTACCAGTTGCTTGATTTCAAATTCGGCAACAATCTCGGCAAACTTACGATCTTGTTTKATGCTGTCAATATTAGCGCGGTCACCAAGCACCAGGTTAAGTGCACCCAGTAAGATGGATTTGCCAGCGCCAGTTTCACCAGTGAGAGCCGTCAGACCTGTAGAAAATTCCAATTCGAGTTCATCGATGATAGCGAAATTTTTAATATATAAATGTTTTAACATGTTTTCGATTGATCGATTATAGATTCGGTCAGGTCTGTTACTGAGCTAACTGTTTATTCCAGTGTAGTTTTGCTCGAAGGATTTCGAAATAATCGTAGTGTTTTGGATGTAGTAAAGTGATGGTATCGGCTTTACGCTGTATTTTTATATGGTCACCAATCTGTAAATCTATTGATATGTGGCCATCACATGTGGCCTGTGCGATACCTTCTTTGGTATCGCAGACTAAAATATCTATTTTCGAATTGGAGTTAACAACCAGTGGCCGGCTACTTAAGGTATGGGGTGATACAGGTACCAGTGTGATAGCGTCAAGCGTAGCGTGTAGGATTGGTCCGCCCGAAGATAAAGAATATGCGGTTGAACCGGTAGGGGTTGAAATAACAATTCCGTCCGCACGTTGATGGTTAACAAATACATCATTGAYCTGAATTTCAAACTCCATCATTCGCGCGACATTTCGTATATGCACCACTACATCATTAAGCGCRTCGTTTTCAAATATAATGTTGTTGTCACGTAACACCTGCATTTCCAGCAGAAAGCGTTGTTCTTCACGGTATGAACCCGTAAGTACTTCGTCGAGAGACGTTTCAAGATCATCAGGTAATATATCGGCAAGGAAGCCCAGGCGGCCTACATTGATACCAAGCAATGGTACCTGCTCATGTGCCAGTGAGCGCGCGGCATTTAAAATAGTACCGTCACCGCCAACCACTATAACCAGGTTACATAGCTTACCGATTTCTTCTCTGTTGGCTTTTTCAATATTACCGTTTACCAGGTCATCCGGTATCTGCTCATCTAAAAGTATGTTGCAGTTTCTGCGCATCAAAAATTTGATTAAAGATTGCAGTGTTTTTTGTACTGACGCTGCGTGCGGTTTCGCGATAACGCCGATGGTGCTAAATTTTATCTTGTTCTTCATTTCGCTTTTTTGTCGCCGTTTATGTTGGTACGTTTATGTTGGTGTCTGTGTTATTACACTAGCATTGAAATTTGGCCTTGGAAAGATGATATTTCAATTATTCTGAGAATCAATTTTTAGTGCATAAAGTAAATCCAGTGCGGCTTTAGGGCTTAGTTCGTCGATGTTAAGTTCCTGTAGTTTTTCAATGACTGGATGCGGGCGATCGCTGAACATTTCAAATTGACCTGATTCCTTATGGTTGCTGACGGCCTGGTTTTCCAGTTCGACTAATTTGTTTTTAGCCAGCTGAATAACCTGTGTAGGAACACCGGCGAGTTGCGCCACCTGCAGGCCATAACTTTGATTGGCGGGGCCTGATTTTACACTATGAAGAAAGACGATTTTGTCACCGTGCTCAATGGCATCGATATGGATATTGTTAATGCCGCGAATTTCATCGGGTAGTGCGGTAATTTCGAAATAATGCGTGGCAAATAAAGTATACGATTTATTTATCGTGCTCAGATGATGCGCACAGGCCCACGCCAGAGACAGGCCATCAAACGTGCTGGTGCCACGACCGATTTCATCCATCAATACCAGTGAGTTATCGGTGGCATTATTGAGGATGTTTGCCGCTTCCGTCATCTCCACCATAAACGTAGAGCGGCCACTGGTAAGGTCGTCTGAAGCACCAATGCGGGTGTAGATGCGATCGATAGGGCCAATAATCGCACTTTCTGCCGGTACGTAACTGCCGATATAGGCGAGTAATACGATAAGCGCTGTTTGCCGCATGTAGGTTGATTTGCCGCCCATGTTGGGGCCAGTGATAATGTTCATCCGTTTGTTATCGCTTAATAGCGTGTCATTAGCAACGAAATGCCCGTTGGGCAATGTAGTGACTACACGTTCGACGACGGCATGTCGGCCCTGTTTGATATTGATGCCGGGCTTGTCGCTCAATTGTGGGCAATGGTAATCCAGTGTTTGTGCACGTTCTGTCAGGCAGCAGATGCTATCGAGTTCAGCGATACCTGAGGCGCAGTTTTTAAGTGCCTGTAAATCTTTTTGTAACTGCTGTAACAAGTTTTCGTATATTGATTTCTCTAATGCTAGCGCACGTTCTTTAGCGCTTAAGACTTTGTCTTCATACTGTTTTAGTTCTTCCGTAATAAATCGTTCAGTGCTTTTCAGGGTTTGCTTGCGCGTGTAATGTGTCGGTACGTTATCAGATTGCAGTCTGCTGATCTCGATGTAAAAGCCATGCACACGATTGTAGTTAACCTTGAGTGTCTTTATGCCTGTTTCTTCGCGTTCACGGCTTTCCAGCTGTTCGAGAAATTCATTGGCATTTTTACTTAACGTACGCAGTTCATCTAATTCCTTGTTGTAACCGGTAGCGATAAATCCGCCATCGCGTGTCAGCACGGGTGGGTTTTCACATATTGTTTTGCTGAGTAGTTCGACCGTTTGCGGATGTGTCGATATGTCTTCTGCCTGCTGTTGTATCAAGGGCGCATGGCATTGCTCTAATAATCGCTGTAACTCGGGTAATACGGCAAGTGAATTTTTTAATGTTTCCAGGTCACGTGGTCTTGCTGTCAGCAAGGCAAGACGGCTCATGATGCGTTCGATGTCGCCGATAGAATTTAAGCTAAACTGGATGTCTGTGGTCAGCTGATTATTTAAAAGTTCGCCAATCGCCTGATGACGTTGCTTGAGCAGGTCATGATTACGTAGCGGTGAATGTAACCAACGGCGTAAACAGCGGCTACCCATGTTGGTGGTGGTGCGGTCAATAACCGAGGCCAGGGTGTTTTCAGTGCCGCCTGAGATGTTGATCTCGATCTCAAGATTGCGGCGACTGGCTGCGTCCAACACAATCACATCATCTGTACTTTCTACATGAAGCCCTGAGATATGAGGTAAGGCAGCGCGTTGTGTGTCCTGCGTATACTGTAGCAAACAGCCTGCGGCCATCACGGCGGCGTTTAGGTCCTTGCAGCCGAAACCSGACAGGTCTTTTGTRCCAAAYTGWGWATTYAACAGRCGGTTSGCRCTKTCAAAATCAAACCACCAYGGYGGYTGCTGWYKTAAACTGATRTTCKTGYTCARYGTRTTACTWAATTCWTCAWACAGTGGTGYATCTTCAGMKARTAAAATTTCMACWGCCTGYAAGCGYTCAAGTTCTGCGTAKAGYTGTGYTTTATGTTTTAYTTCWGAGAYATTRAAACGACCRGASGTAATATTCAGCGCMGCMAGWCCGTAACTATYAKYRTGRWAATGAATGCATACCARYAGRTTRTCTTTGTGYKYATCGAGCARMGCTTCTTCRGTWAYCGTACCGGGTGTGACGATRCGCATAACTTCRCGKTKTACYGGGCCYTTGCCTTCACCYGGTTTACTKGTYTGTTCGCARATRGCSACRGATTCGCCRYGTTTTATCAGRCGTGCCAGATAATTATCWGCGGCATGATAAGGRATGCCTGCCATYGGAATCGGTTTGCCGGCAGACTGACCGCGCGCGGTTAAGGTTATATCGAGAAGTCTAGCGGCTTTTTTTGCGTCATCAAAAAACATTTCATAAAAATCGCCCATCCGGTAAAACAACAAGGTTTTAGGGTGTTCAGCCTTGATGCGAAGATATTGCTGCATCATCGGCGTGTGCGTGACCGTTTCTTGAGGCGTGATTACGGTGTTTTTGTTGTTTGCAATGGCGGTGCTCATGGGTGCTAAGTGTACAAGATTTACTGGTTTGTTTGCATAGTGTCCGATAAGGTATGGTAATTATTTTTTACGGAAATAGGAAGAGTGTATGCGTCTATCTGTACCACTTGTAACTGAACAGGAATTAAACAACCTGGCCGAGCGGTTGGGACGCTGTTTAATAGATAATGGCCTGAAACTGGTATCAGCAGAATCTTGTACCGGTGGCTGGGTAGCAAAGATCATTACCGATGTTCCTGGTAGCTCAGCCTGGTTTATCGGTTCGCTGGTCTGCTACAGTAATGAGCTAAAACAACGTTTTCTCGGTGTGAAAGTAGATACATTAATCGAATTTGGTGCCGTCAGTAGTGATACGGTTCATGAGATGTCCGATGGTCTATTTGCATATACGGATGCTGATGTGGCCGTCAGTGTTAGCGGTATCGCCGGCCCAGGTGGCGGCAGTGTTGACAAGCCGGTCGGATTGGTGTGGTTAAGTTGGGGTAGGCGAGGTAAACCCTTGTTAACGCAATCGTTTAATTTTGGCGGTGATCGTGAAGCGATACGTAAGCAGGCTATCAAACAAGCGTTAACATGTTTGCTGGCGTTGCTGGCCTGTGATTGATTTTATTACCGGTTTCGAGGTGAACGTTATGTTTTTAGGGCTTAACAAGTTAATGAATGGCGCATCTTATTTATAGTAACTTGTAATTTAAGTATATATTATAACTAATTGATATTATTTATTTTAATCGCGTATTTATATTCGTTCTTACCCACCAGAACAATAGCTTTAGTCTTGGTCGAATATTTTTGCAGGCGGTATAACATAACATTCAGGTTACTGATGTTAACGCCTGCATAATGGTTACCTTAATCAGAAAAAAATTCTACCGCAATAAAATCGGGTGTTTGTTTTTTTAGTGCGGCTTGCTTTAATTCGGCAATAGCTTTTCGCATTGAATGGAGCTTTATCTCACTGAAACCTCGTGTGTTATACAGTTTTGTATAGTTCGAGTGTGTTGGCGATTCAATGATAGAAAATAAGTTTTTTGTCAACATAAAAGATTAGATATTGTGTCAATGCCATACAGCATATTCTGTTTTTTGGGCTCAGTATGTTCGCGTTAGCGTATGGTTTTACAGAGAAACACGACGGATAAAATAATAAAAAATCAGCAAGTTTCTAGCGTCAAATATAAAACATGAATTTCTTTTATAGAATCTGATGTTTTAAGCAACAAAGGACTATCTGAGTACAAAATTCTATGTGATAATCGTCCGAATTATTATAAAAAATATTATTCAGAGGAATTATTAATGGACGACAATCGTAAGAAGGCACTTGCTGCCGCTTTATCACAAATTGAACGTCAATTTGGCAAAGGATCTGTCATGCGTATGGGCGATAATGGCGCCATACCTAATATCGAGACCGTATCGACCGGCTCTATCAATCTTGATATTGCCCTCGGCATAGGTGGTTTACCTAAAGGCCGTGTCGTAGAAATCTATGGTCCTGAGTCTTCAGGTAAAACAACACTAACATTACACGTCATAGCAGAGATGCAAAAAACAGGTGGTACTGCAGCATTTATCGATGCAGAGCACGCACTCGATCCACTCTATGCGGCCAAGCTTGGCGTTAATATAGACGATCTGCTGGTTTCGCAACCGGATACGGGTGAGCAGGCATTGGAGATTACAGACATGCTGGTTCGCTCTGGTGCAGTTGATATCGTGGTCATTGATTCGGTTGCTGCTTTGACACCAAAAGCCGAGATTGAAGGTGAGATGGGCGATTCACACATGGGTCTGCAGGCACGTTTGATGTCACAGGCATTACGTAAATTAACCGGTAACATCAAGCGTTCTAACACACTGGTTGTTTTCATTAACCAGATTCGTATGAAAATTGGTGTTATGTTCGGTAGCCCTGAAACCACCACCGGCGGTAATGCACTTAAATTCTATGCCTCGGTGCGTCTGGACATCCGCCGTATCGGTGCCATCAAAAAAGGTGATGAGATCGTTGGCAATGAGACCAAGGTTAAAGTGGTTAAAAACAAAGTCGCGCCACCGTTCAAACTGGCCTTTTTTGAGATTCTCTATGGCGAAGGTATTTCCCGTGAAGGTGAGCTTATCGACCTGGGTGTTGAACATAATCTAATCGAGAAAGCCGGCGCATGGTACAGCTACAACGGCGACAAGATTGGCCAGGGTAAGGAGAAGGTTCGCGTCTTCTTAAAAGAGAATCCTGACATTGCTGCTACCATCGAAAAAACCTTGCGAGATAAATTGCTGACCCAACCAAAAACCAGTGACGAAGAAGCTAAACTTGGCGCGGTTGATGAAGTATTAGAAAAAGCATAATTATTTATTGGCAATCTGTTATTTCTGCCTATGTTTGAAGTGGCAAATTGCTTAAAGAAAACTTACACTGGCTCCTGTATATTGGGAGCTTTTCTTTGTTATAGGGGCAAGTGTTGAGTGCAAAATCCGTTGCCGTTCGTTTGCTCTCCAGGCGCGAACACTCAGCTTCTGAGGTTCGTGATAAGTTATTATCACGTGACTTTGAAGAGGCTGAAATAGCACAAGCCATCGCACAACTGATAGCGGGTGATTGGCTGTCCGATGAGCGTTTCGCTGAGGCGTACATCCGGATGCGTCAGCTGAAAGGATTTGGCCCGATACGTATACGTATCGAATTAAATGAACGTGGCGTCGAAGAGCGTATTATCGATGTGTATCTACAGGCTAGTGATGAGAGCTGGCAGGAAACGCTGAAGCAGCAATACCGTAAAAAGTATAAAGGCAAAGCCATTGACGATTATAACGATAAAGCAAAACGGATTCGTTTTTTGCAGTACAGAGGTTTTTCTCTGGATGCGGTATTTCGAGTAGTTGTGTAAGTAAATCAATAATATAACATATCTAATTAATGTAATTTATAACATGAAAACAAGTGCAGAATTAAGGCAGGCATTTCTTAACTATTTCGAAAACAAAAACCATGAGGTGGTTGCGAGTAGTTCGCTGGTGCCCGGCAATGACCCAACCTTATTGTTCACTAACGCCGGCATGGTGCAATTCAAAGATGTTTTCCTGGGCCGTGATCAACGGTCATATCAGCGTGCGACGTCAAGTCAGCGTTGCGTTCGCGCAGGTGGTAAACACAATGATCTGGAAAATGTCGGTTACACTGCACGTCATCATACTTTTTTTGAGATGCTCGGCAACTTTAGTTTTGGTGATTATTTTAAAGAAGATGCTATCCAATATGCCTGGGAGTTTTTGACCGACGTGGTCGGCCTGTCTGCAGATAGACTCTGGGTGACCGTCTATGCAGAGGATAAAGAAGCCGAAGATATATGGCTTAATGTCATCGGTGTCAGTGCGGATCGATTCAGTCGTATCGGTGATAAAGCCGGTAAAAAATATGACAGCGATAATTTCTGGGCGATGGGCGATACCGGTCCCTGTGGGCCTTGCACCGAAATATTTTATGATCACGGCGAAGATATCTGGGGAGGTCCACCCGGTACGCCAGAAGAAGATGGCGATCGATACATAGAAATATGGAATTTGGTCTTCATGCAATACAACCGGTCGGYCGACGGTGAAATGGTTGARCTACCAGCACCYTCTGTTGAYACCGGCATGGGCCTTGAGCGACTGGCTGCCATTTTACAGGGTGTACATAATAACTATGACATCGATCTGTTTCAGCATCTGATCAAAGCTGCGGCTAAAGCCACGAACACGACTGATCTTAATAATAAATCATTGCGGGTGATCGCCGACCATATCCGTTCATGCGCCTTTTTATGTGTCGATGACGTTTTACCGGCCAATGAAGGTCGTGGTTATGTACTACGCCGTATTATCCGTCGTGCCTGTCGCCATGGACATCAATTGGGCATGGAAGGTTTATTCTTTTATAAACTGGTACAACCGTTGGTTGAGGTCATGGGTGAAGCTTATCCAGAACTGGCCAATGCACAGGCAAATGTAGAGCGTATTCTGAAAATGGAAGAACAACGCTTTGCAGAAACGCTGGATAACGGCATGAAAATCCTGCAAGAAGATATCGATAAGTTAACAAACAAAACAATATCCGGTGAAACGCTGTTTAAACTTTATGATACCTACGGTTTTCCCATGGATTTAACGGCTGATATCGCACGTGAACGTGGGCTCGATATCGATGCAGAAGGTTTTGCCGCCTGTATGGAAGCACAACGTGAACGTGGACGTAGTGCCAGCCAGTTTGCGGTGGACTACAACAAAGATGTGCAGGTAGAAAGTGATTCCATATTTACTGGTTACGAATTATCGAAACAGAGCAGTACCGTGCTCGAATTGTACGTTGGAGCAGACGCTGTTGATTCCTTAGCGCAGGGTCAGCAGGGCATTATCGTATTAGACAAAACCCCGTTTTATGGTGAGTCCGGCGGTCAGGTAGGTGATACGGGTCTATTGCAATCTGCAGATGTTATCTTCCAGGTGAAGGATACACAAAAACAGGGCAAAAGCGTTTTGCATATAGGTAAAATGCAGAAGGGTACGATCAGCAAGGCGGATACACTTAGCGCAGAAATCGACAATAAAAAACGAAAGGCTATCAGTTGCAATCATTCAGCAACCCATCTCATGCATGCTGCCTTGCAACAAGTATTGGGCGAACATGTTTCGCAGAAAGGCTCATTGGTCGACACTGAAAAATTACGTTTTGACTTCTCACATTTTGAACCCGTGAGTGATGAACAAATAAGTACTATCGAACAGATCGTCAACGCACAAATTAGAGGTAACAGTGTAGCGTTGGCCAAGGAAATGGCACTTGACGAAGCAAAAGCTTCCGGTGCAATGGCATTGTTTGGCGAGAAATATGATGATGTGGTGCGTGTGGTCAGCATGGGTAACGGTACTGGCGAAAGGCAATTTTCGACAGAGCTTTGTGGTGGTGTGCATGTTGATCGCGTCGGTGATATCGGTTTTTTCAAAATCACTACTGAAAACGGAATCGCCTCAGGCGTACGACGAATCGAGGCGGTTACAGGCGAGGCGGCGGTTAACTGGGTGAAAGACAGAGATCGGCAGCTCGATGCATTAGCACAGCTATTAAAGAGCAGCCGTGATGAAGTGAACGCCAAGGTTGAGCAGTTACTGCAAAAATCAAAAGAACTTGAAAAACAGCTTTCACAATTAAAAGGCAAGATGGCTTCGCAGGCCGGAGATGACTTAAGCCGTCAAGCCGAAGATATTTCAGGCGTAAAAATATTAGTTGCTAAACTCGACGGGGCTGATGGCAACACCTTACGCGAAACACTGGATCAATTAAAAAATAAACTGGGTTCAGCTGCCATCGTACTGGCGTGTGAAGACGCTGGTAAAGTGAAGTTAGTAGCCGGAGTGACCAAAGATTTAATTAAAACCATCAAAGCAGGCGAGTTGGTTAATATTGCAGCAGCCGAAGTTGGTGGTAAAGGCGGCGGTCGTCCGGATATGGCGCAAGCCGGTGGTTCTAATCCGGCAGCCATTCCTCAAGCATTGGAAGCGGCAAAGAGCTGGTTAAA
>NVSH01000059.1 GCA_002401185.1 Gammaproteobacteria bacterium | reverse complement strand
TCACCATCGAAAATTATCCTGATGGCGACAGTGAAACATTGCTTGCAAAAAATCACCCACAAAAACCAGAGATGGGCACACGCAGCATCACTTTTTCAAAAGTTATCTACATCGAACGTGATGATTTTTTGGAAGATGCACCGAAAAAATTCTTCCGTCTCTCCGTCGGCCGTGAAGTACGTTTACGTTATGCATACTACATAACCTGCACCGATTTTGTAAAAGATGATAACGGCGAAGTCATCGAATTAATCTGCAGATACGACCCCGAGACAAAAGGCGGCTCATCACCGGATGGCAGAAAAGTCAAAGGCACAATACACTGGGTTTCAGCCGAACATGCCATAGATGCTGACGTTAATTTATACGACCGTTTATTCACACACCCGAATCCTGCGGCCTGTGATGATTTCACTGAACACTTAAACGCAGCCTCATTAACTAAATTAACAAACTGCAAACTGGAACCAACACTAGCTACAGAAAACGATAACATTCATTATCAATTTGAACGCACAGGTTATTTTATTAAAGACAATAAAACAGATAAATTAACTTTCAATCGCACAGTCACACTACGTGATGCATGGGCAAAAATTGATAAGCAAAATGTGTGACGAGACAATGTATCAGTATCCCCCTACACGAACATGCCACACAAACTCACACAGCCTGCTACCCTTGTTTTTTCTTTGTTGATAAAATAAGCCCTATTGTTGGACGGGTAAAAACTTTTACCTGAGTGGCACTACATGGACAAACAACCGGAGAAAAAGAAATGGACTTTCTTAAATACGCCTGCAATGAACTCTGCTGCTTTCTAAAATCAAGCTTTGATATTTCGATTCAAAAGATTCAGCACTTGTTAAATATGTAAAAATTAATAATGACGCCTATGCAAGGTAATCAATTAACGATTGTTACTTTATGATTTGCGCATAACAGGGCAAATGGATTACCCGATTTCTTTTCAGTAAAAGCGTAAAGTGTTTCTTTACTTTTCTTTTTAACACTGTTGACGATTATATCCGTATGCAGACTCGACGTAAAAAGATCGGTCTGTTTTTTGTCCGGGCAATCACCCATCATCATCATACGGAGGCTGCTTGCTACCAGCAACGTCTGCACACGCAACACATTCTTGAGAGCATTTTTACTTACAGATAAGTTATCCAACGCAGATTGTGCATCCTGTGTACGCATCAAATGATTACTGTTTTCAGCGAGAATCTGACGATAGAGGTTTTCAGAATGACGAATATTTATAGAAATAGCAGCCGGGTTACCACTTCTACCCATAGCGACCATAGATTGCCTGGCTTCAAATACGGTTAAGCCATAGATTAGCTCGTCCTTGGCCAGCGTATTTAAACGCTCACTACCTTTACCTGTGGCGACAGCGACCTGCTCAAACAAAATACGTGACTTTTTATACTGACGCTGACGTTTTAATTGTTGCGCTTTATCGTATATTGACTGTAGCTGCCTATCATTTGCTATTCGACTAGCCTTGATTTGCTGTAACGGTTCTACCACCAATGCTTGTGTTTTATCATTCAAACGTTCAGCGGCAACCTGGCCGATATGTTCAAAAGCTCTGTAGATTCCTTAATAATCCATGTCATGAACAGAAATAGATGCCGTTGAGATATAAGTTGCGTGGCCGACAAGATTAACCATAATCGTCAACTTGGCTGCTTCTGCTGGACCGATGAGAGAGATTAACAACTGTATATTATTGACTGTGCTTTTTTTCTCGGCTGATTGCGGTGCTAGAGTAAACAGGCCGCTATTAGTCAACTCAGCTAAAGCGGTATCAACTGCAGCAGCTTTCATGTCTTCTTCAGGCAATGGAAACCAGTCTCCAGTGTTGATCTCAACTTCAAAAGTGACAACGAATGTTTTTGCCTGTATCGATGGCACAAATAAAATAAGAATAAAAAACAGACACGCTAAACGCATCGTCCCCACGATATTTTTAATAAGCTTCAAAACAAAGAACCATTACACCGTTATAAATAATCATTCTGCTACCCCAGTTGAGTAGTTAACACTGTGTTTATATAGCAGAATATAATAGGAAAAGACTTCTTAGAGGATACTCAATCTGGCAAACTTTCTTTTGCCCACCTGAAAAACCGCCYGTGTTCCTTTCATGATTTTCACGGATTTATCGACAACTTTTTCACCATCAATCTTAGCTGCGCCCTGTTTAATCATGCGCATAGCATCACTGGTGCTACCACATAGACCGGCATCTTTAAGCAGGTTTGCGATAGGATACCCTTCATCTGGCGCATCAAAGCTAAGTTCTGGAATATCATCTGGTATCCTGTTATTTGCAAACTGTGCAATAAAACCCTCACGCGCTGCAGTAGCTTCAGCTTCGCTATGAAAACGTGCAATTATTTCTTCGGCTAATAAAAATTTAATATCTCGTGGATTTTTACCCTGCTGCATATCGTCTTTAAATGCTGCAATCTCAGCTAATGGGCGAAAACTTAATAACTCGAAGTAACGCCACATCAAGTCATCAGAAATCGACATGATTTTACCAAACATATCTTTGGGTTCATCATCAATGCCAATATAGTTATTCAATGATTTCGACATTTTCTGCACACCATCAAGACCTTCCAATATTGGCATGGTCAAAACGCATTGTGGTTTTTGTCCGTGTTGCTCCTGTAGCTGTCGCCCCATCAATAGATTAAATTTTTGATYMSNTNCAYCYWGYTSRACATNCRGMMTTSATAATCACCGAATCATAACCCTGTATCAATGGGTACAAAAATTCGTGAATAGCAATCGATTGTCCACCTTTGTATCGTTTACTAAAGTCATCACGTTCTAACATACGGGCAACTGTACTACTGGCAGCCAGTTTTATCATCTCCACACTGCTCATTTTGCTCATCCATTGTGAGTTAAACATGACGGTGGTTTTATCTTTATCGAGAATTTTAAATATCTGCTGCTGGTAAGATTCTGCATTTTTTTCAACATCCTCCTGAGTCAAGGGTGGACGTGTCGTCGACTTACCCGTCGGGTCTCCGATCATGCCGGTGAAGTCGCCAATCAGAAACAACACATCATGGCCTAAATCCTGAAACTGGCGTAATTTATTAATCAGCACAGTATGGCCAAGATGCAGATCAGGTGCCGTTGGGTCGAAACCAGCCTTAATACGTAACGGTCTGCCCTCTTTTAATTTAGCGACCAGCTCCTTTTCAACGAGGATTTCATCTGCTCCTCGCTGGATTAATTCTAATTGTTCTTCTATCGATTTCATAAACTGGCTTCCAGATAAAAAGGTGTATAAGATACCTGCGCTTTGATGCTTTCTCAACTATTCATTAGCAATATTAAGTAAATACTTAAAATTTATCGAATTATTGGCGATTTGTCGCCTAATTGATTGACCAAGAACAGATTTACAGCTACATTTATCTTAACATTTATATCGTTTTTCGCAGGTCTCCTATAACTCCAATGTCATTGATTAATAAAGATTTTCGTTTAAATCAACATAAAAATCAGCAACGCGGCTACCTACGCATACGTTGGGCGCTATTGGCGATTACTTTTGCAGGAATCACCGCAGTCATAGCCAGCACAAATTCAGGCCACAATAAAGCAGAAGAGATAACCACAAATACACTGCCTACTTTTGAGACAGCCAAATTAACACTTGATAAGTTATCAGAAGACCTGAAAGAATCAAGAGCACGCAATAGCTTCGCCCTCAGCCTGCCCCAATTACAGGCGCAACAAAAACTGCTTGATGATGCCAATAACCGCATAACTAACCAATCACCGCGGCAATGGCGTGAGTTCCAGGTTAAGTCCGGTGACAGTCTCGCCCACTTATTCAAACGAGCAAAAATAAAGCCTCAGCAACTCGATGAGTTGATGAAATCAGGCAAAGCAGTAAAAACGTTACGTCGAATTTTCCCAAAAGATATCATCCGTGTTTTATCCGGTACTAATGGCATATTACAGGCACTGCGTTACGACATCGACCACAAGTCATACTTAATGGTAGAGCGTACCAGCGGTGTATTGGTGGCAAAAACGTATAATCATCAAATTGAAACACGCCAGGCACATGCCAGTGGTGTGATTAACTCGTCATTGTTTCTAGCCGCCCAAGAAGCTGGAATTTCACAAAATATTATCATGGAGTTAGCAAACATCTTTGGCTGGGACATCGACTTTGCTCTGGATATCCGAAAAGGCGATAATTTCACTGTATTATACGAAGAGCTGTTTCGCAACGGTGAAAAAATTTCTGATGGGAACATCCTGGCCGCCGAATTTACCAATAACCGAAAAATATATCGCGCTGTTCGTTACACCAACCCACAAACCAACCGTAGCGAATACTTCACCCCCGACGGAAAAAGTATGCGTAAAGCCTTTTTACGTACACCGGTTAACTTTACCCGCATTAGCTCTCGATTTACTACTAGCCGATATCATCCGGTATTGCACAAATTTCGCTCCCACAAAGGTGTTGATTATGCGGCTAAACGAGGCACACCTATTCATTCTGCAGGCGACGGTAAAATTATCTTCAAAGGTAGAAAAGGTGGTTATGGAAGAGTTATGATCGTGCAACATGGCACGAAATACACAACGCTTTATGCCCACCTGAAAACCTATAACCGAAAACTCAGAATAGGATCAAAAGTTAAACAAGGACAAACCATCGCTTACGTTGGTAGCTCAGGCTTAGCCACTGGACCACACCTGCACTATGAGTTTCGCGTCAACGGCGTCCATCGAAATCCATTAACGGTAAAACTACCTATATCAAGCCCAGTACCCAAACGTTACATGACTGATTTCGAGCTAACGACCTCGCCCGTGTTTGCTCAGCTCGATCTTGTTACACGCGCACAACAAATTGCTCTGGTCGACACGACCACCACGCAATAACATAAACACCTAACAACTAAATACACGCAACACAGTCTTAAAATTACCGTGCCACTACTTTCACCTGAGCTGTATATCGGACTGATGTCAGGCACCAGTATGGACGGTATTGATGCGGTTCTCGTCGACTTTTCCAGGCCTCAACCAAAACTTATCCAGTCACTAAGCCACCCATGGCCTGCAGATGTTCGGCATGATTTAATTGAGGCACGCAAAATTCCTGACGATAAACTATCTTCGCTAAATGCGCTGGACATTCAAACGGCAGAAATATTTGCAGAAGCTTGTTTAAAACTTCTGGCGACCACTTCTTATAAAGCGATAGACATCAAAGCAGTGGGGAATCACGGGCAAACCATTCGCCATCGACCTGAAATTGAAAACCCTTTTTCTCTACAAATTGGTAATGCTCAGGTACTGGCTGATTTAACAGGTATAGACGTTGTTTCAGATTTCAGAACAGCAGATATTGAATCAGGCGGACAAGGCGCACCCTTAGTTCCTGCTTTTCATCAAACCATGTTCAGCTGTGAAAAAACAAATCGTGTCATCGTTAACATCGGAGGCATCGCAAATATTACCGTTTTACCTAAAGATAAAAATCAAACGGTTACTGGTTTTGATTGTGGGCCTGGCAACACATTAATGGATATTTGGGTACAGCAACACAAACAACAACATTATGACGCTAACGGTGATTTTGCGGCCTCTGGTAAAACGAACGTCAGCTTATTAGCCCATTTACTCATGGATAATTACTTTCAGTTGGCACCTCCCAAGAGCACCGGTTTTGAATATTTCAATCTCGATTGGCTAAACACCTATGATTTAAACGACATGAATAATGCGGATATACAAAGCACCTTATGCGACTTAACCGCAACATCAATTATACGTG
This sequence comes from Gammaproteobacteria bacterium, assembly GCA_002401185.1. Lineage (GTDB taxonomy): Bacteria > Pseudomonadota > Gammaproteobacteria > SZUA-229 > SZUA-229. The sequence goes on along the minus strand of NVSH01000059.1, from coordinate 4,988 downwards.
CGATTAATCAATATGCTGTAGCGACAGATGAGATCTTTATCTGCGGTGGCGGCGTTCACAATAAAACACTTATGCAGAAACTACAGACACTCACTACATGTTCAGTGTCAACGACTGAGAAACTCAATATTCACCCAGACTGGGTGGAAGCAATGGCATTTGCCTGGTTAGCTCGTCAAAATACACATCAACAATACGGTAACCTACCTTCGGTTACCGGTGCCGATGAATCGGTGGTATTAGGAAAATTAACGCCTGCACACATTGAATAAAACGATGATGGCTAACGCTGCGACATACCCACATAATTTCGAACACCTTCGCCCGTGTATATCTGCGTCGGTCTAAATATTCGATTATCCGACAATTGTTCACGCCAATGTGCCAACCAGCCAGCAACTCGTGAAATGGCAAATATGGGGGTGAACTGATCAGGTTTAATACCCATCTCAGTGTATAAAATGCCAGAATAATAATCCACGTTAGGGTAAACACCTTTAGGCCCTAATACTTGTTCACAGGCTTTTTCGAGTTCTAATGCCGTTTCAAATTCTGGGCTTAAATTACCTTGCGACTCACCCCACTCCACCATCAACTTTTGTAACACGATGGCGCGCGGATCTTTGGTCTTGTATTCACGATGCCCCATACCCCAGATTACTTTATTCGCGGATAATTGTTTTTTCAGCCAGCTATCTACATTTTCTGGACGACCAATCTCTTTAAGCATTTCGACAACACGCTGGTTGGCACCTCCATGTAATGGGCCTGCCAGTGTACCGATAGCGGCAGCAATGACCAAAAATGGGCTAGCTAAGGTCGAACTACAAACCATGGCAGCAAAGGTAGAAGCATTAATCGTATGCTCCGCATGTAAGACTAGGCAGGCGTCCATAATTTTTACAGCTAATGGCTCTGGCTCCCTTCCATTAAGCATATATAAAAAATTGGCAGCATGACTTAAATCATCACGAGGTTCAATCGGATCATAACCATTACGTACATGCTCCCACATAGCGACAATCGTCGCCATACGGGAAATAATTTTTACCGACATACGATGAATATATTCCACATCGTTACCGGTTATACCGTCAGACAGCACTTCTTCACCACCATAGAACATACCTAGACTAGCGACGGATGTTTGTAACATCTCCATCGGGTTACCTGACGTTGGCAGGTTCTTCATGATACTTCGGACTCTGTATTTAAGCCGACGCTCTGACCTCAATTGTGCATCAAAGTCATCGAGCATGGCCTGTGACGGTAAGTGGCCATCGAGAAGTAATAATACCGTTTCTTCAAAGGTGCTTTTTTCTGCAAGCTCTTTGATATCGTAACCACGGTAAGCAAGTATGCCCTTTTCACCATCAATAGAAGAAATATTGGATTTGGTCGCCGGTACACCTGCTAATCCAGGTAAGTATTCACTGCTCATATCGTCATCCTAATGCTCTACACATCTATGTTTTTAGACTATGAAATTTTAACAATAAAAAAGGCGCCCCGTTCAATTGAATCAGGCGCCTCTATAAATTAAACGTAATATCTTGTAACTGACTGTATTACAAAGCTACCGAAAAGGATGAACCACAACCACAGGTCGATGTTGCATTTGGGTTATTAACCACAAAACGCGCACCTTCCAGTCCTTCCAGATAATCAACTTCAGAGCCGTTCAGGTACTGCATACTGGTAACATCTACAATCACTGTCGCACCGTTTTTTTCTACCACGGTATCATCATCATTAATATTGTCATCAAATGCAAAATCATACTGAAAACCAGAACAACCACCACCATCAACTGAAACACGTAATTTTAAATTTGGGTTCTTCTCTTCTTCAACCAGCGCTTTCACCTTCTTTGCCGCTGAATCAGTAAAAATAACGGTTGCACCTTCGATTACCTTTGGTTTTGGTGCAAAACTTATTTGAATATCCATCAATATAACCTACTACATAAAAACTAATATAAGAAGATACTAAAATAACAATACCCAGTTATTTAGTCAAGTATTAACCAAGCCATTATTAGGTCGAAACAGCAGCATTATCATCCAGATGATGGACGCTGACATCTGCCTTTTCTTCTTTATGTTCCAAACGCTTCTTTTCTGTCACGTTGTGAAACATTTGACCATTGATTTGGGCACCGCTTGCCATCTCTAACAAGTTGTATTCAACGTTACCAGAAATCTGCGCTTTTGATGACAGTTCTAATTTCACACTCGCATAGACATTACCTTTCACTTCACCGTTAATTATCGCATAAGCAACATGTACATCACCTTCGACATGCCCACGCTCACTAATGACAAGGACACTACCTTCCGCATCATCAGCCGTAATGACATTACCTTTTATCGTACCGTCTAAATGAAGACCACCCTGAAACTTTATATCACCGACAATTTCAACGCCTTGCCCAATCAAAGTGTCAATCTTTGATGATTTAATCTTTTTAGTTTTACCAAACATAATTAAGCACCACCTGCGGTCAAGTCTGACCACAAAAACTGTTCGTCTATCGTTTYGATCTTACCTGTTTTAGGTACCACTCTCACATGTAACAAATCAGGTAAAAATGCTTTAGGTAAGGTCATTACACCTTCGAAATTCTGAAAATATTTAAATCCAAATTTCATTGGTTTTTTTTTCACATTTGAAACTTCCGACAATTTTAACGTCACCGGTTGCCCTTTTGTTACGCCTTCGATACTTACATCGATAATGCCACGAGCAAAACGGTCATTCCGACCACGTTGACTGACCATGATTTTATAATGATAACTACCTTGCTCATCTCGTTTAAGCTGAATAGTCTGGATAGCCAAACTACGACCTCCTTGTTCTGGCGCCACAATGCTTTTGTAGAACGATAACTCTTTTTTCAACACCAGTGTCTCGTCCTGCGCCTGAACCAAACTAACCTCTAACTGTTTAAACGCATCGTCATCAATCCGACTGTTACGTTTAAGCATAGTCGCTTGTCGGTTAGTTTCAATGATTTTTGCCTGAGATTCTTCTACTTGTGCCTGTAATTGACCTATGTAAGCCTCAGCATCAGCACTATCAAAACCAGCAACATAGCGCCCATATTCATWCGAAGCCCATACTAATCCCGATACACAACCCAGGATAATAAGAAAACTGAGTAGCCATAAGTTTGGTTGCTGCACGGTAATGATCGTATGTGTTTGCAGTGCTTTCATAATAATGTCTTCGTTATGGTAATAAAGCGACCTGGTTCAAGCCCAGTTTTTCATCAAATTCAAACATGATATTCATGTTTTGAATCGCTTGCCCTGCCGCCCCCTTCACCAGATTATCGATCACTGATGACACCACGACAGTATCGCCTTGCTGCGGTCTGAACACGGAAATTCGACAGATATTAGTGCCTTTCACAGATCGCGTTTCCGGCATAACACCTTCCGGTAAAACATCCACAAACGCTTCATCCTTATATCGATCTAAATATAGTTCATGTAAGTCAACAGTCAACTCTGCGGGTAACCTTGCATACAAACTGGTTTCGATACCGCGTATCATCGGCACCAGATGCGGCACGAAGGTTAAGCCCACCTCATGTTTCGCAATACCTGCCAGGGTTTGTTTTATTTCAGGCAGGTGGCGATGGCCATCGACCGCATAAGCTTTAAAGTTTTCTGAAGATTCAGCCTGCAACGCGGCGACACTCGCGCCTCTACCGGCACCACTGACACCTGATTTAGCATCGACGATAAGATATTGGTCGTCGACCAAATTATTTTCTATGAGAGGTAAAAAACCCAACGTCGTCGCGGTAGGATAACAGCCTGGGTTAGCAACCACTCTGGCTGTTTTTATTGCCTCTCGATTTATCTCGGGTAAGCCATAGATTGCTTCTGCCAGTACATCGACACAGGCGTGATCCATGCCATACCACTGCTTCCAGACTGCGACATCCTGCAAACGAAAATCTGCCGCCAAATCAATAACACGCACACCTTCCTCGATAAGTGCTGGCACCATTTTCATCGCCGTGCCATTAGGCGTAGCAAAAAAAACCAGATCACACTCAGCCAGTGACTCGACTGCCGGCTCAGAAAAACACAGTTCGGTAAAACCGCGTAAATTCGGGTATAAATCCGCGACCCTGTTCCCGGTTTCTGCACGCGAAGTCACATACCTTAACTCTATTTTTGGATGCATGACCAACAGACGTAATAACTCCACGCCGGTATAGCCCGTTCCACCAACAACACCTACTTTTAACATAGCGATGACCCAACCATTTTTTTCTTGTTCATTAAATTAATCTTTTTTTTTATTTAAAGCACGTTAACATCACACAACAATATTCATTCATCTGTGTATTTATTTTAGGCGGACTTATTATGTTATGGGTTAAAGCGTTCCATATTATTTTCATGGTGACCTGGTTTGCAGGTTTGTTCTACCTGCCACGCCTGTTCGTCTACCACGCTGCCAGCATTGATGACACTAGCCACCAGCGTTTTTTGGTCATGGAAAGAAAATTGTACTACGGTATCATGACACCTGGCGCGATACTGACCATCGCCCTTGGCTTTTGGTTAATACACCTCATCGGTTACAGTATTCTTTCTGCTTTCTGGTTACAGGCGAAATTAGCACTTCTTATATTACTGATCGCTTACCATATCTATTGTGGAAAACTACTAAACGACTTCAAGAATAATAAAAATCAGCATGGCCATGTCTGGTATCGCTGGTTTAATGAACTACCGGTTTTTATACTGGTTGCAATTATTTTGCTAGTAGAAATACAACCTTTATAAGCATGCTACCTATAAAAACGGTTTAAAGATAACTCAGCCTCACCTTAAGGGCACCTCTATTAATTGCTTGTGCCCTCTGGTTTTACCCCCGGCTCAGAATCAAGGCGCACTTTTGAAGCCATGCTCATTGCATATCAAGAAAGTGCAACGCTGCGTCTGAGTCGGGGCTAAAGCCCCGTA
>NVSH01000058.1 GCA_002401185.1 Gammaproteobacteria bacterium | reverse complement strand
AAAAAATACACATTAAGCGTCGTAAGCAACTGATGCGGATGATGCATGATAACTCGGTAGCGATTTTACCTTCTGCACCGACACTGATACGAAATCGTGATGTTGAGCATGGCTTTCGCCAAGACAGTGACTTCATGTATCTCAGTGGTTTCAATGAGCCGGAATCGGTCATCGTGCTTATTCCCCATCGTAAAGAGGGTGAGTATGTCCTGTTTTGTCGTCAACGTGATCTGCAAAAAGAAACTTGGGAAGGCCGTCGTTTTGGACCAGAAGGCGCGATAGAACACTTTGCTGCCGATGCGGCTTATCCGATTGATGATATGGAAGAGATTCTGCCAGAGCTGATGGAAGGGCGAGAAAGCGTATATTACAGTATCGGCCTCAACCCAGTGTTTGATAAACATGTCATACAGTGTGTGAATGATTTGCGTGCGCAGTCTCGTCGAGGTGCACGGGTACCGTACGAATTTGTTTCTCTCGAATTTTTATTGCATGACATGCGGTTATTCAAGGGGCGCGAAGAGATCAGCTTGATGCGTAAAGCAGCAAAAATATCGGTGCGGGCACACATCAATGCGATGAAGAAATGTGAACCAGATATCAACGAGTGCGAGCTTGAAGCCGAGTTTTTATTCGAATTTAAACGCAACGATGCCGGCTGGGCATACTCATCCATCGTCGGTGGTGGTGAGAATGGTTGTATCCTGCATTACACTGAGAATAATGCCAGGCTTAATGATGACGAACTGGTATTAATCGATGCCGGCGCGGAGTATCAGGGTTACGCTGCCGATATAACGCGTACCTTTCCGGTCAACGGGAAATTTACCGTGCCACAACAGGAAATCTACGAAGTTGTGCTGGCTGCGCAGGAAGCCGCGTTTGCGAAAGTAAAACCCGGTAACCATTGGAAYGAYCCRCACAATGCTGCSGTAAAAGCMYTAACYAAAGGYATGGTYRAKATYGGTCTRTTAAAAGGTAARCCRGCGCAGCTTATAAAAAACGGYMATTACATGAAATATTACATGCAYCGTACCGGCCATTGGTTAGGYATGGATGTGCATGACGTTGGTGATTATAAAGTTGATAATAACTGGCGCTTGTTCGAAAAAGGCATGGCGCTCACGGTCGAGCCGGGGATATACATTCCCGCAGGTATACGCGGTGCAAAACGTTGGTGGAATATTGGTGTGCGTATCGAAGACGATTTGGTGGTAACCAAAGATGGTTATGATTTGCTGACAAAGGGCCTGCCGCGTACCGTGGCTGAAATTGAAGCGCTGATGGCTTCTTAAAAACATCATTTACCGCTGAGACGCAAAGGCGCTGAGAAAAACTAGATGGCATTATTACGCCTGCGGCGTAATGGATAAAATAAATTTTTCTCTCTCAGCGCCTTTGCGTCTCAGCGGTAAAAAAATTTCTGTGTTTGCATGATAAAATATATCTAATGTCCGAAACTTTAGTCGATAACAACTTTGATTTAATCATCATCGGCGGTGGTCTTGCTGGTGCCAGCCTTGCCTGTGCTTTAAAAGATACGCCGTTAACCGTTGCGGTGATAGAAGCGTTTCCGTTAAAGACGGATTCACAGCCGAGTTACGACGATAGAACGGTAGCGCTTTCTTACGGTAGTCGCTGTATTTTCGATGCTTTGAATTTGTGGGCAGAGCTTGAGCCATATGCTCAGGCAATCGATACTATTCACATATCTGACCGCGGTCATTTTGGTGTAACTCGCTTGACCAAAGAGCAGGAATCAGTAGAAGCTTTAGGCTATGTCTTAGAAAATCGTAGTGTTGGTCAGCAGTTGTACTCGACTATGAGCGCGGCGAAAAACATCACGGTATTTTGTCCGGCTACATTAAAAACGTTACAGCAAAATGACCAGCAGGTTTCTATCGAGCTTTTAAGTGATGGGCAACCTTGCACATTAACGGCGACTTTGTTGGTTGCGGCTGATGGTAATAATTCACAGGTAATGAATCTGTTGGCGATCGGCAGCAGTCAGAAAAGTTATCAGCAGATGGCTTTGGTGACCAATATAACGCCGGGGAAAAAACATAATAACGTTGCCTACGAACGGTTTACTGAGAGTGGTCCATTGGCATTTCTACCGATGCAACAGAATCGTTGCTCGGTGGTGTGGACGTTATCGCCGCAGCAGGCAGAAGCAATGTCTGCGCTCGATGAGGCTGAATTTTTGCAGCAATTGCAGCAATGTTTTGGATACCGACTGGGCGAGTTAAAAAAAGTGGGTGCCAGACAAAGCTACCCTCTGTTTCTGCAAGCGGCAACGCAGACTGTCCATGGCCGTGTGGTGTTAATTGGCAATGCGGCGCATAGCGTGCATCCCGTGGCAGGGCAAGGCTTTAATCTGGCATTAAGGGATATTGCGCTACTGTCAGAATTTATCGTTGATGATTTTCGCGCGCATGATGATATAGGCGCAAGCAAACGGTTACATGCTTATGCAGAACTACGCCAGCAGGATGTAAAACAGGTTTATCGTTTTACCAATACGCTGGTCAAGACCTTTTCCAATGCGATCACGCCGGTTGCGCATCTGCGTTCGTTGAGTCTGTTGATGGTCGATATCATTCCGAATATAAAACATCAGTTAGCAGCGCAAAGTATGGGGTTGAGTCGTCAGCGGTCACGATTAACCAGAGGGTTACCACTATGAGTGAGCAAAATACCGCTAGCGTCGATGTGGATTGTGTCGATATTGTCATCGTTGGTGGTGGTATCGTTGGCCTGTGTTTTGCCAATGCCTTAATCGATGCTGATTTTTCGGTTGTGGTCATCGAGCGAAGTGAACTGAAAATTAATGTAGCAGAGTTACGCGATGAAAAATTCAGCGATGCCAGGCCAGATTGTCGTGTATCAGCGATTAACCGATCCGCTTTAAAACATTTGATACGCGTAGGTGTCATCGATTCACCCCGATCAAAAAAAGCCTTGGCCGAACGTATCTGCGTATTCGAAAAAATGTTCGTCTGGGATCAAACCGGAGCAGGACAGATACAGTTTGATAGCGCTGAACTGGGTGTTTCAGAACTGGGCGCCATCATAGAAAACAATATCCTCCAACAATTGTTGCTGGATAATATTGCGCCTGCAAAAAATATAACGTACTTGTGCCCAGAAGAGATTGCCGGTATTGACTATCGGCAAGCTGAGCCAGCTAGCGTTACTTTATCGTCCGGAAAAAAGATACAGGCGAAATTACTGGTCGGTGCCGATGGGGTTAACTCGAAGGTTGGCAATGTGGCATCTATCGCGCGAACGAAACACCCCTATCAGCAGTTAGGCGTGGTCTGCAATGTAAGTACCTGTGAAAGTCATCAAGCGACCGCATGGCAGTGTTTTATGCCCAGTGGGCCGTTGGCTTTCTTGCCTTTATTTAACGGTCAGTGCTCCATCGTTTGGTCGTTGGACGAAGCGGCGGCAAAACAGATGATGGCGCTTGATGACGCGGCTTTTAAAATTGCGCTAGCCGAAGCAAGTGACTATAAACTGGGTGAAATACTGGAGGTTAGTCAGCGGTTTTCGTTCCCGTTGTCACATGGCCATGCTGTTGAATATGTTCGACCGGGGTTAGCATTGATCGGTGATGCAGCTCACAATATTCATCCGTTGGCGGGACAGGGTGCCAATTTAGGTATCGCGGATGCCTTTGCTCTGGCAGAAATCATTATCGCTGCGAAACAGGCAAATCGTCAATGGTGCGCCTTGCATACGCTGGCTAAATATCAACGGCAGCGAAAAGGTGCGAATCAACTCATGGAAGTATCGATGACCGCTTTTAAAGAACTGTTTGGTCAGGATAACCCGTTTTTATCTGAAATACGCAATGCGGGTTTGTCACTGGTCGATCATCTCCCAGCTCTGAAGTACAAGATTATTCAACAGGCGCTGGGTGTTATAGACTAGTCTGTAACGGACGGGTTTTATGCCGAGTAAAACGGTTTTTTTCTGCAATTCTGATGGCTGAAACGTGTAAAATCAACGCGAATTTGATCCGCCAGCTTTTCATTCACTAGCCGATACTAAATATAGTATCAACACGAAATAAATTATGAGCAATAAAACGGTACTTTTTGATAAACACGTTGAATACAAAGGCAAAATTGTCGATTTCGCCGGTTGGCAGATGCCAGTTAACTATGGTTCGCAGATGGATGAGCATCATCAGGTGCGCAAAGATGCGGGTATGTTCGATGTGTCACACATGGTTATCGTAGATCTTAGTGAGGGTGATATCAAAGCCTTCCTGCAATATCTTCTGGCCAATAATGTGGCTAAATTGCAGGACGCTGGCAAAGCCTTATACAGTTGTATGCTCAATGAGACAGGCGGCGTTATCGATGATCTGATTGTCTATTACATGTCAGATGCGTGGTATCGCGTGGTTATTAATGCGGGCACACGAGATAAGGATCTTGCCTGGATCAATAAACATGCCTCGGCATATAAAGTGAAGGTGAAAGAACGAGACGACCTGGCGATGATAGCGGTGCAAGGCCCTAACGCTCGTACAAAAGCGTTTGAAGCGTTACCGGTAGACGTGGTTGAAGCAGCGGTACCGTTAAAACGATTTTTTGGTGCAGATTGTGGCGAATGGTTTGTTGGTCGCACTGGTTACACCGGTGAAGATGGATTTGAAATCATGTTGCCGTCGTCAGAAGCGGAAGCGCTCTGGGATAAACTGGCGGTAGCCGGTATTAAACCCTGTGGTTTAGGTGCTCGAGATACTTTACGACTCGAGGCGGGTATGAATCTATACGGCAGTGATATGACAGAGGATACATCACCATTAATTTCAGGTCTGTCGTGGACAGTTGCGCTGGATCCGTCGGAAAGAGAGTTTATTGGACGTCGCGCGTTAGAGGCAGAAAAAGCGACCGGTGTGAAGCAGAAAATAGTTGGTTTGATACTGGAAGAACGCGGTGTCCTACGAGGCCATCAAAAAGTCATCGCAGAAGATGAAACGGGTAAGGTCATAGGTGAGGGTGAGATTACCAGTGGTACATTCTCGCCGAGTCTGCAAAAGTCTATTGCTTTAGCAAGGGTACCGGTAGCCATTGGCAAAATCTGTAAAGTGGAAATTCGTGGAAAATTATTACAGGCAGCGGTGGTTAAGCCGGTTTTTGTTCGTGATGGACAGGCTGTTTAATGGGTCGGTTTCGAGATGGATCGGGTTATCGATACTGGATATAAATTTTTCGAAACTGAGGGTATAATACGCGCCTCAGAAAGATCAGAATTATTAAAAATGCACAATGCGCWCTGGAGAGAAAAATGAGTGAAGTCCCCTCTGAATTAAAATACACTGAGTCACACGAATGGTTACGTGTAGAAGACGATGGTCTAGTGACCGTGGGTATCAGTGACCATGCGCAAGCGTTACTGGGTGATCTGGTGTTTGTAGAATTGCCGGAAGTGGCGACAGAGTTTGTTGCTGGTGACGAATGTTGCGTGGTCGAATCGGTTAAAGCTGCTTCAGATGTTTATATGCCGATAAGTGGTGAGGTTGTTGAAGTTAATGAAGTATTAGCTGATGAGCCGGAGATTATCAATAGTTCGCCGTACGATAGCGGCTGGTTGTTTAAGATTAAACCATCAGCGGATGAGCTGGCTGATTTGATGGACGCCGAGGCTTATCAGGCGACGCTCGAAGAATAAAATTTTTACTTTATCACGTGCGAAGCACGGTTATCTTTCTGGCGACTGAGAAGCCTGTTAAAGATAACCGTGCTTCATACGTTATGAACGCGCATTACCGCTAAAGTTTCCTGCCAATTATTACTGAAAGAATACTATGCCTTTTATTCCCCATACTGAACAAGAAATAACACAGATGTTAGCAACCATCGGTGTTGATTCTATGGAAGATTTATTTGACGAAATTCCCGCGCATCTACGTGCCCCCGAATTAAAAGCCATTCCCAAGGGTATGACTGAAATGGAAGTCTCCCGTCTGATGCATCAACGTGCTGATAAAAACACGAAGGCTTTATGTTTTTTGGGTGCAGGTGCTTATCAGCATCATATACCGGCAGCCGTTTGGGAAATAACCACACGGGGTGAATTTTACAGCGCGTATACACCGTATCAGGCTGAAGCCTCGCAGGGGACGTTACAGTTAACCTACGAATTTCAGAGCATGATAGCCGCATTAACAGCCATGGATGTATCGAATGCATCGATGTATGACGGGGCATCATCATTAGCCGAAGCCATTCTGATGTCGGTGCGCGCCAACCGTAAATCAAAATCACGAAAAATTCTCATTCCGACAAGCGTTAATCCAGTTTACCGAAAAACAGCAGAGACCATCGTTAAAGGACAACAGATCGATCTGGTCGAAGTGCCGTATGATGGCTCGACGGGTACGGTTACACTCGAGCAAATCAAGCAGCAGGGTGAGGGTGATATTACCGCCGTGGTATTACAGCAGCCTAACTTTTTCGGTTGTCTTGAAGCGGTCGATGAAATAACCAATTGGGCGCATGACAATAATATTTTAGTTATCGCTGTGGTGAACCCTCTGTTGATAACGGTATTGAACCCACCGGGTCAATGGGGAGTGAGCGGCGTTGATATCGCCTGTGGCGACGGCCAGCCGCTAGGTGCGCCGATGTCAGCGGGTGGCCCGTATTACGGCTTGCTGTGCTGTAAACAGGCTCTGGTCAGACAGATGCCGGGGCGTATCGTTGGACGTACGGTTGATCTGGATGGAAAAGAAGGTTTTGTTTTAACCCTGCAGGCGCGTGAACAACATATTCGGCGTTCTAAAGCGACTTCAAACATATGCACCAATCAAGGTCTGGTGGTGACAGCATCTACCATTCATATGGCAATTATGGGTGCAAAAGGTCTGGAGAATACGGCGGCTGCCTGCTTCGCCAACAATAATTTACTGGTCGAAAAACTTACTGCTATCTCGGGTGTGAAAAAAGCATTTTCGGGTACACATTTTCATGAGACGGTTTTGCAGTTAGACGTTAATGCGGCTCAGGTGTTACGTGCATTGATGGCCAAAGGTATTCTTGGTGGTTTCGATTTGTCTGAAGATTATCCTGAGTTAGGCACTGCCATCATGGTATGTACCACAGAGATGCGAAGTGAAGCTGATATTGAAGCCTATGCGACGGCCATGCAGGAAGTATTAGCTGCGGGTGTTGTGTCCGCTGAAAAAGTGCCTGCAACACCGGAGGTCGTGTAATGTTAATTTTTGAACATTCATCAAAAGGTCGTCAGGGTGCGCCACAATCGCCTGTCGAAAAAGCTTCTATTTCTGCTATTCCCGAGAATCTATTACGTAAGGACAGTGCTGCGTTGCCTGAAGTTTCGGAGTTGCAGGCGGTTCGTCATTACACCCGTTTGTCGCAGAAAAACTTTTCCATCGATACTGAGTTTTATCCGTTGGGTTCCTGCACCATGAAATACAATCCACGCGCCTGTAATACGCTGGCGATGTTGCCGGGTTTTTTAAATGCGCATCCATTAACCCCGGATGAACAGAATCAGGGTTTTCTTTCCTGCATGTATGATCTGCAATCGATGTTATGTGAAGCCACCGGTATGGCCGCATTTTCACTGGCGCCGATGGCTGGCGCGCAGGGCGAGTTTTCTGGTGTGGCGATGATCGATGCCTACCATAAATCTCGTGGCGAACATGAGCGTAAAGAAATCCTGATTCCCGATGCGGCTCACGGTACTAACCCGGCGACGGCAGTAATGTGTGGATTTAAAGTGCGCGAGATACCAACGCTGGATAACGGTGATGTTGATATCGATGCATTAAAACAATGCGTGGGGCCACAGACGGCCGGTTTGATGCTGACCAATCCATCAACGCTCGGTGTGTTCGAACGTAATATCGAAGCCATCGCGAAAGTGATTCATGATGCAGGTGGCTTGTTGTATTACGATGGCGCAAATCTAAATGCGATTTTGGGAAAAATTAGACCTGGCGATATGGGTTTTGATGTTATCCATTCTAATCTGCATAAAACATTTTCTACACCTCATGGTGGCGGCGGCCCAGGTTCGGGCGCTGTGGGTGTAGCCAAACGTTTGATACCTTTTTTACCTTTACCAACGGTTACTCAGGAGGATGGCAACTATCGTTACTTAACGGCTAAAGACTGTCCGCAGAGTATCGGTCGTCTGTCGGCCTTTATGGGTAATCCGGGTGTGTTGTTGCGTGCCTTTATCTACATGCGTTTTCTGGGTCGTGAAGGTATGGTTCGTGTTGCAGAGTTTGCAACGTTAAATGCTAATTACATGATGGCAGAAGCCAAGCGTCGTGGGTTTACCCTGGCTATCGATCATCGTCGAGCTAGTCATGAATTTATTATTACCTTGAAAAACGAAGCGCGTGATTACCATGTGAGCGCAATGGATTTCGCCAAGCGTTTACTGGATTTAGGTTATCATGCACCGACCACCTATTTCCCTTTATTAGTGCCCGAATGTTTATTGATCGAACCTACAGAATCAGAAGCCAAAGAAGCGCTCGATGGTTTTATGGATGCGCTGGAACAGATTCTTCACGAAGCGGAAACCAATCCCGAGCTGCTGCATGCTGCGCCGCAAACATTACCAGTGAAACGTCTCGACGAAGTAAGAGCAGCGAAACAATTAGACTTGACTTATAAAATGAGTTAATCAGTGTTGTTTTAACGTTATCAGCTGCCTTTTGATACAGGAAAAATTTTAACCCTCTGCGCATAAGATTGTTCCTGCGTCATAAGGATAGACTGTATCGTGTTTTGATTATTTGGCGTCAGGTTTTTTCAACACGGTTTCTGCCAAATTCTTTTGCCATATATAAATCTTTATCGACACGCTCGAGCACAGATTCTACATCGTCCTTGTCCGGGTCAAATTCGGTAACGCCAAAGTTGCTGGTGACCTTTCCGATAATGTTGAATGCATGTTTTTCGATATCATTACGTAAGCGCTCAACGTGAATAAGTGCGCCACTCAAACCAGTTTCCTGTATTAATATAACAAACGCTTCCCCGCCATATCGAGCAAAGATATCGGGATTACGATTTGTTTTAGAAACGATGTTAGTGACTGTCTCTAATGCATTGTCATCGACCAGATGCCCATAATTATCATTGATGATTTTAAAGTTATCGAGGTCAAAAAAATTATGGAAAACCTTCCGCCATAACGTTTTGTTTTATCTATTTCTGCGTCGAGGAAATGTGCAAAATGTAAGCAATATCACGTAAGTACGTACTTAAAGCTTTCATGCGCGCGAGCATTAAATCAAATAACAGGCCAACAAAAGTCGGGATGATAAAAGAGGTTTTTTAGTGTGGTGATTGGAGTATAACTGCCATGAAAAAAACTGTAGTGTATCCTTGATGCTTTACGGTGGTGTTATCTTATCAATTAATAGAGGGACCATAAGAACGACTTTGATTGTGTAATGAATAAATTTTATATGAGTACGAGCTATTTGAATCTATGAGACATCACCTGTTTGTTTTTTTTATTTTCCTAGTGTCAGTGATTTTATATCATTCGTCAGTCCAGTCTGCTGGGCTATCTAAAGTTGATGTGGTTGAAACCAGGGGTGGTGTTAGTGGCGATACACAATGGGTGCTAGGTATGGGTATCGGCTTGTTTGAGTATCATTTATATCCGGGGGCAAAAGAGTCAAATCATCTGTTGCTGCCTGTGCCTTATTTTACCTTTCGTTCGCCAGCGTTTGAAATTGATCGTGGTTTTAAAGGTTTTTTATATCATTCTAAAAAAGTTGTCATAGACATCAGTGCCGATTTCGGATTACCTGTGGATAGCGATGATACTCAGGCGCGAAAAGGCATGCCTGATCTAGATCTCGTTTTGCAGGTAGGGCCGTCTGTTGCGTTTATACTGAATGATGAAAATAGTCATTATTTTGGTACACGATTTGAACTTCCTGTTCGAGTGGCTATTGCCACTGATTTTCGAAGTGTGGAAAATACTGGTTTCCTACTTGAACCACGAATAAGTTTTAATCATCAACGCCGTGGTAAAACCGGTATAGCGCAGAAAGTCATCATCGGTTTGAAATTTGCTACACAGGATTTCCATGCCTATTATTATGATGTGGCTGATGAATTTAGTACTAATGCTAGAGCGACGTTTACCAGTGATGCAGGTTTTGGTGGTGGTTTTGTAAATTACCGTATCAGTTATAAAACGAATGATTTGGTGTATTGGAGCTTTCTTCGTTATCAATCACTCCGAGGAGCCAAATTTGAAGATAGCCCGTTAGTTCTTCAAAAGGATTATTTTTTTGTTGGTTTTGGTTTTGCGTGGTTATTTGCTGGAAGCCTGTAAGCGATTTTACAAAACCAGGCATATTTTACTGAATACATGCCATGTGAGTGATGGCGCGGTTAACTTAGTTTGTTTAGATTATGGCTAATGTCGAGCTTGGTTTTAAACATTATGCTGTTGTCATATTTTGGGTGCAGGTTACCTGTGTATAAGATAAATGTTTCATTTTAAAGATGCGGTAATGCTTCGCTTTAAAAAAATAAATTAAAATTATAAAATAATTTTCATAGCAGGCTTTATTAAGGGAATATGTATGAGTGATGTCACAGCAATTAAAGCATTTCGGGAATCAAAACATGGTAGGGCCTTAGGTTTGATTGTCGGTAAAGTAGCCAGAACAGAAAGTTCAGATGGCAAGTTCAGTCGAATTGATAGGTTTATAAAAAATAATATAGAGGTACTGTCAAAGTATTTTATGTTTGTAACGGCGGGAACATATAAGGATGYWRWWMKKGAYAWTGMTYWMGMTGACMNASATRWRGRCMTSKMWRTGKWGKSMKCKKRWYKKKWKSGCCTT
>NVSH01000057.1 GCA_002401185.1 Gammaproteobacteria bacterium | reverse complement strand
CTGCGGCTGACAGCTCGACGGTCTTGTTTTTGTAAGGCATGTGTTAACTTTTTCCAGATATAAGATTGTGGTTCGTTTGTAGATGTCATGACAAAATTGAGGATAGTGATGTCAGTCAACGTGGGTAACATTGCGTGTTTAAACTGGCGTAGTCCACAAAAGAGTATTTGATCAAAGGCTTTTATTTCGGTGTTATCTTCAGGTAAAAGAATTAATTTATCGCCACGCTTTAATAATAATGTCATACATGCAAGCTTTTTGCTGAGTGTTACAGGGTCTTTGGTGATATGTTTTAATTCTATCTGTCGACCATAACCTAATGCCTTAGCAACTGCAGGGCTGTTTTCTTTGTCTATCGTTACTGTCCAGACATAAGGGTTGTTGTCTCCGATGATAGCGCTTAAACGACTGACTGCTATGTTAGCCCATTCAGCGTTCTTACATTGGGCCTGTTGAATAAAGTCAATTAATAGTGGCGCGATTAAAATGGCTCGAATTTTTTTAGCTATAACTTCGCTGGGCTGCATTACCAGGTGGGCGATAGGCGTGAGTTCATTTTCATTTTTCTGCGTTGAAGTGAGGTAATGCTCGTTAATTTTTTCATATAATATTTTGTTTGCCATTTGATTTTGACGTCCGACAATAAAAATATTTTTGTTTAGTTGCCTGGCTGTCATTATTATCGATAAGTTGTTCGAATCATTGTAAGTGCCAGCAATGACGCCTGCTGCTGTGTCGATACCTGCCAGTGTTAAAGTGGTAGCGTCGGTGCCGATACCGATGATAAAGGTATCATCGGTATGATTGTTTCTGAGGAAAATATTTTTTGTCTCTTCATCCGGATCTATGACAACTGTTCGAATATTTTGTTTACTTAACTCATTGTGAAGTTGTTTGCCGAAACGGCCATAACCACAGAGAATCCAGTGCCCCTCTTTTATGTCTATCGGGGCGCTTAATGTTTTATCCGGGGCGCCGGTAAGCCATTCAAAAAGCAAATGTAGCGAGGGTGAATGTAAGGCCATGCTGAAAATTTTAGAAAAACTTTCATAGGGATTAACTATATGGTCCGAACCGAAAGAGAGCATGTTTTCTTCGTGTTCTTTATATTCAGATCGGCAGATCACCGTCACATCGGGATGTAATAGTTTGCTGCTGATGGCTATTTTCAGGTTAGTTTCATCGGTTGAGGTTACTGCGATGACACCATGACATTTATCGAGATGGACGCCGGCAATTTCTAATGCGGCCGGGTCGGATGCGTCGGCTGTTAGGCTAGGCACGTGTTCGAGTGTATCGTTCAAACCACTTTCACTGATATCTTTTTTGCGTTCGATGACGACGGCGCTAAAATGTTCTTCTAGTAACGCATGGATGACGGCTTTTCCGGTTTCACCAAAACCGCAGACAACATAATAAGGTCGGTAGATGTTTTTAATGTCTCGCTTAAATGCGGAGGCTTCGATTACCGATTGAAACTTTTTATCTTGAATCAGTGAGATGACGGTACCCAGAGCATAGAACCACGAAACTACTGTTATATAGATAATGATGATGGTCCATAGCCGTTGTGCTTCGCTGAGAGGGTAGGGGATCTCGCCAAAACCTATCGTTGTTGCGGTATAGCTGACAAGGTAAAAAGCATGGTAGATGCTCATGTACCAGGTATTACCTTTATCATCGACGCCGGGGATTAAGGTCATGCCTAAAATGGCGATACTGTACACTAGTATGATTAATATTAGCGGCGTACGCATACGCCGTAATATTAATGAGGTGACTTCATTCATTGCCGTAATTTCATGATTTGATGGCTATGCGTTTTATCGATGTATTATCGTCTAAACATAGAAGCTTCTATCATAAGCAAGATTACGGATATGATATTAGCTAGCATCGCACCACCACTTAAAGCGACAATGGTCGAAACGGTACTCGGTGTTAGACCGGTCTGATGGATATGTACAGCAAATGTCCATACGATAGACCCTGCGATTAACTGCACCATTGCGACGAGGCTGGTTGCGAGAAGCATCGCACCCATATGTGATTTGTCGCCAAATTTCATCAATGTTGCGATTAGATTTACTACGATAACGGCAAAGAATTCGTAAACATTATGGTGGGCTGGGTCGTCTATCTCACCGTAAAAAAAGCCGAAGTTAAGCGTTAGGGCAAGGATCATGAAAAAGCTGAATATGACTTTTTCCAGGTTCATAAAATAACTCCTTTGTTTAATACATTTATAGAGAACTGTTTGGTCTTAATTTTGTTCTGTTAATTATTATATGGTTGCCTTTATTCTAGCGTTCGTAACTGTAAAAGCCAGATTATTTATTATTAGAGACCTTTGGCGATACAGGCGCGAAAGAAAAAAGGCTAAAATTTTGCTGATTGAGGCACGAGACCAAGGATGGTCGAAGGTAGAGCAACGCAGGAGCAGTTGCCGAAAAGCAGGTAATTTTAGACATTTTTACTCGTGTTTGTATCGTGCAAAGGTCTCTATTAGCTTAAGGGCACCTCTATTAATTGCTTCAGGTCACGCCACTACGGGGCTTTAGCCCCCACTCATACTCAGCGTTGCACTTTCTTGATATGCTATGAGCATGGCTTCAAAAGTGCGCCTTGATTCTAAGCCGGGGGTAAAGCCAGAGGGCACAAGCAATTAATAGAGGTGCCCTTCATATCCATGAAATTTATTCTTTAAATAAATTGTTTAATATTTCGGTGTATACCTTGGTTAATTGTTCGAGTTGTACGATATTGATGTTCTCATCAATCTTGTGAATGCTTTCATTGATAGGGCCAAGTTCGATTACCTGAGCACCAGTAGGTGCGATATAGCGACCGTCAGAAGTCCCGCCAGCGGTAGATAATTCGGTATCTAAGCCGCAGATTGTTTTAATCGCTTTTTGTGTGGCGTCGACCAGATGGCCGTCAGGTGTGAGGAAGGGAAGGCCCGRAAGAGACCAGTTTAGTGTGTATTTTAGGGCATGTTTATCAAGTATCGCTTCAACACGTTGCCTTATCTGTTGGTCAGTTAGTTCAGTAGAGTAACGCAGATTAAACTGGACGTGCATGTCGCCGGGAATAACATTGCCTACACCGGTACCACCATTGATATTAGATATTTGAAAACTGGTTGGTGGAAAATGGTCATTGCCATGGTCCCAGACTTCGTCGGTTAAATCCTGTAATGCTCCTGCAAACAGGTGGATAGGGTTTTTTGCCAGATGAGGGTAAGCGATATGGCCCTGTACACCGTGGATGGTGAGGTCGCCCGAGATAGAACCACGGCGTCCGTTTTTAATAACGTCACCGAGTATGGCAGTACTCGATGGTTCGCCCACCAGGCACCAGTCGATCTTTTCATTATTTTTACTTAAGTGTTCGACAACTTTTATGGTGCCGTTTATAGCAGGACCTTCTTCATCACTGGTGATTAAAAAAGCAATCGAGCCTTTGATGCTGCTGTTATCTTCGAAAAAACTTTCGCAGGCGCAAACCATGGCAGCAATGCTGCTTTTCATGTCGGCTGTGCCGCGTGCTGTCATCACATCATTAACGATTGTTGGTGTAAACGGGTCACTGCTCCATTGTTCAACAGGGCCTGTTGGCACAACGTCGGTGTGCCCTGCAAAAACAAACAGGGGCGATTGTGTGCCGTACCTTGCCCACAAGTTATCGACATCATCAAAAGGTAAGTTTTCGATATTAAAACCAATGTTACTTAATCTGTCGGCGATAATTTTCTGGCAACCCATGTCGTCGGGTGTGATAGATGGAATGCTGATGAGTTGTTTTGCGAGATCTAATGTTGCTGTCATAATGTTTTTATAGGAATTGTTTTAATTGTTGTTTGAGGGTGTTTTGTTGTTCTTTGTTAAGCGCAGTATTGTTTAACGTGGTAACAATAAAATAATCGATGGCTTTTTCACCGGCAGTTATAATACGTGCATTTAAGATATCAATCTGGTTATCTACAAATGTTTTGGCGATATTTTCAAGAACCCCGGATCTGTTAATGGTTTCTATTTTTACACGTGTCGTATTTTTTTCATCTGTTTCATTAAACGTAATAATCGTCGGTGATGAGAAGTGTTTGTATTTTTTACTTATGCTATTTGAGATCGTGTTTTCACTATGGGTGTTTAGTAATCTGTTTTCGAGTCGAGCGTTAATTTGGGTTGCTACAAAGGGTAATTCTGAGATATCTACATTAACGGGTATTAAACGAAAAGTTTCCAGTGCATAACGGTCTGTTGTGTTGACTATTTGTGCATCAACGATATCGACTTCACTGTTGTTAAGTACCGTGACAATGTCATAGAAGATTTTTTCTCGACTTTTCATGTAAATCAGAAGCTCGATACTGTTGCCTGTCTGATCTATTCGTGTCTCGATAAAAGGTTTGTTGAGATTTTTTTTNCTGAATAGCCTCGTGGATTCGTGTTGTGTGCCAGACTATTTCACCGGGTGTATGACTCTGGAAATATTCTTCGTTGAGTGTGTTCCATAGTTTATAGGTTTGATATGAGTCGATGCCTAACAACGCTAGCTGGCGTAGGCTATCTGTTTGAATATGTTGTATGTTAACGACTCTATCACTTTGTAGGTTAGCTTGGTCATGGTCGACGCCTCGGTGAAGTAGTGCTGCTGTCTTGTTATACAGCTCGGCGAGTAATTTGTCTTTCCAGTCATTCCATAGTTTAGGGTTTGTGCCTCGAATATCGCACATGGTAAGCAGGTACAGATGATCGAGACGTTCAAGTGTCTGAACGTACCGGGCAAACTTACTTATCACATCGGGGTCACTTATATCTCTACGTTGAGCTGTGTCTGACATAATTAGATGGCTTCGAACTAACCAGCTAACGAGTTCACTGTCGTTTTCGGGAAGTTCGTGCGTGAGACAAAAATTTTTCGCATCGATAGCGCCTAGTTCTGAGTGGTCGCCTTCACGACCTTTAGCGATGTCATGAAATAGACCAGCAAGGGTTAATAACCCAGGTGTTTTTAAATGATGAAAGATACCACTCGCCAGTGGAAATTCGTTACAAAAGTGAGGTACGGAGAGCCGACGTATATTCCTGATAACAAATAAGGTATGTTGATCAACCGTAAAAGCATGAAATAAATCGTATTGCATTCTGCCAACAATAGAATCGAAAGCGGGTATATAGGCGGCCAGCACACCGTAACGATTCATTCGTCCTACCTCGTGAGTAACCCCTCTGGAATGAAACATGATTTTGATAAATAACTGTTTAGCCTTAGTGGATTGCCTCATGGAATCATCGATGAGGTGTTTGTATTTTCTAATTTGACGGATGGTTGCAGCGCGTACGCCTTGTATATCCGGATAATCCTGTAATATTAAAAATATCTCCAGCAYGGCGCAGGGGTTTTCTTTAAAGAGGGTTTCATTTCTAGTTTCGATGAAACCGTTTCTTACCTGGAAGCTGTTATTTATAATTTCGATGTCTTTGTCTTCGTCGAGGTAAATGATGGCTTCTCTGAAATGTTGTAACAGCATTTCATTTAATCGTTCCAGTTCAATGACGGTACGATAATATTGTTGCATGAATTGTTCGATGGCTTCGTTCTTTGGATTTTCTGTATTTTCTTTGAAGCCAAACTCCAGAGCCAGGTCACGCTGGTAATCAAATAGCAGGCGATCTTCACGGCGTTGTGAGAGATAGTGCAGGCTGCAACGAATGCGCCATAACAGGTGTTGACCATCGAGTAATGTATTTAATTCTTCTTCGAGCAAAAAACCTTCTTTTACCAGGTCGTGGAAACTGTCTGCATTAAAGTGTCGTTTTGCTACCCAGCCAATCATCTGGATGTCGCGTAAACCGCCATTACTTTCTTTAATATTAGGTTCGAGGTTGTAAGCCGTATTATTAAGTTTTCTGTTACGTTGGATTTGTTCCTCAAGCTTTGCCTGAAAAAATGCTTTCGAATCCCAGATATGTTCTGCACTGGTTTTTTCTTTCATTTCGCAAAAAAGTTGTTCACTACCGGCGAGCAATCTGGCTTCCATAATGTTTGTTGCAACGGTTATATCTTTGGTCGATTCAACGATGCATTCTTCTATGGTGCGAACACTGTGACCAATCTCAAGATTTATATCCCATAACAACATCAAGATTTTTTCGAGGAGATCTTTTGTTTGCTGGTTTTCTTTTTCGGCTAACAGCAGCATTAAGTCGATATCTGATTTTGGATGTAGTTCGCCACGTCCGTAACCGCCGACAGCAATCAATGCAATCTCCTGATCGAGGTCTTTAAACAGGTATCTGTAGATAACATCGATCAGTCGATCGATTAAATGGGCTCTGCCGTAAACGATAACATTGACGTCAGAGCCTGCCTGGTAAAGGTTTTTTAGGCCTGTATCGATATCGGCGACGGCGTTTTTAAGACATTTGATAACACTGGGTGTGATTAGCTCTGGGCTTGTCGTTGTCGAAGAAATGTTCGTTGTCGGGGTATTAAGTTGTTGGCTTAAAAGTTCAAAATCCAGGATATCGCTTACAGCACTTACGGTAGTGTTTTTATTCATTTTTTATATTTCTCTGATGCTAAACGTCATCGCCTTCACATTGCGTTAAGACATCGTAACCGTCATTGGTTACCAGGATTGTATGCTCCCATTGTGCGGACAAACTGTGGTCTTTGGTGACCACGGTCCAGTTATCATTAAGTAATTTAACGTGGCGTTTGCCAGCGTTAATCATAGGTTCAATGGTGAAAATCATTCCGGGTTCCAATTTTACGCCAGTGCCAGCTTTACCGTAATGTAAGACCTGAGGATCTTCATGGAATCCTTTGCCAATGCCGTGACCACAGTATTCTCTTACCACTGAGAAGTTATTGGATTGCGCATGTTGCTGTATGACATGACCGATGTCGCCCAGGTAAGCACCTGGCCGGACTAATTTAATGCCGCGTTTCATGCATTCGTGAGCAATCTCACTTACGCGTCTACCACGTATGGGTGGTTCACCGACAAAAAACATTTTACTGGTGTCACCGTGATATTCATCTTTTATCACCGTGATGTCGATATTGATGATGTCGCCTTTTTTTAATTTCTTATCGCTGGGTATGCCATGACAAATCTGGTAATTAACCGATGTGCAGATGGATTTTGGAAAGCCATGATAGTTCAAAGGGGCAGGGATGGCTTTTTGTACATTGACGATATAGTCGTGGCAAATTGTATTTAGTTCATCGGTGGTAATACCAGCGTTTACGTGTGGACGAATCATTTGCAGGACTTCGCCAGCGAGTCGACCAGCGACACGCATTTTTTGTATCGCCTGTTCATTTTTGATTATTATAGTCATGTTAATAGTTTCTTTGTAATCAAATGGTTAGTAAAAATCTACGTATATAAATAGGTTTAAGTTGTTGTGAATTTTGTCTGTATATGGTATAAAGCGCCCGCGCTGAGAAAACTTAGTGTATACGAGCGATATTGTTAGTTATTGATGGTCGTTTTGGTCGTCGTTTTATAATGACTACTACGTGGTTTCTTAAAGCAGATTTTAGCTTGCTTAGGGCCGCTTAGGCCATCAAACGTGCTAACTATATCTTATTTAAATACGCACATATACCGACACATGTAAATGGGTGCTGATTTAAACAAAAAACAGACTAAATTAAATGTTTTTTGCCTAATCAGTTATTGCATGGGGTATATGGAGGCTTAACCCCAATTTGGAGAAATATCGATGTCTAACGTATCTATGCGTCTGATGCTTGAAGCAGGCGTGCATTTTGGTCACCAAACCCGTTTCTGGAATCCACAAATGTCTGAGTACATTTTTGGATCACGAAACAAAATTCATATTATCAATTTAGAAAAAACACTACCTTTATATCTGGAGGCGGTGAATGCCCTTGGTAAAATTGCAGCTAACCGCGGCAGCATTTTGTTCGTCGGTACAAAACGTGCTGCACGTAATATTATTGCCGAGGAAGCAACACGCTGCGGCATGCCTTTTGTTAGTCATCGCTGGTTAGGTGGTATGTTGACTAATTATAAAACCATTCGCCAGTCAGTATCTCGTTTAAAAGAATTAAAAGAGATGTCTGAAAATGGCGGTTTTGATCGCTTAAATAAAAAAGAACAGCTCATGTTGACCCGTGAGATGATTAAAAAAGAGAAAGTGCTTGGCGGCATTAAAGATATGAAAGGCTTGCCTAGTGCAGTATTTATTATTGATGTTGGTCATGAAGATATCGCTATTAAAGAAGCTAATACATTAGGTATTCCTGTTTTTGGTATTGTCGATTCGAATAACTCACCAGACGGTGTTGATTATGTTATTCCAGGTAACGATGATGCGATTAAAGCAATTCAGTTATATGCACAGGGTATTGCTGATGCCATTATCGAAGGAAGAGCATCTGCGGTGATAGCGCGTAAAGTAGAGCCTACTCCTGACAAAGTCAAAGCTGCACCAGTAAAAGCTAAAGTGAGCAGCAAAACGGAAGAAGCAGAGCCGGTGCCACAAGAAGCTGTAGAAAAAGTGGCTACTGAAGCTGTCGTGGAAGAAGTTACAGAGATAACAGCTGAGCCTGAAAAGAAAGTTGCGGTTAAAAAGAAAGCCGCACCTAAAAAGAAAACGGTAGCGGACGCAGAGTAAATTGTTGCGCATTAAATCGTTAGTAAATTTTTAGTAATAATATTTATTTAGGAGTGACTGTGATGAAAATTACAGCTTCAATGGTTAAAGAGCTGCGTGAACGAACAGGTTCGGGCATGATGGAATGTAAAAAAGCGCTACAGGAAACTGATGGTGACATCGAACTAGCAATCGAAAATATGCGTAAATCTGGTATGGCAAAGGCAGATAAAAAGTCTAGTAGAGTCGCTGCGGAAGGTAGGGTCGTTGTCGAAATTAGTGATGATGGAAATTCTGCTGCTATCGTAGAAGTAAACTGTGAAACGGACTTTGTTTCTGGTAGTGATGATTTCTTAGCCTTCGTAACATCAATTGCAAAAACTGCATTAAGTAACAAACCTTCTGATGTAGTGGCTTTATCAGCGACTACACTTGACGGTACTTCTGAAACGGTTGAAGAAGCGCGTAAGGCTAAAATTGTGAAAATTGGTGAAAATATCCAAGTGCGTCGCTTTGCGTTACTTAGTACTAAAAACGGTGCTTTTGGTAGTTATTCACATGGCACTCGTATGGGTGTTGTGGCTGAGCTGGAATGGGCTGATAAAAGTGCACGTAACGATGACTTGATTAAAGATATCGCCATGCACATCGCGGCAAGTAATCCTCTGTGTGTCAGCGAAGCTAATGTACCCAGCGATGTGTTGGAGAAAGAAAAAGATATCTTACGTGCACAGGCGCTAGAAAGTGGCAAACCTGCAGACATCGTAGAAAAAATGTTAACGGGTCGTATACGTAAGTATCTTGCTGAAATCACTTTACTTGGACAGTCATTTGTTAAAGATCCAGACAAAACTGTTGAAACACTGCTTTCTGATTCTGGCGCGACGGTAAACAACTTTGTTCGTTATGAAGTTGGTGAGGGGATTGAAAAGAAAGTAGAAAATTTTGCTGATGAAGTGATGGCGCAGGTTAACGGTTAGTCATTGTTAGTATAAGAAAGGTAGATAGAAATGCATGCTATGCAGTATGGTAAGAACTTTTATATTAATACTGCTCATATATTTATATGTAGAGAACAATGTATATAGCAACATAAAAAACCGGGGGATTTCCCCCGGTTTTTTATGTACGTGTTAAAAACTATAATAACAAGGAGTAACTACTCGATGTCGGCAAATTATAAACGTGTATTAATAAAGTTAAGCGGTGAGGCCCTGATGGGCGATCTCGATTATGGTATTGATACAAACATGTTAAAGCGTGTTGCGACAGAGATAACAGAAGTTGTAAATATGGGCATTGAGGTTGCACTTGTTATTGGTGGCGGTAATATTTTTCGCGGTGCGGGACTTGTGGCTTCTGGGATTGATCGTGTCACTGGTGATCACATGGGCATGCTTGCGACAGTGATGAATAGTCTGGCTATGCAGGATGCATTAGAAAAACAAGGTATGAACTGTCGTGTACTTTCAGCGATCAAGATTAACCGTATGTGTGAAGAATATGTACAGCGACGCGCGACACGACACCTCGAAAAGGGACGTATTGTTATCTTTGCTGCCGGCATAGGCAATCCATTTTTCACTACGGATACTGCTGGTTGTTTACGTGCAGTTGAAGTATCAGCAGATGTCGTATTTAAAGCAACAAAAGTTGACGGTGTCTATGATGCAGACCCAATGAAAAATCCTGATGCAGTGCGATATGAGTCACTAACATTTGATGAAGTACTGGATAAAAATATACAGGTAATGGATGCGACGGCTATCGTACTGTGTCGTGATAACGATTTACCGTTACGTATTTTTAATTTAAATGAACGGGGTGCATTGCCAGCAGCGATGAAAGATATAACGATTGGAACCACCGTAAACAGGGGGGTAATTAAATGATTGATGAGATTCTTACAGATGCCGAAGTTCGTATGGGGAAAAGTGTCGATGCACTACGAACTGAATTAATAAAGATTAGAACGGGACGTGCTCACCCGAGCTTGCTTGATCAGATAATGGTTGATTATTATGGGTCTAATACGCCTATTAATCAGGTCGCTAATGTTACGGTAGAAGATGCCAGGACATTAGCCGTCGCACCTTGGGAAAAGCAGATGGTTGCTGTGGTTGAAAAAGCTATCATAAACTCGGGTTTAGGGTTGAATCCTACAACAGCGGGCAATCTGATTCGTATACCGATGCCGCCGTTAACCGAAGAGCGTCGTCGTGAACTGGTTAAAGTTGTTAAAAATGAAGGTGAAAATTCAAAAATTGCTATTCGTAATAT
>NVSH01000056.1 GCA_002401185.1 Gammaproteobacteria bacterium | reverse complement strand
GCTTTTTTATAAGCTTACATTGCGGGAATGTAAGCTTATGTACTGTAATTATTTTTAAATAATTAAACAGCAACTATGTTCTCTGCCTGAGGACCTTTCTGACCCTGAGTGATAGTGAACTCAACTTTTTGACCTTCAGTCAAAGTTTTAAAGCCTGAACCAGAGATTGCACTGAAATGTGCGAAAACGTCTGGGCCAGATTCTTGCTCGATAAAACCAAAACCTTTAGATTCGTTGAACCATTTAACGGTTCCTGTAGTTGTTGACATAGTGTTATTTCCTAAACTAATAATGAGTAATTGTAGTCTCAAGTTTGAGACTGTTTGGCTGGAAGTTTGCTATTACTTGTATAAATCCGGACGGTGCACTATAGATAAAACTAAAGAAAAACATCGGAAAGGTAATACATAAATATAAGTCGTACTTTCAAGCTAGGTGAATTATATACAATTTTTCTCTATAGTCAACGAATCGTTCCTTTTAATTCAAGCACATATCACGATAAAGCAAGAAATTCCTACAGCAATTCGCGTGCCAGATAATTGTTTTCGCACTTAATCATTATAATATCTATGGTTAATTTGATAAGGGTCATATAAACCAGAAAAACCTTTCTACCTTAAAGCTCGTTTGCATCCTAAATTAATACCATTTTTTATTTTATTCGAATTAAAAAAATCATGGAACCTCTGTTTACTTTGTCTTTTTTGCGAATTGAGTCAAAAACTTATCCAGGTGATTAGCAAACGATTTTCGATCAGCCTGACTCATCGCTGAAGGCCCTCCCGTATCGACACCACTAGAACGTAACGACTCCATGAAGTCTCGCATGGTTAATCTGGCCTTAATATTATTCGCAGTATATAGCTCGCCACGTGGGCTTAAAGCGAGGCCACCTTTTTCGATAACATCGGCAGCGAGTGGTATATCACTGGTAATTACAAGGTCACCCGCAACAAGCTGTTTAACAATTTCATTATCGGCAACATCAAATCCCTGAGGTACCTGAATAGAATTAATAAAACGTGATTTTGGAATAGTCATCGATTGATTCGCAACCAACGTTAATTGTATTTTAGTGCGGTCAGCTGCTCGGTATAAAATCTCTTTTATCACTACCGGACAAGCATCAGCATCGATCCATATTCGCATACGGTTTTCTCAGCTCTCTATTTATTGTTATTACAATTATACAAGTTTTGTTTATTTACCTCGTTCATGATTTAATCATGTGTATATTTTATCGTATCGGTGCACGTGTCTTTCTTACTGATGTAATAACGGATGCAGGTACATATTATTTAATTAAGCCCTGATGCCATGAACTTTCGGCTTTACCTTAAAATAAATATTACACCTGAGACCTGCTAATCTTTTCCAACGTATCCAGTTTAATATCGTTTATTTGAGCTATCGCCAATGCCCGCTTTAATCGAACAGGTGCGCTTCGCCCCATACACATATGCTCACGATCACCATTAAACGCATTTACCATCCCGTCAATTAATGTTTGACTATCAAGTGATTGACCAGATAAAACTTCCTGCAACTTAATTACTTCATTAGCCACATCTATCGCCAGTTGATTATGCTTATCCCACAACTGTCCGACATTACCTGCCACTGCCAGTCCAGCGATATTCGTGGTGAGAATATATACATTTTTCAATACCAGTTCGTGCGCTAAAGTAGTAGCATCAGTAAGCAAATGGGTAGTGATATCAATAGAGGCCAGAGCATCGACAACTGTCTGCGCGTGTTTCCCATAAACCGGTGAAGGAATAATAACTTTTGAATCCTGGCCTTTCTTTTTTTCAAACCAGACAGATATAACCGTCGGCTCAACATTATAACGTTGCCAGTCACCAGGTAATATCTCATTTTGTAACAACACCAAATGATCTTTCCATGTCTCAGGAACCTGAGCCAATTGCGCATGTAAATCAGTTTCGCCAACGGCTAATAACACTAACTCCGGCATTTCGATAGCGTCAGCTACTTGCTGCATTTGCATATCTCGCGTGACAGGGTGTACGGTAAAACCCGTACGTAAAAATCCGCGCGCAAAAACGCTGCCCATCTCACCAAGACCCACAACAACAACTGATTTATTCATTCTCTATTCCTCATAGGCTACAATACATATTTAGTGTACATATTATAACAACAAGAACAGGTGCCTAGAGTGAAACGTCAATCTCAACTTCTCCGGTGGCTGGAAAGTCTGGCTGAGAACACCTATACCGACCTGCAACCTGCCTCAGCAGATGCCAGCTTCAGGCAATATTTTCGTGTTCGTAATAACAAAAATAATAAAACTTATATCGTGATGGACGCGCCGCCAGAGAAAGAAGACTGCCAGCCTTTTGTCGAGATAACTAAGCTGATCAGGCATGTCGATGTTAACGCACCTGACATTATCGCCATGGATTTAGCACAGGGTTTTTTACTGCTTGACGACTTAGGCAACACACCTTATCTGGAACGACTAAATCATGACAGCGCTGATGCTCTTTATAGCGATGCAATCGATGCTCTAATAAAAATGCAACGCATAGACTCTACGCTACCAGCATATAATGAGGACCGTCTACAAACTGAACTCAACCTGTTTGAAACCTGGTACTTAAACAAACATCTCGGCGTGAGATTAAACGAAACACAAAAATCATCGTTAGCATGTGTTTGTCGATTATTAATAAACAGCGCTGAAGAACAACCACAGGTATTCGTCCACCGTGATTATCATTCACGCAACCTGATGATTAGCAACGACAACAACCCCGGCGTCATCGATTATCAAGATGCTGTTATTGGCCCTATCACATACGATCTGGTCTCACTCTTTAAAGACTGTTATATCGAGTGGCCCAAAGAAAATATCGAACAATGGTTAAGTTATTATCTGAAGCAACTATCGACAACACAGCATATCAATAAAGAAACACTAACCCGTTGGTTTGATTTGATGGGTGTGCAGCGCCACTTGAAAATATTAGGCATCTTCGCGCGACTCAATTATCGTGACGGCAAATCGCAATACTTAAACGATCTACCATTAACGCTAAAGTATGTGCTCGATACCTGTGAACAATATGGCGAACTACAACCCTTAAAACAGATACTCGAAGAAACTGACGTCATAAAAAACCATGCTGCGCCAACATGAAGGCCATGATACTTGCCGCTGGCCGCGGTGACCGCCTACGACCACTCACCGACGCAACACCTAAACCTTTAATCAAGGTTGCCGGCAAATCGCTGATCGAATACCATCTTACGAATCTGGCAAGTGCTGGTTTTAAAGAAATTATCATCAACACAGCATGGTTAGCTGAAAAAATCCATACTGAGCTTGGCGATGGCTCGAACTATGGCGTGACCATCACCTATTCCGATGAAGGTGAGGCGCTGGAAACTGCCGGCGGCATCATCCATGCCCTACCGCTGTTAGGCGATGAACCATTTCTTGTCATCAATGGCGACATCTGGTGTGATTTTGAATTTTCAAACTTACCAACAATAAACGTAAACGTACTCGCTCATCTCATCCTGGTTAAAAACCCGCAGCATAACGCAACAGGTGATTTTGCATTACAAACCGGACTAGTTCGCAACACGGGTGACATCATGTACACCTACAGTGGCATTGGCATCTATCAAACTGATTTTTTCAAGAACCAGGCTTCTGGGCGAGTAGCTCTGGGGTCTGTGATCAGAGAGAAAAACGATAACAATCTCGTCAGCGGACAACTTCATCATGGTCGATGGACCGATGTTGGCACACTCGAACGACTGCAGGTTTTAAAAAAAGAACTATCTTGATCAGCGTTTATTAACTACCTTTTTAAAGCGCTTCTGGTTATGCACGAGATACGTAATCGGCGATAAGCGCAGTAAACTGATCAGCTTTTTCGACATGCAACCAATGGCCCGCATTAGGCATAACGACAACTTGAGCCGAAGGGTAGCAGGCGGCTACGGCGGCTACATGTTTTTTCTGAAAATACTCTGATTTTTCACCAGCAATAAATAGTACGGGGTAACTGATTTCAGACGTGTCAAAATCATCCGGAAAACTGCCGATGTCATCTAGTGAATCTTGAATAACGGTGAGATTAAGACGCCATTGATACTTCCCGTCTTGTGACTTTAAATTTTGTAACAAAAATTGCCGAACGTCTTCTTCGGGAATATCACTTGCTAATGCTTCATCTGCATCTTGTCGATTGGTGACATTACCAAGATCAAGTTTCAACATAGCATCCATTTGTGGCGCGTGACTCATCGCATAACTAACAGGCGCTATGTCGACCACGATTAAATGTTTGACATATTCCGGGAACATACGTGCAAAAGTCATCATGACTTTACCGCCCATACTATGCCCCATGAATGAAGCCCTGCTGATTGAAAGTGTGTCCATCAATTGCTTGATGTCTTCGGCCATCTCTGCATAAGACATACTGTCTGCATGCGGCGACCCACCATGATTTCTGAGGTCTATATTAATCACCCGGTACGTATGAGCATCCGAGAGTTCTTTAGCGATAGAGCTCCAGTTAGAAGATGAACCAAATAAACCATGGACAATAATTATAGGTAAACCATATGGGCGCATGGGTGCAAAATCGTTGTAATTTAGATTAACAGGCATCGGAAAAAATCATCCTCGAATAGTTGTAAAGACCAGAAATATTACTAATCTCAATTTTAATTGTTATTTATTATGTAAGGGTATTACTCGCATCAACAGTCAACTGTATGCTCGGTACCATTAAATGTAGTTAATTACTCCACAGATTATTAAGTGGAAAACTAATAGAATCAAAAGGCACTTCGCACACTTTATCATCTTCTTTATAACTTGCCAGCAAACGCCAATTTTTCTGGTCCAGTTGATAAGCGTCCAATGTATGCAAATTTGGATTAACCACCCAAAAGTTCTTTACACCTAATCTGGCATACAACGGCATTTTAATAACACGTTCATCGGGCCCTGCAGTAGAGCTTAGCACCTCTCCAATCCAGTCAGGCACACGTTCAACTACTGCCTGTTCTTCTAGCGCTGGTAGTTGTTCACCATACCAACCCGCAAGGTCAGGTAGTAACAGATGATTTTTTATTCGTATTTTTGGTTGGTCGAGAATCAACCACTCAGACGCAATATTATTAAGCGCCCAGTCAACATAAGTTAACTTAATACCCAATGCCGATCYGGCAAAGGCATGTACTAAATCAGGACCTTTCAACTCAGACGTAACATCCTCAGCTGAATCAGTCTCTACCAAAGACGACTTATCTGTAGCAAGTTTATTGTTTGAACGGGTATCTGACATGACTTTTACTTCGTGCTTATATCGCTACTGCAATGGGAACAAATATTGGTAGTAATAATACCGTAATGACTGGCGCTTGAAAAGCAACGTTATTATAACTACGGGCTATCCTGAATGATTACATGCAACTTCGATTTTGTACGACTCACTTAAGGAAGCTCTGATCAATTCAAAGTTTCTGCGGAACATGGAGGCGCTGCCATTAAAAACGAAAGAAAAGGTAAAAGCGCATTTTACCTTTTACGTGCTCTGATAATACAGGGATGTATTAATTCTAGCCGCCTTAAAAGAGAAACGCAGTCAACTTCCACTATAAAAGCGCTGCAACCAGGCATCGATAAGCTCATCGCGATGATGCTCGATGAGCAATCTAACCTCATTCAATTGTTGCTCAGAATAATAATTATTCTCTGCCAGTTCAATCTTTGGTTCAAGCCAATATTTTGCCTCTCCATCAGCAGAGACAACGTGGACGTGCCTTTCCTGCTCACTTTTTGAAAGGAAGTAAAACCGGTATCCTTTTTCTCTAAAAACTATTGGGCCCATGCGCCATACCTATAAAACTCACAAATTGGAATTTATACCGTTACAATCAAGCTTGCTATAAAAATAGGCATACTGCCTCCGGATTTTATTAACATAACAAAAATAAGTACCCAAGAACATCAAGACAAGACATAATTGCGCGTTTGAATATAAAAGAGAAGCTATCCATGAGTAAGACTAAAGAACAACAAAAACTTCAACACGAAACTGCAATTAAAATTGCTATCGACGCAGGCGTGTTAACCCGATGCAAAACCCATGCTGACGGCGTATTTACAGGTGCTGTCGCTTTGACAGAAGTGTACACTCTGGGAAACGAGCAATACTCAAAGGGCCAACTTGAGGGCGTCTTCAGTTTAAGAAGGGAGATGCTGGAACTTCTTGAGGAAGTCATTCCAGAATATCGGGTAGAAAAATGCCCGCACTGCGTTAAAAACAGCAACTAAATTATAGTGCACGTCCAATCTGTGAACCCTCAAACACCCGTTGAAAAATGCCGTGTAAAACGACATTCTTACTACTGATGAGTTACCTTATATGGTGTTTTCCCTGATTTACTTCACAAACGCTAAACACCTAAAATAGGCAGGCAACAGGAATAACTTTTGCGTTAAACATTAAATGAGCCTGTACAGGCTCAAGTGAGTTATATCAAACCCAACCGGAATTACTTACAAGCAAAAGCGACGGCATGTCGATACATATTAAAAGAGCGTCCAGCAACTACGTAGCTTTCATTTGGGTATCTATAAGTAACCACTATATTTTTACCGCTGTCACATCGTATATTAAATACCTGAGAAGAAGCATTCTCCTGCCTCGAAGTTATTTCTGCTGCATTAACGACTGCAGTAATAAGTAACAAACCAATTGCAAGGCTAATGTTTTTCATTTATTTTCTCCGCACTTGATTGAATCTATATCAAATTGTAAGTGCATAAAC
Organism: Gammaproteobacteria bacterium; assembly: GCA_002401185.1. GTDB lineage: Bacteria > Pseudomonadota > Gammaproteobacteria > SZUA-229 > SZUA-229. Next base: position 4,261 of record NVSH01000056.1, on the reverse strand, counting down.
AATTTAATATTTTTTGCGACATAATACTTAAGTTAACTGACTACATAACAGGCAATCGGCTTAAATCGAATAATAAACAGGTCATTGTTAATCAACTTGTTATGTTCTACTTGTCCCCATGGATGCACAGATCATTCATCATACACACTGGAAATCGTCATTCGTACTAAGAATGAAATTGACGTTAGTTTAAAGGCTGATATTTTAAAAGCAACAGGCTCCATCACCAAAAAATAAATTGCAAATATGAAACTTAACGCATTGATTTTATTTAAAATAATAGTGATAACGACGTAAAAAACACACCTATGACTCAATATCAAACAATCGAAAACGCTTTCCCACCATTTACCGATACGACAATATTTTTGATTTTAAATATTGCACAATAATCATTGTCCTAAACTTTTCATTAATACACCAGACGATTTTATAACTAGGTGTTTTCTTCCGTTTCAAACCACTTATAAACAACCCCAGCCAAAATAGCACCTACAATCGGAGCCAGCCAAAAAAGCCATAGTTGAGATAACGCCCAATCTCCTTGAAAGATTGCTACGCCGGTACTTCTCGCAGGGTTTACAGATGTATTGGTAACAGGAATACTAATTAGGTGAATAAGAGTAAGGCCCAAACCAATCGCGATAGGAGCAAAGCCTGCCGGTGCACGTTTATCCGTTGCTCCTAAAATAATTATCAAAAACATAAATGTCATGACTATCTCTGTGACTAGTGCAGCAACTAAACTATATCCGCCAGGTGAGTGCTCTCCATAACCATTGGATGCAAACCCAGCAGTAACATCAAAACCTGYTTGACCAGAAGCAATGACAAACAATACTGCTGCTCCAGCTATGCCCCCTACAACTTGCGCTGCTATGTAAGGACCAAGTTCGGTAACCGAAAACCTTCCGCTTGACCAAAGACCAAATGAAACCGCAGGATTAAGATGACAGCCAGATATATGACCAATAGCAAAAGCCATCGTTAATACGGTAAGCCCGAAAGCAAGTGACACACCTAATAAGCCAATACCTACATCAGAAAAAGTAGCAGCGAGAACAGCACTACCACACCCACCGAGTACTAACCAAAACGTACCGATAAATTCGGCACCTAGTTTTTTTGTTAACGTCACATTTTACTCCTATTGTAAATGCACTAAAAAAAACCGTTACATTCTAAACATGACACTTGGCCAGGCAAAATGCTTGGGAAGCCCAGGCGTTTCCTTAAGGTATAGTTGTACAATTGATCGTTATTAAACAATAACCCAACGGTTGCAGCGCACTCACTGTTCTCAACGTTCGACTAATTACGCCCACGCTATAACGTCCTACATAACAAACCATTTATAAGACGAATAGCGAAACGGCGCARCAACTGGCCAACTGCAGTGCCTGGTATAGTTTATTGGTTAAAGCGGTACAACCTTGTTTGCACAAGGACCTTTCTGCCCTTGACCTACTTCATATTCTACCGCTTGGCCATCTTTAAGATTTGCGTAATCTCCACCACTTTGAATTTCTGAATGATGAACGAAAAGATCTTTGCCACCATCTTCTGGAGTAATAAAACCAAAACCTTTACCTGCATCGAACCACTTTACTGTACCTTTACTCATAATATATATACTCAAATTAATTGGTGAAATATTAAACTTTACACATTCGAATTCACCGGGTCGAACATGAAATTATTTTTCGAAAACACATAACGGTTAAACTAACCCAGAATGTAACCGCTATAATACCGAATGTAATCCATTATGTGTATAGTCGCCTCAGCTAAATGCTTAAACCTCATAAAATACACCATTTCAGTCTTTAGTGTGTGATAAAACGATTCCATATAGGCGTTATCCAAACAATGTTCCTTTCTACTCATGCTTACTCTAAACCCAAACGACTCGAGTGTTTGACGAAAGATTTTTGATGCATAGACCACTCCTTGATCCGTATGAAAAATAGTCTCAGCCGTATGATTATTTCCAGCAATAGCCATTAATAAACTTTCTTTGACCAGCATAGCGTCATTGTTTTTTGAAACACGCCAGCCGATTATTTCCCGGGTGTACCAATCCATTACAGTACTTAAGTATGGCCACTTTCTGCCAACACGAATAAAGGTAACGTCGCCGACCCAAACATGATTTTTTTCACTCGTTGGATCTCTATCGAAAAGCAGGTTTGTACTACAGCGAAATAATTCATGTTTGTATTTGTGCCGCTTGAATCGCCGCGCCATTTTTGCAATGATGCCGTTTTTTCACATTAATCGCGCAACACGATTACGCCCACACTTTACTCCTTCCTGCCTCAGTGCCTAGTGTACACACGGGTAACCATAAAGTTCTCTGTTCTTTTTATGCACCTGAAGAATTTGCGTCAGTAACTCTTTAGCTTCAACAGCACGCCGACTTCCCCCGCACTTTAACCAGGCATACTATCCCACCAGGGGGCACCCCAACTTCCCGCACAAGGTTGCCACGCTATTTTTGTGGTGATGTCGCTCGATAAACCGGAGGGAATCTATTTTTTTCCAGGAAGAAATAACTCCGCTTTCTTTAGAATAGTGTTTTCTTCGCGCACTTTTTTAAACTCGGACTCTAACTTCTTTATTTTTTTTTGCGGATAAAAGTTTACTGGTTAAGCGTGCTTCTTGATCGTTATCTTTCAAAACCACCATGACGAAACCATGTATTATTGACCAGACGCGTAATTTTCTAAGGTTGTTTCAATAATGTATTCGCACTGAAGAGAGTTATATTTAGTGGGATTAACGATTTTATTTTTCTCATAGCAGTTTAATTAGTAGACATTTTTTACTATATTTTACCAACAAAGTTTATAAACACACCCTGGCTATTAAGATCAAGGTCGGTCAGGTCACCCGAAAAATCGGTAAAGTTATAACCCACACCCACTTTATATTACTACCAATATGGCGATATAGACCCAGTCATGCGTCTGATCGGCAGTCTTGTGCATACGGTAGATCTAATAAATGACCTTCGACTAGGAACACCCGTCCTCTTTAATTAGCTAGCGTTGTTTGATGGCCTTGTTAGGCATATTATTTCTTAAATGCAAAAACCTTCCGTATGGCGCCTTGTGGGGCCCGCTGCCATATTCTTTCGTGAATGTAATAAATTATGAATTTACTAAAAAATTCTATGCTGCCAATGGCGATAGCGGTTTCGGTCTCTCCAGTAATAGCATAGGCTATGACTATTGTCGTTGTGGTGGCTATAATGCGCCAGGAAAAAGCCTTCAGCACACTTCTTGTTCTCGATTCTTTGGGATTACTGTCGCTCATTTATACGTGTCCTTTTGTTGTCCAACATTAATAAAGTTGTATTAAATCTTACCCACAAAGTTTATAAACACACCCTGGCTATCATAGTCAAGATCAGTCAAATCATCTGAAAAGTCAGTAAAATTATAACCCACACCTACTTTTATGTTGTTACCTATGTGACGATATAAACCTAATAAGGCACCCGATCGTTGGTCTTGTGCATCGGGTAAATCTAACAGCCTGGCTTCAATTAACGCATCCCAACGATGAGTGAAGTGCCAATCGGCGCGTAAGACATACAGGCTAGCCCGACTATCAAAGAAGTCAGGATTCAATCGATCTTGAGCTAACTGCCCTAACCTGTAGGCATATTTACCACCAAGACTCCAACGTCGTGTTAAGTCATATATCACATCCAAAGATAATATATGACTCTTCTGAATAAAGTCGACAGGGCTACTTGCGCCCACAACCTGCCCTGTTAGTGGGTCAGTTGTTGATAGGTCACCAAAGGGAACATTATAAAAATACGTGTATTTGAATAATGCATTCAACCTGTCATTATCTATCGGACGATATCCGTAACCCATAACGATCTCGGTAAAATTACCACTGAACAGATCACCCTGTGAGCTTTCACTCTCAGAGAAATTGGCTTTGGCGAGGAAACGCCAGTCCGAATCCACCTGGTATTTCAGGTTATTCTTCATCAGCCAGGTTTTACGCTCAGATGATGTTGCATCCGAATTTTGTGTGTCATCTATACGGTACTCAAGCGCAACGGAATAGACCACAGCACCAAAATTATAACCAGCATTTAAACCAATCGCTTGCCGCTCTGTTTCTGCGCCTGTGTTTTTATCTTCTAACTTACCTGCCTCGATACTGCCGCCAAAGTTCCAATGCTCGTCGGGTACATAATCGACACCGAACGCATGGGTTAGGCCCGTCGGCACATCAC
>NVSH01000055.1 GCA_002401185.1 Gammaproteobacteria bacterium | reverse complement strand
CGCTATTGATTTTGATCACCCAGCTTTTAAGGATAGCCCCTGTACTGCTGAAATTGATTTTTCTACGACATCTTTTGTGAAAGAAGTAAGCCGTGCGAGGACTTTCGGTTTCATGAGTGATATAGAAGCCTTACGAAAACAGAATTTAGCATTAGGCGGTAGTATCGATAATGCAATCGTCGTTGATGACTATCGTGTTATCAATGAAGATGGTTTGCGCTATGAAGATGAATTTGTAAAACACAAAATTTTAGATGCTATTGGTGATCTGTACTTGTTAGGGCACAGTACGATTGGTGCTTTTTCTGGTTATCGATCGGGTCATGCTTTAAATAATAAATTGTTGAAAGCGTTGTGTGCTGATAAAGATGCCTGGGAAAAGGTTACTTTTGAAGGCGAGAAGGCATCGTCACCTATTTCATATACTCAGCCATTGCAGACGTTTTAAGTTAAGGTTCTTGCATAACGTATGTTTTTTATTGTTATGTTGTACATAGCCTTTAATATGACATGACGCAAAGTCGTTGGCCAAATGTAATCTGAGATTTTTCGACTGGATTTTCCTGGAACTGACTAAAATAACATCGTGCAACGTTGTTAATTGTGTACGATAAATTACTTTTTGTTTTTATGGGTGGAGGAATGCTGATTGTTCTGGCTGGCCATTTTCAACAAGGCAGTTTTTAGTTGCTCGCTATTAATGCTATTGGCTGATGTAAGTAATAATTCAGCTGTTTTTTTGCTTATTCGTGGCACGGGTTTTTTGAGATTAGCCTTTTGTCGTTGGTTGTCATCAGCTGTTATATAACGCGTATGTATTTGAATGTGATGAATCGTTGGTGGTTTGTTACCACAATGGCTAATTTTTAGGCTGTTTTCACGAACATGATGAAGAATCTGTGGGCTAAGCTGACGGAGTTTGGTTGTCCACACTGGGGAATCTGTCATTAACATTAAGTTTTGATCGCGAAAATTAGCGACTTTTACATGATTTCGGCACTCTACGGGTATGACTTGCTGCAAAAGTGCTGTGAACTCGGCCAACATTTTGGCCTGATCCATAAATTTTGGGTTAATTTGTTCATTTAATGGCTTCATGATGCTACAAATTCAGTAGATTGGCTATACTTATAGGCCTGTTGTTCGATACTAATACTAATTATGAATATTATCTTTGTTGGAAAATTTAGGGGCAGACCTGTTCGTTGTCAGTTAGATGGCAGACGACAGTTAATTGCCTGTGCGACCAKTATAAGCCTTTTTGCTGGGTTATTACTCAGTAGTGGTTATTGGTATGGAGTAACTAACGCAAACGTCAACGACTTGGTTGCGTTAGAACATGATATTTCAAAACAAAAAGTGTTGATTCATGAAGCGCGTCTTTCTGCCGAGTCAGAGCTAGATGCTCTTGCTGCGCGATTGGGAAAGATGCAGGCAAATGTTATYCGWTTMAACGCATTAGGYCARCGWYTAGTRMRWGTYGCCAARCTKGACTCTAAAGAATTCGATTTCAAGAGTGCACCTGCATACGGTGGCCCATCAAATGTAGAGAGTATGGCAAGTAATCATTTTACCAACGTGATTGCTATCCTGGATAAGCAATTATCAAGTCGTGAAGAACAGCTTGATGTGTTAGAAGAAGTCATTATGAATCGACAGTTAAGAAATGCATCAAAGCCACGTGGGCGACCTATTACAAAGGGATGGACATCTTCTTATTATGGCAAGCGTACTGATCCATTCACTGGCAGATTAGCAATGCATAAAGGTATGGATTTTGCTGGTAAAGAAGGTAGTGATGTCATCGCTGTCGCAAGTGGCGTTATCACCTGGGCTGGAAATCGTTACGGTTATGGGCAGTTGGTAGAGATAAATCATGGCAATGGCTATGCCACACGTTATGGGCATAATGCGAAGTTACTGGTTGACGTAGGTGATAGTGTGAAAAAAGGTCAGAGGATTTCTACTATGGGTTCAACCGGTCGTTCAACAGGTCCGCATGTTCATTTTGAAGTACTTAAGAACGATAGACAGGTCAATCCTGCCAAATTTGTAGCACTAAAATAAACAGTTAAGCAATGCTTCTCTCTTGCTATACATCTGAGAAAATGTCCTTTAATATTTAATGACCCGTCGGTGCTTCTAAGGCATAATACGTCGTATTTTTTACTATTACGGCGATTTGAATAATAAAAACTTTTAGTCAATATTTAATAATCCCGTCACAATGAGTTAATGATAAAAATGATTTTGAATGCCGTTAAAAAGGTGTTTGGTAGTCGAAATGATCGACTGATAAAAAAACATCGAAAAACAGTTAATCAAATAAATTCGCTAGAAGCAGAATTTTCAGCGTTAAGTGATAGCCAACTTGCCGCAAAAACACAAGAGTTTCGTGAGCGCTTACAAAGTGATGAAAATCCTAGCGGTGAAACTTTGGATCAACTTTTACCTGAAGCTTTCGCCACGGTAAGAGAGGCTGGACGACGGGTGTTTAATATGCGCCATTTCGATGTACAGTTAATCGGTGGTATGGTCTTACACAAGGGTCAAATTGCAGAGATGCGTACGGGTGAGGGTAAAACTTTGGTGGCTACGCTAGCTGCTTATCTTAACGCATTGCCTGGTAAGGGTGTCCATGTGGTGACAGTTAACGATTATCTGGCAACACGTGATGCCCAGTGGATGGGGAAGTTATATAATTTTCTTGGTATGACAACGGGTATCAGCATTTCTGGATTAGATCATGTCGCAAAAAAACAGGCATATGCTGCAGATATAACTTACGGCACAAATAATGAATACGGTTTTGATTATCTTCGCGATAACATGGCTTTTACTGCCGAAGAAAAAGTGCAACGGACACCGTTTTTTGCCATTGTTGATGAAGTAGATTCCATCTTAATTGATGAGGCCAGAACACCGTTGATTATTTCTGGCTCAGTAGGAGAGAGCAGTGACTTGCACGTTAAGTTTAAAGATTTCGTAACCAAGCTTGAACGAGGTCGTGAAACCACGAAAGAAGAGCCTGAAGAAGGTGATTTTTCAGTAGATGAAAAAAACAAAAGCGTTCATATAACGGAACAAGGTCACCAGAAAATTGAAGAAATTCTTGTCGAAGAAGGCATCTTGGATGAGAATGACTCCCTCTATAGTGCTACCAATATTAATCTGGTTCATTATTTAAATTCTGCGTTACGGGCCTCGGTACTTTTTGAAAAAGATGTACATTACATAGTGCGTAATAATCAGGTGGTAATCGTCGATGAATTTACTGGTCGTACTATGGACGGGCGTCGTTGGTCAGAAGGCTTGCATCAGGCTATAGAAGCGAAAGAAAACGTTTCCATACAGAATGAAAATCAAACGCTGGCATCGATAACATTTCAAAATTATTTCAGGTTATATGACAAACTTTCAGGTATGACCGGTACTGCAGATACCGAAGCTGAAGAATTATTGCAGATATATAATCTTGAAGTGGTCTTAATTCCAACCAATAAAGTCATGGTGCGTGCGGATAACACTGACCTTGTGTTTTTAACACCAGCGGAGAAATACAATGCCATCGTTGATGATGTGAAAGATTGTGTTTCAAGGAAACAGCCTGTGCTTGTTGGTACAGCATCTATCGAAGTTTCCGAGCATTTATCGAAGCTCCTGCAAAAAAGTAAAATTGAACATAATGTATTAAATGCAAAACAACATGAAAATGAAGCGCAAATAATTGAAAACGCTGGCCTTCCGAGTGCGGTGACTATCGCAACAAATATGGCCGGACGTGGTACTGATATTGTGCTTGGTGGTAATCTCGAAGCAGATTTAGTGAAAAACGCAGATGCTGGTGAAGAGAAACTCAAGCAATTAACATCTGATTGGGATAAGCGGCATCAGTTAGTTATAGAGGCGGGTGGCCTACATGTAATAGGTAGTGAGCGTCACGAGTCTCGTCGTATYGATAATCAGTTRCGTGGNWSRAKCKGRWSRCMAGGRKRWCSSRGRRYYWMKYMRYTTCTNCSTGTCWTTASAAGATGATTTAATGCGTATTTTCGCGTCAGATAAAGTAGGTGCCTTGATGAAAAAGCTCGGCATGGAAGAAGGTGAAGCAATAGAACACCCCTGGGTTAAYCGCGCTATYGAAAATGCACAGCGAAAAGTTGAAGGGCATAATTACGATATYCGTAAGCAATTGCTCGAATACGACGACGTTGCAAACGACCAACGTAAAGTTATTTATAGGCAACGTAATGAAATGATGGCCGAGGCAGATTTGTCAGAAACCATCAAAGTGATTCGTGAAGAAGTTATCGGTAATGTTATTTCCTCATGTATACCGAAGGGCAGTCTTGATGAACAATGGGATATCGAAGGTCTGGAAAATATATTAAACGAAGAATTCGCGTTGAAATTACCGATAACGGACTGGCTYGARCAGGACAAYATGCTTGATGAAGCTGGTTTGCGCAGAAAAATACATGCTGTTGCCATTGAAGAGTACGAYGTTAAAGAAAAGATAGTAGGCGCAGAAGGTATGCGTGATTATGAAAAGCACATAATGTTAAATGTTCTTGATAAATTATGGAAAGAACATTTAGCTGCGATGGATTATCTACGGCAGAGTATTGGGCTTCGTGGTTATGCGCAAAAAAATCCTAAACAGGAATATAARCGTGAAGCRTTTGAAATGTTTACAGAATTACTCGAACGTATTAAATATGAAGTTGTTACTGTTCTTACAAAAGTAAAAATACAGTCGAACGAACAGGTGGAACAACTGGATGCAAATGAAAACCCTCAGGTTGAGAATGTAAATTATCAACATGCGGATGCAGAAGCTATACAGCAACCTGCTGAGGGTGAATCGTCCGAAACGAATGATTCTGCACGAACACAAGATGAAATCACACAACCATATCATCGTACACAGAAAAAAATTGGACGTAATGAACCTTGTTATTGTGGTTCAGGTAAAAAGTTTAAACAATGTCACGGTAAATTAAGCTAGACATTGAGACGTCATTATTTAAACGTCTTGCTTGTTAAAATGGTGTAAATCTTATGGCTGTTGGACTTACTGAACCTGATCCTATTCTAGCTGTTGCTGGGATAAAACTTGCATCTATAACTGCAGGAATTAAAAAAAATGGATTAGATGATCTGATTGTTTTAACATTCGGCGAAAATGCGACTTGTGCAGCTACTTTTACACAGAACGCATTTTGCGCCGCGCCGGTGACGCTTGCAAAAAAACATTTGGCTAGTTCTCAACCACGTGCTCTGTTAATCAACGCCGGTAATGCTAACGCCGGTACGGGTGATGCAGGCATGGCTAATGCAATACAAAGTTGTGTATATTTAGCCGAACAACTTCATTGTTCAGTAGATCAAATATTACCTTTTTCCACAGGTGTAATCGGTGAACAATTACCAATGCAAAAGATGCAAGCGGGCATCAATCAGATTACTGAGCACCTGTCGGAAGATAACTGGTTGGCAGCAGCTAAAGGCATAATGACTACCGATACTGTCGCTAAAGCGGTATCAAAAATGGTTGTGCTCAATGGTTGCCAGGTAACTATCAGCGGTATTGCAAAAGGTTCTGGAATGATCTGCCCAAACATGGCGACCATGTTAGCGTTTATTTCTACTGACGCTGATATCGATTGTGATTTTTTACAGCAATGTCTGTCGGACGCCGTTGATATTAGTTTTAATTCGATTACGGTTGATGGCGATACTTCAACCAATGATGCTTGCGTCTTGATCGCAACGGCGAAGGCAGGAAATAAACCGATTAATAATAGTTCGGAAGATGCGAATATTTTTATCGACGCGTTGCGCTCGATATGTCAGCAATTGGCACAGGCCATTGTTCGTGATGGCGAAGGTGCAACAAAATTTATTACTGTTAAAGTCGAACAAGCTAGTTCAGAAGAAGAAGCAAGAGATGTCGCTTACACCATTGCGCACTCGCCGTTGGTAAAAACGGCCTTGTTTGCTAGTGATCCGAATTGGGGGCGAATACTCGCAGCTGTTGGGCGCTCGGGTATTGCGAAGCTGGATATAACCGGAGTCAATTTATTTCTTGATGAATTATGTATTGTTCGTGGTGGTGGTGTAGATGCTGATTACGCAGAAGATAAAGGACAAGTAATTATGAACAGGGAAGAAATTACAATAAGAGTTGAACTCGGTAGAGGTAATGTTTCAACATCGATATGGACAACCGATCTCTCGTATGAATACATTCGGATTAATGCTGAGTATCGTTCCTGATTTTTAAAAGTGAATAAATAACATGCCTCTGCATTTAACTCAGCATTATTTTGAGGTAAGGACGCAGGTTATTGATTTTTCAGGTCGCTGTGAATACATCCATGTACGCTATACTGTAGCATCCATGCTACAGATGCCTGAAAAATCAATAACCTACGCCCTGACCACGGTGCTGTGCTGAGTTAAATGCAGAGGCATGATAAATAATTATGTCTGATATCGTGCATGTGGCTGTAGCTGTTATTGTAGATCAGGCCAATATGGTTTGCCTAAGCTTGCGTCACACAGACGCGCATCAAGGTGGTCTATGGGAATTCCCTGGTGGAAAAGTTGAAAATAATGAGACCATTGTTCAAGCATTACAGCGCGAAATAAAAGAAGAACTTGATATTCATATAATAAGTTCTCGCTCCTTGATTACAATTAAACATAATTATCAGGATAAAAGCGTCTGTCTTCATGTCTATAAAATATTGTCATATACGGGCGAAGCAACAAGCAAAGAAGGTCAGCAGGTTAAGTGGGTTTCGATAGAAGATTTACCTGGTTACGATTTCCCGAAAGCTAATGCCGCCATTTTAAAATCACTTCAATTACCGGATAAATATTTAATTACCGGAGAATTCACCGATACAAACGATTTCATTCAAAAACTAAAAAGGTCACTTGATGTTGGTATCACATTGGTTCAGATACGGTTAAAACATGACAGCATGGAGGATGAGGCTAACGCCCAGTCATTATTGGGTCAGGCTGCTATCTTATGTGAGAGTGCGGGGGCAAGATTAATGCTTAATATTTCGGCATCGCTTAACGCATCAATTGATTTTTCATCATTTAATTTTGACGGGTTTCACGCGGATAGCCAGACATTAAGTAAATTATCACGACGCCCTCATGCGACTCTGTTTTCAGCTTCTTGCCATAATAATGATGAGTTATTAAAAGCTGTTGAGCTAGGTGCCGATTTTGTTGTGTTGTCACCCGTACAACAAACGGTGAGTCATCCAGGTATGCGAGGCATGGGATGGGTAAGATTTTCTAATATGATAGAAGGTTTAACAATACCTGTTTATGCGCTGGGTGGCGTATCTGAAGATGATATGGAAACGGCATGGGCGAATGGCGCGCAAGGTGTTTCTGCGATTAGTGCATTTTGGGGTAAGTAGTTTAAAAACCGATCGTTCAGCAAATCAGATGGCGCACATTTGTAATTTAAAGTTAATATCGTCTTTGTATTGTTCAGGTCGTTTTGCTGGGTCTTCGTTGGTCATAAACCGTATGGAGAAACGATGTTTTCCTGCGCTAATTTCAGGGTAACTTTCTGTTTCTTTAGGTACTGAAATCCGTAGTAATTGAATAGTTAAAGCGGTATCCAGTGGTTTTTGGAAAAAACCATTATTTGCCGTTTCGTTTATATATTCCGAACTATGTCTCAATACTTCTAATATTAGCTGAATTGAGTGATCTAAATGTATGAAGGGTTGAAACCATTTTTCAATGTGATTTAGTCGTTTTTCTTCTGTCGATGTTAACCAATGTTTTAGAGCGGGTAAATCAAAGTCACAAATACTGCCTGGAACAGAGCTTTTTTGTGCGAAATTCATCAGTAGTTCGATGGTCTTTGCTTCCTGTCCGAATTGTCCGGACTGTGCCTGTAGTTCTCTAATACGTAAATTAATGTTTTTTAACACAGAAGTGAGTTGTGATTGATCGATTTGTGGGCGTTTAGCTAAGCGCTCAAGTCGAGTATGTTGTCGTTCGAGTTCTTTTAATACTTCTAACTTGATATCACTTCGGGAGGTATAGGCCACGAGCTCAAGGATAGACTCAATAGCTACACGATTATTCCAGTCCGAACCGTGTTGAAGGTGAAAGGCGTATTGTTGGAATAATTTTTCCAGACGCAGAAAAGCGCGTACTTTTTCATTTAAAGGTTGTTCGTAAACGTAATAATCTGTCACGGTATATTTTAGGTTTGTGGATTATCTTGGCGGCTTTTTTGCATGTCACAAGATTCTACACTTATTTCCTGGCGTACGTGTTGAGATTTTAGTAATGGGTATTAGCTAATTTGAGATATTGATTGTGTAGTTGCATAACTTTTGATTCTAGTTGTTCGAAGCCATTGTTGTTTTCAATTACATCATTCGCTTGAGTACATCTTATTTCGTCGATTACTTGCGTATTAATAATCGATTGAATTTCTTTTGTTGTTCTATTATCACGTGTTTTCACGCGTTTTATTCTGATGCTCTCTGAAGCAGTTACGACTAGTATGTGATCAATAAGTTCATTGAAGTTGGTTTCAAACAGCAGGGGTATCACGATGATAATATAATTATTTGGCTTTATTGTTTTGTTGATGTTTATTGTTTGGCTGTTTACTTCATCACGTATTTTGGGGTGAAGAATCGCTTCAAGTCGCTTTTTTTTAGTTGCATCGTTAAAAACGATATTTGCCAGTGCACTTCTATTAATAGTGTTATTTTCGTTTACAATCGATTTGCCGAAATCAGTAATAATGCTTTGTACTACGTTTTGATCATTAATTAAAAGTTGACGAGAAATAATATCGGTATCGATGATGTGGATACCCATTTTTTCGAATAGATTAGAGACAGCTGTCTTACCACTTCCTATGCCACCTGTTAATCCGATTTTTAGCATGTCTTATAAGAAAGACAGGTATGTTGTGTTTATGGTGTCGCCCCATAGAAGTGCGATCCATCCAGCAATAGCAAGATAAGGGCCAAAGGGGATGGGTTGCTGTTGTTTTGTTTTACCGATGAGTAACATTGAAATGCCAGCAATAGAACCGACGACTGATGAGATTAGAATAATTTGTGGTAAGTAACTAAAGCCAATCCAGGCACCAAGGGCGGCGAGTAACTTGAAGTCACCAAATCCCATACCTTCTTTTTTTGTTAATAGTTTAAATAAATGATAAACCGACCAGAGAATTAGGTAACCAGCCATTGCACCGATAACACTGGATTTTAAATCGGTAAATACTTCGAACAAACTAATAAAAATTCCAAACCATAACAATGGCAACGTCATACTGTCTGGTAATAACTGTTTTTTTAGATCGATTAATGTAAGCGCGATTAATACCCAGGTGAAAATCAAGGCAGTGATGGTCTGCAGTGATACACCAAAAGTGTAAGCAGTAATCAGCGACGCAATTCCTGTCAGTAATTCAACTGTGGGATACTGGATGGAAATAGGGGTTTTACAAGATGAGCATTTCGCTTTTAACAGCAGATAACTAATAACGGGTATGTTTTCCCAGAAGCGTATTTGATGTCCGCAGYTTGGGCATGCCGATGAAGGTGTGGCCAGATTAATCGAAAGTAAATCAGGTTTGACATCAGGCTTGTCTAATTCGAGAAATTCATGACACTCAAGTTTCCAGTCACGCTCCATCATCAAAGGTAAGCGGTAAGCGACTACGTTTAAAAAACTGCCTACGCAAAGTCCAAAAAATAATATTGTTGTGTAGAACAGCCAGGGTGTTGCTGTAAATACGGTCGATATATTCTCAAACATAAGGTGGTTTTTGTGAGGTTTTAATAAACAGTTTAATGACTCTGTCTAAACAACTTCGCCCATTTTGAAAATAGGTAAGTACATAGCGATAACCAGGCCACCAATTACAACAGCAAGGAATGACATTATCAATGGTTCCAGCATGGCGGTAAGGTTGTCTACAGCATCGTCGACGGCTTCTTCATAATACTCAGCAACCTTGTCAAGCATTTCATCCAGTGCGCCGGATTCTTCACCGATACCTACCATTTGAATTAACATGTTTGGAAATAATTTCTTGTTTTGAGCCAGGCTGACTTGCAAGGTGGTTCCTGAGGCGATGTCATCCCTCACTTGCATAATGGCTTTCTGGTAGACGCTGTTACCCGCAGCACCTGCAACGGAAACCATGGCTTCCACCAGTGGGACACCCGCGGCGAACATCGTTGCCAATGTTCTGGAAAAACGTGCGATGGCTGCATTGGTTGTTAAGGCGCTAACGCCAGGTAATTTAAGGGCTAATTGGTCAAGCGAATCTCTGAATGCCTTAGATCTAATCTTCGCCTGTTTGAATGCATAAATTGTTCCGATGATTATGGCAATAAATGTCCACACATTATCTACCAGTGTATCGGATAGGCCGACAACAAACAGAGTGAAAGCGGGCAGTTCAGCACCAAAGCCGGCAAACATATCGGCAAAGGTCGGTACAACAAATATTAATAGAATGGCCGAAACAACAACAGCAACGACAAGCACACTTATCGGATAAGTCATCGCTTTTTTAATTTTATTTTTTAATGCTTCTGATTTTTCTTTGTAGGTAGCTACTTTTTCCAGCAGTGTTTCAAGAGCGCCGGATTGTTCACCGGCATCAACCAGGCTGACGAACAAGTCATCAAAATAAGCTGGATGTTGACTCAAGGCGCTTGCCAACGTGCCACCTGCTTCAATGTCGGCTTTAACCTGAAAAATTAATTTCGCCATACTAGGGTTCGAGTGTCCTTGGCCGACAATATCAAAAGCTTGCACCATGGGTACGCCGGCTTTTAGCATGGTCGCAAGTTGGCGACTAAACACGGCAATATCTTTTGTTGTTATCGGTTGTTTTCTTGCTGAAAATAGACTGCCACCTTTTTTCTTTATCTTACCTTTTTTAGGAACCAGGCCCTGTTTCCGTAGCTCTGCTTTAACTACATCGGCACTGGCAGCAGTCATTTCACCTTTTACAGTTTGTCCTTTTTTATTGGTGCATTCCCATGAGTAAGATGCGTTTTTAATTTTTGCCTTTGCCATGTCTGTACCTTAATCTTT
>NVSH01000054.1 GCA_002401185.1 Gammaproteobacteria bacterium | reverse complement strand
ATTGCCATTCTTTGTTTCGCATACAGAAGATAAACTAAGATTACCGATACCACCAAAAGATAATAGTAAGCAACATTTGAAGACAAATGGGCCTTTATCACCGACTTCCATTGTAAATCAAAATAATTATTTAACACGACAAGCGTAAATAAAATGAAACCACTTATGGTAAAAAACACTACCCACCCACGAAAGCTATAATTTTTTATTACCTTTTCTAACAGCATAATCGCCACATATATAAAGATAAAAGGCAGAATAAATACACCATGGATAGAATGAGAATGCGTTTGACCTTTAAAAAAAAGATTAGCACTTCTTGCTAACGATTGATCCAACGTCAAATACTTTGCAACAAATTCAATTCTGTGCGAAATAAATGTGGGGTTCAAAAAATTATCGAGAAGCCTGTATTCAGCAGATAAAGATAAAACAGACATCATCACCAATACGCTAATGAGAGACAAATTTATCGATTTGTTTTTAATCCAGTCATATACGAAGATGACTGTAAGCATGCTTAGGACGAACATACCGGCGAGAATCAATGAACTATAAAAAGGGAAACATGCCAGAATAATCCAATTTACAATCCCATGATCTTTATTTTTAATGTTTAAAAAAGCATAGAGTACCAATGGTTGCCCAGCGATGCTAATGCCTGCCTGAGACCAATAAGGTAATAATGAAAATGTTAGTGCTGTGCCTGTAATTATTATTAAATAACCAACTTTATTATCATATGCGTTATTTACAATATGCTTTTGTAAGAGTAACAGCATTCCAAAAAAGGCAATTATTCGAATTAGCGCTTCATTAATAATATAAGCATCAATGGGCTCAAAATAATAATACAACATAGAAATCACATTGCTCTCACGTGGCAACGCAACTCGTGGCAATCCATTCATTATATTTTCAATAGCAAAATCATTCGATACAAAAAATGTATCCGAATCGGCCATCACTTTGTATATAGCAACTATCGAATCAAGATTGTCATGACTATTAATCATGATATCGCCATTATCAGAATAAAAAGCGTATACATACATGGCGATGAAACTCAGTGAGATTAACACCAGGTATGTTTTTAAATAATATGAATTTATGTGTTTTTCTATAACATTGTTATCTATAACATTCATATGGTTTTAGTTTATCGCGCTCATGTTCTTAATATATTAATTTAAATGACAATTACTTCTCTTTCTTTTTGCTTACACGAAACAATCCTAGCTAACTAGATGTCATAATCTATCATGAGGTAGGTTAACATTAGAGATAACACAAACTTGTGTGACAATTAAATATGATATGTTAAACAATAAACACATACTCCTAACCGTTTCATTATTCGTCGGTGCATGCGACAACAATTCGAATACTGCGTGCTTAACTCCCGCGGTCTCAGCGAGTAGCGGGCTTGATTTTATCTTGAATTATGACGAAGTAGGGTCTGCACAATGGGGCACATATTTTACTTACATAGAAAGCGTTATCTCACAACAATTCAAACCAGAAAACGTCTCCATAACCAAGGTTGCCGATATACCGGGTATAAACAAATTTCATGGTGGCGTACTTGCCCCAGACGGTGATATTTATTTCATTCCTTCAAGCGCCAACAAAATTTACTACCTCAATACTACAACACTGGAGCTAAAATCCTTCGGCAATTTTAGCACAATAGACCAAGCATGGAACGGCGGCGTACTTGGCCCTGATGGAAAATTTACTCATTGCCATGGAGCGTCTCCAACAACAAAATACTAGTCATTGATCCCGTTACAAAAACATCTGAAACCATTAATGTTGCGTCAG
The DNA here is from genome assembly GCA_002401185.1 of Gammaproteobacteria bacterium. Lineage (GTDB taxonomy): Bacteria > Pseudomonadota > Gammaproteobacteria > SZUA-229 > SZUA-229. The sequence continues at coordinate 9,350 of NVSH01000054.1, read as the reverse complement.
GTGGTTACGGTGGTCAAGTACTTGCGAGTAACGGTAAGATATATGGGATACCTGATTCTGCAACACAGATTATTGAATTTGACCCTACAGATCAAAGTGTTAATTATTTCGGAAATCTACCTGGTAGCCGTAAATATTTTGGCGGTATTATCGCACCAAACGGTTTCATTTACGGTATACCACTCAATGCCACGAATGTTCTTCGCATAGAWCCGATAAATCGTCAATTTWCTACTTTTGGAAATTTATCTGACTCAAAACTTAAATGGGCAGGCGGCATATTAGCACCCAATGGTAAAATTTACGCTGCACCAGATGATGCGAAATCTMTATTAATTATTGATTCTAATAATGATTCAACCGAACAGMTTAAACAATTGTCCTCAGATAAACAAAAATGGTCCTTTGGCGTATTTGCACCTAATGGTCTTATCTATTTCATCCCGGATGCTGGCGCAGAATTCATGTCCATAGATTACCTTACAAACAAAACTTCACTATTCGGATATTATCCCAAAAGTGATAAATGGAACGGCGCAGTGATGGCATTTAATGGGAAATTTTATACCGTACCAGACTCAAGTTCTGACGTATTAGAAATTGATTTATGTCTTTCACGAAACTTTCATCAAAACATTCTATTATCAACTTACTTTAATAAATACTAACGCGTTTTATACCTGGAAGCCCGAGATAACTTCGATGATCTCAAGTTGTGTTTGTGCATCGTAATCATTAAAGAAAGGCAGCCTTATAAGTGTCGAACTTACCTCATTCGTGTTTTTCATTTCATATTTTGTTTTACAGTATTCCTTTCCCATTTTTGAAGAATGTAAAGGAACATAATGAAATGCTGAGCCAATATTATTCGTTTTTAAATGTTGAATAAAACGTGTTCGTGTTTCAATATCTGGCATCAATAGATAATACATATGGTATGCCTGCTCACAATGGTCAGGCACAAATGGTTGTGTGACATCATTCTTCTTTGCCCACTCATTGAGATTACTATCGTAACGTTGCCAAATGTTTTTTCGCTTTTCCTGTATGGCATCAATATGYACAAGCTGACCATAAAGAAACGCAGCGAGGAGATCTGACATTACATAACTCGACCCTTTATCTACCCAACTATATTTATCGATTTGACCGCGAAAAAACTTGGACCTATCGGTTCCTTTCTCTCTAATAATTTCAGATTGCTCTATATACTTTTCTGAATTTAAAACCAGCGCACCTCCTTCACCACAAGTTATATTTTTCGTTTCATGAAAACTCTGCGTGGCAATATCGCCTAAGCTGCCAAGATAACGACCATGGTATTTCCCACATAAACCATGAGCGTCATCTTCAATGACTGTTAAATCATAGCGACTGGCAATTTCATTAATCACATCCATCTCACATGCAACACCTGCATAATGAACCGGAACAATTGCTCTGGTTTTGGAAGTTATCGATGCTTCGATTAATCTTTCATCAATGTTTAATGTGTCTGGCTTTATATCCACAAAAACAGGTGTGGCACCATGCATCAAATATGCAAGCGCAGTAGAGACAAAGGTATACGAAGGAACAATSACTTCATCACCTGGTTTCAGGTCAAGCAGTATTGCCGAAATTTCAAGTGCGTGCGTGCATGAAGTTGTCAGTAAAACCTCACTACTGCTGCCAAAATACTGCTTAATGGTCTCTTGAACTTTTTTTGTATATGGACCATCACCTGAAATCCAGCCATTTTCTATAGCTGACTTTATATGCTCAGATTCTTCGCCAGTCCAGCAAGGACGATTAAAAGGAATATTTTTCATTTGAAATTTACTATACGCTATATGAAACTACAACAAATATTTAATAATTTTAGCCATTGCCTTATAACAGTGTACTGCCATATCTTTAGTCTATTCATTAAACGTTCGACTTGACTAAAGTATTCTTGCCCGGAAACATTTTCACCAACACATACCCAAGCACGCCCGCAATCACCTTAACAATATAGATAAGTATCGAAACAATAATTGCGTCTTCTATGGCGATGCCGAACATAAAAAAAACACTAACAAGCACGCCTTCACGAACACCTAAACCACCTATTGAAATAGGTAACACTGTAGCAAAATATGCTAATGGCATCGCCACTAAAATCCAGTAAATTTCCGCCTCTGGAACCATGATATGCAAAATAAAGCCAGCTATAATAAGTTCAATACTCTGTGACACGAGGCTTAATAGAAAAATCTTTACCGCATCGATATAACGCAGCTCTAACTTTTTCCATATTAAAGGTAAAGCCATCAGTACAATAATAAAACAACCAACAATAATGTACTTATGTTCTACGTTCGTATTTCCTAATATAAAACCTGACCCGCCCAGGCTCACTCCAAGTAACAATAATGCTGTAAGTGCTACCGCGCCAAAAATACGTTCAGTGGCTACTACAATTGTAGCGTTCTTAATGCTAATAGCGCAAATATCTCTGCTATGTTTTATTCGATATAGATCGCCACCAATAGCGCCGGGCATAAAAATATTATAAAAAAGGCCCATTAAATACCCCCTATACGCATCAAGGTATGGGAAGTTTACTTTCATATGAACGGACAAAAGTAATCGCCACCTCAGCGACATAATCATCAGAGCGATTAATGACAACATAATACCAATGGTAATATTAAGGTATGATTTCAACTCGAGTGAAACCAGTACTTTCCAGTCAGGGATGCTAATTAGATAGAATAATATTGCCGCCGATACACATGCTCGTAAAAAAAAAATAAGTCTTTTTTTATTATCTTGACTTATCATGTAGCGCGACCCTGGAGCCCTTTTCAGAAAAACGTGAGGATGTTAAAGCTGTATAGCTAACGTTACTATCTTCGACATACAACGAGTCGGTTACATTTTTCAGTAAATAATCCTTACTCAACCTCGTGCTGTTACATAAATTATCACAACTCTTTATCCAGGGCTGGTTATCTTTGCCTAATGCATAAGTCGAGGTTATGTTCTGGCTAAATGATTTCAACCAATGCAATAAAACATCATCATCGTCTATAAAGTATTTTACTTTTTCTTCTTCATTAAAATGATTTGCAATGCCAATAAGGTCGATATGAATCGGAGACAATTTTAATGTCGCCTCAGATGGAACGATGGTATTGCCGTCATAGGGTTCGAGTCCCTCAGTCCAGTCCTGGTACAGCTTATCTATAAAATTCAGCCCAAAACGTGTATAAAACCCAATAAATAACCATGGACGAACATTCACTTCGATAACTTTAAGCTTGTTATCTTTTTGGTCACGGATAAATTCGATCATGATGATACCGCGCCATTTGAGTGCTTTAACTACTTGGTTAGCAGTATTTAACAATTCTGAATGCCAGCTGAGACGTAAGATATTTGCCGTACCAAATGGATAGGGTTGTATTAATTCTTTGATACCGGTCGCTGCCATTCGAATATTATGATTCTTGTCGACATAAGCATAAAAAGGAATTTCATCTTCAACCTTATCGAAAATTATTTTTTCCTGGACGATGATATCAAAATTTGACCGCATACAATTTTTCAGGCCATTTACTAAAGTAGCCTCATCTTTACATTCAACAGCTTTTAAACCGTCGTATTGCAGATAAAAACTCTGTCCATAATCTTTAGTGGCCGGCTTAAATACAACTGGGTACGCTACCTGTTTCAAAATTTCGGCTATATCACCCTCACAACTACAGTGATAAGTTGCAGGTGTAATCTTTTCAGGACTACGCTGCAATAATTCAAAGCACTCGAACTTATGCGCAGCATCTCTACGATAGTTACTAAAGTTGGCATCACCCATTAATGTAAAATAAGGCGAAAGCACTTCTTCATTATCGAGAAGAAACATCAAATTGGTATCACTGCTTGGTATAGCTAACAGTGGTTGTTTATAGGCCAGTAAAAGTTCTTTCCCCACTTTTATCAAATCACTCAACGCATCATCAGGTGCGCTAAACGGATTATGTATGGTGTAGTCTCGCGTAAAGTAGCTGGATGACTCGGACCACCAGGGTTTAGCTGTCGACCAGGTAAAGGTGACTGTTTTAAAAGGAATACCTGCTTCTGCACAACTGCGCATAATGCCTAAAAAACATATGTCATTTCCACGAAAGATAATAACCGGCAAATGATCTTTAGCCATTTTTTTCTATACGAAATGCCAGATGCAAGGGGATATCGTAAACTGGCGCGAAGAAAGCTTTATCAATTTCCATATGACTATCATGCACACCCAGTTCTCGTACTATCGGTATATTAGTAAAACCACTACTAGATAAGCCATTAAAATAATCTTCAAAAAGTTTATGTACCATTTGAACGGGTAGTTGCTTGCCATCACGACAGAATATTTCCCCGTGGTGCCGTTGATTTCTCGAACTAAAATAACCTGCGTTATTAAAATCGAAATAAAACGGAGGCGAATCATCTTTTTTAATTTGAGGAAATGCAGGGTGCGGCACTGCAAATACGAATGTGCCTCCCGGCTTAAGCACTCGATAAACGTCACTAAATGATTTTTCGGTTTCTTCAACCGTTAGGTAATTGTATACGAACATTCCAAGTACCATATCAAACGAATTATCATCATAAGCGAGGCATGTAACATCTCCCGTCAGGTAATTGATGCCCATAGGATTACTTTTTTCTTGTTGCTTAGCTAGCTCAATCATTTCAGGTGATATATCTATACCCTCTACATGATTAGCCCCCATAGCTTTCAACGCACGTGAGCAGTAGCCTTCGCCACAACCGATATCGAGAATTTTAAGGCCAGAGACATCGCCACATAATTTGAAGACAGCCGGTCTCCCTGTAAAATCTGAAAGTGAATTCGGCTCCCTCCTCTCCCAGGAAGATGCGTGTTTATCATAAATTTCTTTTGTAATATTGTCTGTCATTGTTGGCTCAGGTTTTAGGTTCCAAAAAGTCCCTTACAGAATAGACGGGCGTAAAGGTAACCTGCCTTAGCAACCTGGAAACATAGAAGCCGACAATACCAATACTGAAAAGCGTTAACCCTCCAAAAGCTAGTATCAATAACACTAAAGTTGTAAAACCACTAACGGAAGACTGGTATATATAATACGTACTCAGATAATAAAAAGATAAAACCAGTGAAGTAAAAAATGCCGTAACCCCAATGCCAGTAATTAACTGTAAAGGCAGCGTTGTATGATGCAAGAGGAGGTCAAATGTAAGTTTGATCATTTTGGAAATACGAATACCCGATTCGCCATATTTCCTTTCACCATGCTTAACGCTGACATTTTTAATTCTTCGCGTCGCCTTTAGTATCATAAAACCGGCTTGGGGCTCCGCAAGATTAGAGTGGACAACCTGATCAACAACTCTTCGATTTATCAACCTAAAAGAGGTGATAAATAAATCTTTTGGCAATCCATACAGTGTTCTAATCATTTTCAAATACAAGGTAGAGCCAATATTTCTCCACATTTTATGTTGTCGCTGTACGAAAGCGCCAAAAACAACATCTATATCAGGATCTTTTTCGGCAACACTCAGTAATTTCGGGATTTCTTCGGGCAGATGTTGCARATCATCATCTAGCGTTAATACCCACTCTCCAGTGCAATATTCTAAGCCGTGCTGYAAGGTGAAGTTATAACCCATGTTTCGCAAATGTCGAAAAGCACACATATTATCTCTCGATTGATGCAGCGAAGAAATGATATTCCATGAGTCATCACTACTACCATCATCAACCAGAACATATTCATATACATAATTTGTCTTTTGCAAAACGACATCTATTCTCTGTATCAATTCAGGTAAGCTAAGCGCACCGTTATAGACAGGAATGAAAACAGAAATATCTATTTTGCTATTTTCCGGATCTCTCCGAACAAACTTTGAGTGAAATATTCCCTGGTTTATCATTACTTATTCAACAACAAAATATGCGGGCCAGGTAGGGTTAACCAGCGGATGCCTTTTTAGACGAATATTGTTTAAGCCAAACACTTCATTAAGCGCAATGGTCTCACCCGGGAAGACATCAAGATTAATCTCATCGACAATGACAATACTGCCTTTCGTGAGATGTGGCTGTAACATTTCAAGGCAATTTTTTGTTGGCTCATATAAGTTCATATCGAGATGAGCAAGTGAAACAATCGTATGTGGATTATCATCCAGGTATYGRCNWWSYGTTTTAMWGSCRTCWYSWWYYWTCRAWWYAWWTTTTTTTACATTCTGGATAGGACTTAACTGCTCTCTCTGGTGAAGGATATCCCCTAGCTCTTCTTCATACTTTGGCGTAGTCGTTAAATTCCCTTCTTTCATTACCTTATTATTGCCATCTTTCTGATTAACACCTGCATAACCACTGAACGTATCAAACCCGATTACTCTTCTACTATGATTAAATGGCTCAAATGTGGTTCTTAAACTCTCGAACAAAGCAAGCTCACGCCCCCACCTGACGCCAAACTGCATGATGACACCTGGTGTTTCTAAAATTTCTTTGTAAATTTCATAAAAAAACAATATACGTCTTAACTGTTGTGGCGTAATAAATAAATGCAAATTTTCCAACAGTTCATCATCTGGAACAGAGGTGTTTTTAAGATGATCAAGAATAGCTGCTTCAGCATCATTATATGTATTAGATTTCGTATTGGAACGTGTATTGTCTAAGCTCATAGTATTCGGTTATTCTCTGGATTTTAATGGCCCTAACTGAACAAGGTTACTTCATTGAGTAGCAAATTATACGGCGACAGGGTTTTCTGCTGGAGCGACATAGTCCTCTAATTCTTTCTTTCGGGTAAACTCTTTGTACAGCGTGACAAAACCCGCATAACGACCACAAGGCCTTCTACTATCGAATGTTTTATGCAAGTCAATATCAGCTACACCATGTATCGTTGCCCCTGAGTARRYWMCRWCRWCGMYSMRMTSASWSWNCKWSTKSGYAWTRATAAMNGSNGWKCSGTMRMNCMTCAAWRWANCNACCTCCCGTTTCGAAATCGCAATCATCACCTTTTCCTTTTTTACTCATAATCAGTACAGGTTGAAAATATTGACTAATACCCTCCGCTTTTTGCACCACAGGAACAACATCATCAATGTGTGATACTAAAAATCCGCCGCCCGCCGGGTAGCTATGTATACGCGCAGCAGTCCAAAAGTTATTTTCTACTTTATCAATTGCGTAATGAAGATCAAAACCATAAATCGCATTTCTTATCTGAGCAACCTTAATGAAGGTGTCTCTTAATCCATATATATCTTCAGCCCAAACTGGATTGTAATATGTACGCATACACCTCGGCCGATAAACACCACTATGCTCAGCCCCACCGATAGATAACTTCTGAAAATTATCCATAATATCACTTGGATGCTCACCCGTAGCAGGAGAGTCATTATCAGGATTGTATCGTTGTTTTATTTTCTTCTTTGCCGCGATGACCGTGTCAGGATCAATCACACCACGGATGAGTGCAAAGGAATATTTATTGAGCAGATTAGCAAGCTGGTCGCGCGAAATATCTTCAGGATTGTCAACTTCAATAACAGCTGCACTCAGTAAGTCCTTCAATGACAATGCTACAGACATGGTATTCGTATATTTACAACAAGCTAGTTAACAGATAATGCGCGCGCATACTGTGAATCCCAGAATGCATTTCGCAAGTTCAATGCCGAAATGACGCCAAAGCGAATGGCTTCACGGGTACTGATATCATCAGCAATCTCCGTTGTCACCTTAATAAGATTGTCTGCGTGTTCTTCATCACATTCCATATGCAATCTGAAAAACAAGCTGGCCTCATCAGGATAATCAGTATGTTTTTCAATCGCATCGACTATATATTTATAGATATGAGGAACGATATATTCTGTTGCGATACCGATAGCCCCCACGCCGACGCCTGGTAATGTCGAGTTACATTTCTGTAAAAACAAGTCACGCCATAATTGCGTCGTCGTGGAAGGTGGATGATTGATTACATATTCTTCATCAACACCAATGGTGGTCTTGAAATGATTAAAGATTTCAACATGAGGTCTTTCAGCCAATTCTGTCGCATCAGGGTTCCCCATCTCTTCYTCAATATTTTCCAGCAATGCATCCTTGTGCTCCTGCGTGACCAAGGCATTTATTACCCCATCAAGATACTTAACAAAATATGATGAATAAAACGAATATTGATGCGCATAATCTTTTAGGGCAACAGCGGTATCCGGCAGCGCCCCACTACCTAACGCAACTAAATATGGATGATTCAACGCACTGTGATCGTGAATCTCCTGTATTAACGCATTAATAAATGACTCACTGCTCCCTGAATATATCAATCCAAGTGAAGAATAAGTTGATATTTCAGCGGTAGGTTGCAATGTATTCATGAATGTATGGCTTATCGGACAAAAAACAAAAGTGGCTTATAATTATAAGTTGAGATTTTGATGTGATTAAACGGCCTGGCTGCACAAGTTCATCTCTGTGCAAAATAATACCATACTATCCGATACGAATAATAAAACCGTCAATAATTACATCATTTATTAACTCAAGTTAACGACATTAAGGCTTCAATGAAATTTCACCTTCTCAAAAATAACAGGCGAAAGCACTCGCCCAAAAGCCACTCAGTAATGTCTTTCTATAATTCAGTCATACAATCAGATAACGTTACTTTCCAGTGAGGCATCTTTAGAGCAAAATCACTCTCCAGTTTTGTCAAAACTAATTGAGAAYTCATTGGCCGCTTTGCAGCAGTAGGATAAGCAGAGGCTAGAATCGCTGTAATATTTTCAACGGCGAACTGTCTATTCAAATGATGACGCGCTTGATAAATAATCTCTACCGCAAACTCATGCCAACTAACACAACCCGACGTTGTTAAATTGAATAAACCAGAAGAAAATTGACCTGTCCGTCTTTTTTNGACTGCCTGTTGAATACAGGCAGTTGTAGTATCTGCCAACAATCTTGACGAAGTCGGCGATCCAAATTGATTTGCCACAATACTTAATTCACTTCTCTCTTGCGCAAGTTTTAAGATTGTCAGTAAAAAGTTATTACCTCGAGCAGCATACACCCATGACGTACGAAAAATCATATAATCACAAGCTACTGCCTGAATTGCTTTGTCACCTTCCAGTTTGGTACGTCCGTAAACATTGATGGGGTTTGGCGTATCCGTCTCTGTATACGCACCATCTTTCGAACCATCAAAAACATAATCCGTCGAGTAATGTATCAGCAGCGCATTCAACTTTAACGCTTCTTCAGCCAGGACACCTGGCACAACGGCATTGATCGTTGTCGCAAGCGC
>NVSH01000053.1 GCA_002401185.1 Gammaproteobacteria bacterium | reverse complement strand
CGTCGCGACGTCTACCACGTTAACTTTTATCGTCACTTCACCCTGCTGAGTAAATTTAAGTGCGTTCGACACCAGATTAACAATCACTTGTCGAACGCGCGTCGGGTCACCCATCAAATATACCGGCAAAGTTGACTCAATTTCCTGTTTCAGAACCACGCCTTGTTGCTCTGCTTTTAATGAATACAAAGTAACGACGTCTTTTATAATCACACGTAGATCAAAAGCAATATTTTCAAAGTGTAATTTGCCCGCTTCAATTTTCGATAAATCTAAAATATCATTTAATATCGCCAACAGCGCATCGGCCGATTTATGCGCGGTATCTACAAATTCCTTTTGCTCAGAGCTTAATTTAGTATCTTCCAGTAACTGCAGCGTACCGATAACACCATTCATCGGTGTACGTATCTCATGGCTCATGTTCGCCAAAAACTCACCTTTTGCCTGACTCATTTGTTCAGCATTTTCCTTGGCTGCTTTAAGTTCAACGCCTATTTTYTTACCGTGTTCAATCTCACCTTTCAGGTCATGATTGAGTTTTTCCAGGCTTGCGCTTGCTTCGGTAAGGCCGCCTATCAATGTCTCATTTGTATAGGAAAGCTCGAGTTCGGCAACCGATGATTTGTACATACGGTGCACCGCCATGACCATCACTATCAGAAAAAAACCTGTCATCGCTGATAATGCGTTATAGATTTCCCCACCGGTGTAAAAAAAACGGATCATCAATGGCAACAACACACAACCGACATACCCGTAATAAACCCAGGCGACAGATGAATACGCCACCCCCGATGCCGAAACACCTACCAGGATAAAAGCCAGTACAATCTGATGCAGCTCATTGTATGGAAACATTAATGTCGAGGTGACGCCCCAACCGGCTCCGCTTAGAAAAACAGAAACCAGATACCAGCGACGCACAACGAACTCATCGACAGATAATTTATTTTCATCCGCATAGAGTTTGTAATAATGCACTACCGAACGATAGACAAACAACAATAACATCACACCTAACCAGACGCTTAATACTTCGTGCGGCAGATCTTTCCAGATCAAACCTACCCAGATAATCGCCATCGCGATACCGGCAACATTACTAAAACCAGAGCCGGTAATCAGCCGAACGATCTGTGTCTGCAAGATACGCTCATTATGACTAGCGCGGGACTCTTGCGATAATCCAGCAATATGAACGCCTAGATTTTCTGTGTGTGAAATCATGTTATTTTTTCTTAACTGAACGTCTTAAAAATAGCCTATACATGAGACAAAAGCCAGCAACCTCACACATTGGCAAAACGATCTGCTTTGCCTAACCAACGACGTACCAGCGGTTTTACAGCTTCAGGGTGATTACTTATTATGTAGTTTGCTGCTGCTTTAACATCATTAAACCAATGCTCATCGCGCACGATATCGGCGATACGCATCGCCATTAATCCCGTTTGCCGAGTGCCTAACAGCTCACCTGGGCCGCGTAACTCCAGGTCTTTTTCTGCCACTTTAAAACCGTCATTGGTCGCTCGCAATATACTTAAACGCTGCTTGCCCAGGGCTGACAAGGGTGGTTGATACATCAATACACATGCACTCTGCTTGCCACCTCGGCCTACTCTACCGCGTAATTGATGAAGTTGCGCAAGTCCTAGACGCTCGGCATTTTCTATCACCATCAACGAAGCATTTGGCACATCAACGCCCACTTCGATAACGGTCGTTGCGACTAATAAATCAATCTCTTTGTTTTTAAACTGAAGGACAATAGCTTGCTTATCCTGCGCCTTCATACGACCATGCACCAGGCCGACGCGTACATTCGTCAGCTCTAGCGTCAACTGTTCAGCGGCAACTTCGGCTGCCTGACACTGCAGCACTTCCGACGCCTCCACCAGCGTACATACCCAATATGCCTGCTCTCCTTTTTCACAGGCTTTTTTAATACGTTGTGTAACTTCTTCGCGACGCAGGTTAGAAACCACAACGGTGGTAACCGGCTTTCTCCCCGCAGGTAATTCGTCGATCACCGAATAATCCAAATCGGCATACGCCGTCATCGCTAAACTTCTGGGAATAGGGGTTGCTGTCATGATTAACTGATGCGGCACGGTGATGTTGTTATTCTCATCACGATAACCTTTTTCACGCAATGCCAGACGCTGATGCACGCCAAAACGATGCTGCTCATCCACCACCAGGATAGCGAGACGATTAAATATTACATCATCCTGAAATAAAGCATGTGTACCTATGATGATCTGACATTCACCCGAACCAATTTGCGCTAACTTCTTCTGACGACTTTTTCCTTTATCCTTACCACTTAATAACAAACAATTATTTTCTTCGAACCATTGTTTGAAGGTCATGTAATGTTGCGCTGCTAATATTTCTGTCGGCGCCATAATCGCAATCTGAAAACCGGCATTTGTCGCAGCCATCGCTGCTGCTGCTGCGACCACTGTTTTACCCGAGCCGACATCACCCTGCACCAGTCGTAGCATCGGGCGCGCATGATTGATATCAGCGAAAACTTCAGCGATCACTTTTTCCTGAGCACCGGTTAATGAAAACGATAAACGTTTAAGAAACGATGCATAACTGTCTTTGGAAACCGTTAACTTGGCCGCCTTAATTTTTTTTATTTCATTTCTCGCTTGCAGGAGACTTAACTGATGTGCGAGCAACTCTTCAAACACCAGACGTTGCTGAGCTTTACTCTTACACGCATTCAAGGCGAACACGTTTTCACTTTTATCTGGCCGATGAACAGCGGATAACGCATCAATCAAATGCGGGAACGCAAATTTTCGTATGACTTGCTCAGGTAACCAGTCGATGAGGTGACCACGACTAATTTTTTGCAGAACCTGGTCTGATATTTTTTTGAGCAAGGTTTGATGAACACCTTCTGTTTTAGGATAAACCGGCGTTAATGACTGTTCGATGGCAAAATCATCTTGCTGTAACAGCTGATATTCAGGATGCACCAATTCAAACCGTGTCGAACCGCGCCTGACCTCGCCGAAGCAACGCAATTTTTTACCACTACTCAGATTACTCTGCTGTGCTTTATTGAAGTGAAAAAAACGCAACACAACTGCGCCGGTATTATCGGACAGATAACACAACAGACTGCGGCGACCACGGCCACCAAATTTTACCTCACAATGGTCAATAACACCCTCGACCAATGCTTGCTGACCTATCTGCAACGAACCTAGAGCGGTTACTTTTGTCCTGTCTTCATAACGCATCGGCAGGTGAAACAATACATCTTGAATATTGTATATCTCKARMYKYTTKARTTTTTCAGCRACSGCAGGRCCSACMCCWTTKAGCRYCTGWACWGAYTGATAYTCRWAACWMTCAKYAYSSKYATCTTCCATTGGTGTTTAAGAAACCAGACTACGTCTCAAGCTCGATGACAGCATCCATCTCAACACCCGCATCCTTCGGCAAGGCGGAAATACCGATAGCTGCACGCGCAGGATAAGGCGGTTGAAAATACTCGGCCATGACTTCGTTAACATGGGGAAAATTCGACAGGTCAGTCAAAAATATATTTAACTTCACTATATCTGACAGATCACTACCCGCGGCATTAGCCACCGCCTGTAGATTTTGAAATACACGGTGTATCTGTTGTTTGATATCGCCGGTAACCATTTCCATGGTTTCAGGTATCAGAGGAATCTGACCTGATAAATAAACGGTAGAACCCACTTTAACGGCCTGTGAATACGTACCAATGGCCTGCGGCGCTTTGTCTGTAGATATTATTTCTTTTATCATTTTTATCTCTTCTGATTATCAGGGGCACCGCATATAACTCATACGCGCGTAATATGCATAACATGATCCATACGATGTAAGCGTCTCATCAATTTTGCCAGGTGATTACGATCGGCCACTTTGACCTGATAGGTTAGATTCATCGAGAAACCATCTCGGTCTTCCATCTGGACGTTTTCAATATCGATACCACAATCAGAGATGACCGTTGCCGTCCTCGCTAATAAACCGGACTTATTTTCGATGCCTAGCTTTATTTCACAACTAAATTCACCACTGGCGTCACCCGACCATTGTACTTCGATATAATTTTCTGACTTGGTACGTTTACCGACAGCCTCAAGATTTTTACAGGCTTCTCTATGCACGACGATACCACGGCCTTTGCTCAGATTAGCGACGATATTATCACCTGGAATTGGGTAACAACATCGTGCATAAGAAACCACCATACCTTCTGTACCACTTATTGCCAATGCAACCAGTGACTGCATCTCGCGCGTCTCTTCAGAATCACCATCGGAAATACGTTCTGGCACCAATTGCTTCACCACTAAACTTGGTGGTCGATTACCTAAACCAACATCTTCGAGCAACTCACCTAGCGCAGTAAAATTGTATACTTTCAATACGGCTTTTATATTTTTCTTTTTCACATCATCCAGACGCATGCCCAAAGGTTTTAGACAACGCTCGAGTAATCGACGCCCCTGAGACATGGCTTCGTCGGCCTGCATGTTCTTCAGGTAATTACGGATATTACTCCGAGCTTTTACGGTAACCACATAATTAAGCCAGGCTGCGTTAGGCCGTGAGCCTGGTGATGTGACAATTTCAATGGTCTGACCACTGTGCAGAGGTGTGTTCAAGGGCACAAAACTATGATTTAATTTTGCCGCCACACAACTGTTGCCTATATCAGTATGTACCGCGTAAGCAAAGTCTACCGGGGTAGCATTTCTTGGTAGCTTCATGATGTCACCTTCCGGTGTGTAGACATAAACTTCATCATGAAATAAATCGACCTTAACATTCTCTAAAAACTCGATGGAATCGCCTGCTGACTGCTGCATCTCAAGGATGCCGGTCAACCAGTCACGCGCTCTCGCATGCGCTGCAACAGTGCCGGTTTCATCAGGTGATTTATATAACCAGTGMGCRGCRAYRCCWYTKTCKGCSAWTTKATCCATWTCRTSGGTACGSAYYTGMAKYTCYAYWGRAATYCCATGMGGMCCRWWYAACGMGSTATGCAGTGATTGATAACCATTACTCTTAGGAATCGCGATGTAGTCTTTAAATCGACCAGGAATGGGTTTGAATAAATTATGTACGATGCCAAGCACGCGATAACAATCGTCAACCGAATCGACCAGCACACGTAAAGCATAGACATCAAGAACCTTATTAAACTGCAATCTTTTTTTGCGCATCTTGTTATACAAACTGAACAGGTGTTTTTTTCGCGATGTGACCTGCGCTTCGATTGACATTTCCACCAGACGTGAACTTAACGCGAGGTTAATTTTTTCGATTAATTCTTTACGGTGCCCCCCCGCTTTATTGACCGCATTTTCCAGCACCTGATAACGCCAGGGGTGAATGCCTTTAAAGACCAGGTTTTCTAATTCATGACGAATAGTAAAAATACCCAGACGATTCGCAATGGGTATGTAAATGTCCAGGGTTTCCTGAGCGATACGACGCCGCTTTTCCGGCCTTAATGCGCCGAGCGTACGCATGTTATGTAAACGATCGGCCAGCTTTATCATGATGACGCGAATATCCCGTGCCATCGCCAATAAAACCTTTTGTATGTTCTCGGCCTGCTGTTCTATTTTATTCTTAAATTTTATATGCGTGAGCTTACTGACACCATCAACCAGATGCGCCACATCTTCACCAAACTCACTTTCGATCAGTGTTCTGGTCGCTGGCGTATCTTCCAGAACATCATGCAAAATAGACGCCACAATACTTTTAACATCCATATGCATTTCAGCAAGAATTCGCGCTACCGCTATCGGGTGATAGATATAGGGTTCACCGGAAACCCGACGCTGGCCTTCATGTGCTTGCGCACCAAAAAGGTAAGCGTTATAAACTTCCCTGACCTGTTCGGCATCCATGTATTGCGCGATCAAATCGCACAGATCAGAAATTAAAAACCGCTCTTCGTTTTTCAACGTTGCGTCATGTTGTTTGATAACGTCAGTCATTTAAAGTTAGCAACAAGTCTTTTCCATTTTATATTTTTAGCAAAAAAATAAGCACGTCAAACGTAGGCTTGACGTGCTTATTAATATTTTTTAACAAAGTCGTTTACAGCTTATCTTTAAGGTTACCCTGTAAGCTTTCTTTTAAACTGTTCTCCAACTCCGCTGTCAAGTCACCTTCGATCATCGCATCGATATCTTCCATCGGGGTTTCTTTTGGTGCGGCCAAAATTTCCTTATTGATTAAATTTTCAGCGATCTCACGCAATGCCAGAACCGTTGGCTTATCGTTATCTTCAGGTACTAATGCTTCCGCGCCCATGGCTAATTGACGTGCGCGCTGAGATGCAACCAACACCAGCTCAAAACGGTTTTCTACGTTATCAAGGCAATCTTCTACAGTTAGACGTGCCATATTTTTTCTCCAGATATTCTAATTAAGGTTAATCTTCAAAAGATAATAGTTCAGCCAATAAACYGGCATGTTTTTGCTGCTGTCGTTCAAACAGCATACGGTTACCAATGATTATAGCGGTTAGATTCTCGACCGCTTCATCAAAATCATCATTGATGACCAAATATTCAAATTCTGCGTAATGCGACATTTCATTGACCGCTTCTTTCATACGCTGGTTAACAACTGCCTCATCATCCTGACCGCGACCCATCAATCGCTCTCGTAGAGCAGTTACTGAAGGTGGCGCAATATAGATAGATTTACAGTCTGTCATCAACTGTCTAATCTGTCTCGCCCCCTGCCAGTCGATTTCTAACACGACATCCTTGCCTTTTAGCAGCAGCTCCTGAATGTGCTGACGCGACGTGCCATACATATTACCAAAAACTTCGGCAGACTCAAAGAACTCACCTTCCAGAACCATCTTTGAAAACGTGTCTTTATCGGTGAAATGGTAGTTTACACCATCAACTTCTCCCGCACGTGGCGAACGCGTGGTATGCGATACTGAAACCTCTAGCTCAGATATATGCTCTAAAACCGCAGCGACCAGACTGGTTTTGCCCGCACCGGATGCTGCAGAAATCACGAAAAGTGTACCTTTTGCCACTCAATAACCTTTTGCTTTGGTAATGCATCGACCCTCCATTRTACCAACAATCATAGGCAAGGGAGAGCTTTGTACCTCGTCTAACCTACGAAAGATAAAAACCTGCGTTTACTTAACCTGCTCTTACTTAGTGGCTACGATGAACCGATTGCCGCGCAATGTCTTCCAACATGGTTTTATACTCAGAATCTGGGAAACTGGCAAGCGCATCTATAGCCAACGCAGCCTGTTGTTGCGCCATTTGTTCGGTGTAATCTAATGCATTGGTCTGTTGAATGATCGCCTGCACCTCATCAATATGATCGTAACCACCTTTTTCAATTGCCTGTCTGATAAGCGCGACCTGTTCAGACGAACCTTGTCGCATGGCGTAAATCAACGGCAACGTTGGTTTGCCTTCTGCCAGGTCATCGCCAACATTTTTACCCATTTGCTCACTATTAGAGCTGTAATCCATCACATCATCAATCAACTGAAAGGCTGTGCCCAAATAACGACCATAATCCGCCATGGCTTGTTCTTCTTTTTCATCGCGGTGACACAAAATCGCACCCAACTGCGTCGCCGCTTCAAACAACTTTGCTGTTTTACAGTGAATAACTTCAAGGTAGGCGGCTTCACTGGTATCTGCATCATGCACATTCATCAGCTGCATCACTTCGCCTTCAGCGATCACGTTAGTGGTGGTCGCTAATACTTGCATGACACGCATATTATCGACATCCACCATCATCTCAAAAGCGCGAGAATAGAGAAAATCACCCACCAGTACGCTGGCAGCATTACCAAACAACGCATTGGCTGTTTCATTACCGCGGCGCAGATCCGATTCATCGACAACATCATCATGCAACAACGTTGCCGTATGAATAAATTCGATAATAGCGGCCATCAGATAGTGCATATCACCCTGGTAAGCAAACATTTTTGCCGAAAGCACTGCGAGCAATGGCCGTAGACGTTTGCCACCGGAGTTGACTATATAATGACTTAGCTGATTGACCAGCGCCACATCTGAACTTAGCCGCTGATGAATGACCTTATCCACAGCCAGCATATCCTGCTGACAATGCGCAAGTACATCCACAAAATCAGACGATTGCACGAGTTCTTGTGACTCTGGCTTACCACGCTTTGCTTGCAAATCGGCTTCTGTCAAAACTTTCCCACTTGGCCTCGTTATCTCATCGACCATTAATAAATAAAAGAATGCGAATCCTATGTAGTCAGCACCCGCAGGTCAAGCAAAGCAACAAAATGGCCATCAAACGTCGTCTTTTACTTCCCGCAAACCAGGCAGCGCCTTTAATTGGCCTTTTAAACCTTAAAATATCACATTACAGACTTGTCAGAAACCTTAACCCGCTGTATAATTCGCGCCCTTTCTGTCACGATAWTTTGGAGAACACCYATGTACGCTGTAATYAGTACTGGTGGCAARCAATACAARCTAGCCAAAGGCGACRTATGTCGCATTGAAAAACTSGAMGCTGAAGAAGGTACKACARTCGATCTCGAYAAMGTACTKATGATTGCWGAYGGYGAYAAYATWAACATCGGYACACCGTATGTTGCTGGCGGCAAAGTCACCGCAACAATAAAATCTCATGGTCGCGCTAAAAAAGTCGAAATCATGAAATTCAGACGCCGTAAACATCACCAGAAGAGAACGGGGCATCGTCAGTACTTTACTGAGATCGAAGTAACTGGCATCTCTGGATAGCATAACCGGCATCCACTGGACACAATATTATATACAGACACTTGTTTGAAGTGTCTCTAAGAGGAATGTAAACCATGGCACATAAAAAAGCAGCCGGTAGTACTAAAAACGGACGCGATTCACAAGCGAAACGATTAGGCGTTAAAAAATTCGGCGGCCAGGCAGTTCTTGCTGGCAACATATTAGTGCGCCAACGTGGCACTAAATTTCATGCCGGAACCAATGTAGGCATGGGTCGCGATCATACTTTGTTTGCCAAAGCAGACGGCCAGGTGGTTTTCGAAACGCGCGGCCCTCTCAACCGCAAAACGATTAGCGTTACTGAAGCCAGCGTGACTGCTGCCAGCTAATTACAGCTACACCAACGCGGTTAAAAAAGCCCCGCATGGGGCTTTTTTGTTGCCCACCCTATTTAAGTTAAACTAGGACAGACTCTGATAAAGTCTGAATCAAGTAGAACTTTCCTAACAGCAATATAACAAAGAGCAACAATCATGCGTTTTGTCGACGAAGCAACTATTTATGCCATAGCCGGTGATGGCGGAACCGGCGTTATCAGCTTTCGTCGTGAAAAATTCATCCAGTTTGGCGGCCCTAACGGAGGTGACGGCGGCGATGGCGGCAGTGTTTACCTCGTCGGCGACCATGACATAAATACGTTAGCCGATTTTCGCCATGTGCGGACCTATACTGCTGAGTCTGGCAAACGTGGAGGTAGCCAACAGATGACCGGTAGAGGCGGCGAAGACCTGCGCATACCCGTACCTATCGGCACACTTATCTATGATGATGACATCGATGAGCTCATCGGCGACATCACTGAAAACGAACAAGCGATAAAAGTTGCCCAAGGTGGTTTCCATGGCCTTGGTAATACCCGATACAAAAGCTCCATCAACCAGGCACCAAGAAAATGCTCGCCCGGCACCCCAGGTGAACGTCGAAACTTACGCCTGGAATTAAAAGTACTTGCCGATGTCGGGCTGCTCGGCTTACCCAACGCTGGCAAATCTACCTTTATTCGTGCCGTTTCATCCGCCAAACCCAAAGTGGCCGATTATCCATTTACCACCTTATACCCTAATCTTGGCGTAGTGCGTGTCGGCATGAACCAGAGTTTTGTCATCGCCGACATTCCCGGCATTATCGAGGGCGCGTCAGAAGGCGCTGGTTTAGGTATACAGTTCTTAAAGCACCTGACACGGACTCAACTGCTATTACATATCATCGACATGGCGCCTTTTGACGGTAGCGACCCTGTTGAAGAAGCCCTGCTAATCATTAACGAGCTAGGCAACTACAGTGAAGAACTGGCGGGCAAACCACGCTGGCTGGTACTCAATAAACTCGACTTACTCGACGAAGACAGCATCAACACCCGACGTGATGAAATAATCCAGCGCTTAGACTGGCAAGGCCCTGTACATATCATATCGGCGATCAGTAAAAATGGCACCGAACAGCTCGCCTACGACATCATGCAACAGCTTGAGCTAGACCGCGAATTTGACCGTGAGAATGAAAACAGTCTCGACAGACAGAGCAAAGAGATTTTGTCTGACGTTATTTCTGAGCAAGATCTAACACAAAACAAAGAATAAATTGATAACCTAACCCCATGAGCAAACACGCAAGCACAACACGTAAGACCGTTGCCGAGTCTACTCGTTGGGTGATAAAAATCGGCAGTTCTCTAATCACCAATGATGGCCGCGGCCTGAATCACGAAGCCATTCAATCGTGGGTCGAACAGATAGCCAACTTACGAGAAGCTGGCAAAGACATATTACTGGTATCCTCTGGCGCCGTCGCAGAAGGTATGGCACGAATCGGCTGGACGCAACGTCCGCACACGCTACATGAATTACAGGCCGCTGCAGCATTAGGCCAAATGGGCTTAATTCAGCACTTCGAAAGTTGCTTTAAAATACATGATATACACACGGCGCAAGTGTTACTAACCCATGAAGACCTAAGCAACCGCCAGCGATACCTCAATGCGCGCAGCACACTGAAAACCCTGCTAACCCTTGGCGCCATTCCTATCATTAACGAAAACGATACGGTTGCTACCGACGAAATTCGTTTTGGTGACAACGATACCTTGGCCGCACTGGTGAGCAACCTGGTCGAAGCTGACACACTAGTTATCCTCACCGACCAACAAGGGCTGTTCGATAAAGACCCTCGCCACAACGCTGATGCCAGGCTGATCAGTCACGCTGACGCCAGTGATGAAACGCTATATGCAATGGCCGGTGGCAGCGGTGCGCTCGGGCGAGGAGGCATGCGCACCAAGATCACCGCAGCACAATACGCGGCGCGCTCGGGCGCCAGCACTATCATCGCTTCAGGCGCAATCGATAATATCCTGCAAAAAATAGCACTCGG
>NVSH01000052.1 GCA_002401185.1 Gammaproteobacteria bacterium | reverse complement strand
TATACCCGTAATAAAAAAGATAGCCGCTAATGAAATCAATATGAATTTACGAAGAAAATAACGCGGCGCGTCTTTATGCTCAAGAAATGCTATAAAAAAGAGCCCCGATAAAACACCAAATAAATCACTCACCAGGTCAGCTAAACTTGCCTCTCTTGACCCCAGACCCTGCAACACCTCAACCAGAACACCTACGAGCATAGAGAAAATAAATGCTAACAGACACACAGAAAACACCGGCAACGCATGACGCTTCTTCTTTATTTTCTGGTAAATAACTATCGATATAAAAAAGAATAAAACAGCATGACCACTATTAAACGCTTCACGCCACAAAAGATTATACGTGGGCACCGAAACAAACAACAAAACAATAACAGCTAGCCATATTAAATTTCGAAAATAAAAAATTTGCACTTACCGTTACAGCAAAAACAGAAAAGATTGATACTTAATTATGTTTAATTATTAACGGCCATATCTTTAATGCCGCCAACATACTCATCTAGCGCCCTCCTGGCAACTGACGTCAATAAACCTTCACGGTGCAATTCAACAATAACAATCAAAGCATCGCCACCGACCAACTCTTCTTTGTTCTCCAGACCCGCATGCAAAAATAAACGATGACAAATAAGGTTTATCCTTCTCGGCACACCGCCACTAAATTTATGAATCAGGCTACAGACTTCATCCGTAAATGCAGGATTATTTTTCCACCCCACACAAGTCAGCCGATGGATAATATAATCAACCGTTTCCTCATAATCCAGAGGTTTCAATTGTGCTGCCGCAATCATCCGCTGGTGTAATTGTTCGAGTCCCGGCGATGTTATAATATCCATCAATGGCTCTTGCCCAACAAGAAATATTTGCAACAGCAATTTCGTTCCGTGTTGCATGTTTGACAATAGACGCAAATCTTCCAGTGACTGCATTGACAACCCTTGCGCCTCATCAACAATTAAAATAACGCGTTTATTTTGCTCATGCTGACGTTTTAAAAACTGCTTAAACTCATACATCAAGCTAACATTACCCGCTGGATTTAATTGTATGGAAAATGCATCAACAACCATCTCAAGTAAGCTGCTTTCGTCCAGCTGCACATTGGTTACAACCCCAACATTAACTTGAGTTTGATCTAACTCAGAAATTAAAGTAGCAATTAAAGTTGTTTTACCGGTACCAGGTGCACCGGTAATGGCAACGATACCTTCACCTTCACTAATTGCATACTTTAAATAAGACTTGGCATCATCATAGGAGGGATGCCCAAAAGAAAAGTGATAATCAGGGCTTAACCGAAAAGGCTGCCCTTCAAAATTATAAACTGATTTATATACATCGAGCATTGTTTAGAAACTCCAGCCAATACCCGAGACAGTGCTTTCCACTTTAAGGCACAATTGGCAAAATTTATTATCTCAGCAGCCTTATTTATGAATACACATAAAGCATCCACACCGCCACCAATAAACATAAATTTTAGCATAAATAATTTAATTGCTAATAAATCTTAAGAAATTATACGATTGGTGCCARACCAAATATTACGACAACAAATAAAGATAAAAATAAAACAACCATAGATAATTTTTTTGTATCGTCATGCTTTTGAATTTTGCTTGAATTTTGATCCACGTTCCTTCTCCTTAAAAAATAATACAAAAACTATCAGTTAACTTTGAATATAAAAATCAAAGCAATGAAAATCACGAACAATTTAATTAGTATCTAAAAAAAACAATGTGATCTTCAAACTAGCTTCGCACACCAATAACTAAATAAACCGTTTCAACAAAATTTATAATGCATTATACGTGCCAAAAAACTTAAACTATTGTAAACATTAGTAATGTAAAAAAATCGGTTAATAAAAAAACATCTATATCAATAGACATGTAAAGCATACCGACAATTATCGCCCTAACTTTTATATAAAAGTGTAAATAATAGCTGAATCTTATTATTATTGATTAAAAAATAACCATAATAAGCAAACGTTAAATAAAAAGTGTAAACATTACCAACAATCAAGCCACGATTTATCATAATTGATGGGTTTTAGTCTGCTCTTTATATACTTCACTACCAAAACAGATACTGAAGCTCTCAAGAAGAATGAATAACCGTGCTAAAATCGCGGCGTCTTTTACATATATATGCGCCCGTAGCTCAGCCGGATAGAGTGTTGGCCTCCGAAGCCAAAGGTCGGTGGTTCGATTCCACTCGGGCGCGCCAATTATTTTAGCCCATCACCTTATCTTTCCCGACAAACACATGACAATGCCGCTCAGATATAAAACGATGCGTATCAACCAGTCTTCATTCATTACTATCTTTTCTACGAACTCCGTCAAATACGCTATCGAACTGGATAATGACTAACTCATTCCTCACCTAGACGAGGAATGAGTTCAACAAGATTACAAGGAAAGGTACGATGATCTAGTTGTTCTGATATCAACATACTCCAACCATCTATACAGGCTCCTGTGGAACCAGGTAGACAAAAAATAAAAGTGCCATTGGCAACCCCTGCCATAGCCCTTGATTGCAAGGTAGATGTTTTAATTTTTTCGTATGAAAGCATACGGAACATTTCACCAAAGCCATCTATAACCTTATCCACAAGAGGTAAAACGGCTTCWGGCGTACCGTCTCGACCGGTCAACCCAGTGCCTCCTGTCGTTATCACAACGGAAACATCGTCATCGGCTATCCAACGAGAAACAATGGCTCGAATCTGATARCGATCATCAGGTACGATTTGTTTTGCAGCCAACTGATGACCATCAGCTTCAAGTAGTTGTTGCAACTTAGCACCAGATGTATCCGTCTCTTCGGTGCGCGAGTCTGATACCGTTAGAATAGCGATATTCAAGGAAATAAAATTTCGTTTAGTTGCCATACACGGGCACCCCTTATAATGTAATCAGGCTGTTTCAGATTTCAACTTTATACAATCAGGCTCGGGGTTATCGTAAGACAACCAGGAAAAACCATCTTCCAGACTAGAAAATATTTCAACTTCAAACCCGTACTGCTTAGCCAACAACTGATGTAGTCGTGCAAGACGTATAATTTCAGGGTGATTTAACACCAATGCAGTACGAAATTTTCCGATGGTCACGCCTATACCTGTATTAATTTCAACTATCCTGTGAATATCCGCATCGGTAACGGTAATCGTTTCAACCGCATCATCGTAATATAGCTGACTAAAGCCCTCTTTGACTTCACCAACATTCCTGCTGTCAATCTGCCAGAAAATACCATTAATGAACCCTTGTGGTTCCACGACACCACTCATTTTACCGACAATCAAATTGCCTTCATAATAAACTTTACTATCAAACATTTTTTCTAATACCCTAATAAAAATATACCCTGTAACGACGCAATGCTAATACGCGATAACCGTAGGCTTATGTCGCTTAAAATCTGGCATGGACATTCCCACGCTTGCATTAATGTACGTGGGATCCGTTATCACATAACGCTTGCCTTTAAAACTTACACTATCGCCTGCGACTTCATCATTGAAATGCACAGCGGCGGCGACATGCCCGGGATAGTCAAGACCGACCACATCTAAATTCAACAAACTTTTAACCAACCATGTAAAAAGAACTGCACGATCTTCACAATCTGAGTAAGGATAAAATAACGTTTCTTCAGGGAATAAATAATTTTCCTCACCGAATTGCTGCTCATCGGTTTCGTATTTTAACGATGTCTGCACAAACCGAAGTAAGAAATTGACTGCCCTCTGCTCAGACATACCTTGCATATACACCGCTAATTGTTTTTGCAGAGGCGTGGCTGTCACCTTATAAACACCCGAGCCAAAGTATAAATTTAGATTTAATTGTGGGTAGCTATTAAAAAATTTGACCCTGCCTCGATCATAAGCCACATTAACATTGTATTGCTTGCCTTCAAACGTAAAAGACAAATGCCTACGCTCAGACTGGTCACTAGCAGCTACCACCGCATTAACCTGCATGTCCAGCTTTTTACTCGCGTTAGGATATTCGCCATCATAAGTATAGACATGACCCGGCCTCTGTTTTTCACCATCAAAATCAATCGCATAATAGCGCTGCCCACTAAAAGTAAAGTATGGCACGTCAAACATCGCTTGCTCTGATGGAACCAGCAGGTATATCAACGTTTTGCTGTAGGCGATACGTACCTTATAACCCGATTTGATTAACAAGAACCAGCTAAGTAGAGCGCTGTCGTTATGACGATGACTATTTATGCTTATAGATAACGCATTTATCAATGAAACATACGCCCAATCATTAAGCTGCAATGATTTTTTTTGAGCCATTAGTTGATTTAATAGACCATCATAATCAGCTTTACTCAAGTCAGACCAATAGTCACTTACCGTATTTTTATTAATGCTTGATGACAGCCGTTGACGTAAACCGTCGTCATAATAAAAATGAATTTTCCTACCATAAAAATCTATCGTTAATAATTTGCCCGCAGGTGATTTTATAACCGGGGCGACGACAGGGGGGGCTATAAGTTCAGGCTCTGGGACAACAATAACAACAGGCTTATTAGCAGGCATGCTTTTCACCCCGGAACCTGATCCAGGTTTAGAAACAGGCGCTGGCGCAACCGGTTCTGGCCTGGCCACAGGCATGACATCTGGTTTAGGCGCCTCATCACGAACATTACCTTTCACGATATCAACCGCTTTCCATTGCGCCTTCAGAAACACAGTAAAGGCTTTATCGCGTTTATCTTTATACGCCTGAAATTCTTTTTTCTGCGCCATGACGCCACTGGATTGCTGCTGCATCCATTGCTGAAAATCATCTTTTGCAGATAACGAAAAACTATAAAAAACACTACAACACAGACATGCCATGCCTATTCTTTCTACTGCTTTTTTCATTTCCATAGGCTTTCTCCTGTGTGACGTTAATAACTAGTCAAACCTGACCCGCTACCATCCATGGCTCTTTGTGATATACGACCACCTGGGATTGTAGAAGTGCACAGCATACATCGTTACATGGATGTAGCTTATTAAGGCCATATATGGAGCCATTGTCGAGTAACGATTTTCTGGCCACACCGCCATCCCTGGCTCCTTGTGGCATACCGTACTTCCTGTACATAAAAAAACCGGCTGCCGAGTGATCGGAAACCGGTTTCTGCAAACTCGACAAAAAAACCTGTACTGATTACTGTTTCATATTCGCAATCGACTCAGCCAACTCGTCCTGACCTTTTTGCGCTTTAAACTGCTGCCATAAAGCCCGGTCATTATTCATGCTGGTTTTCAACGCATTCTCTGTTGCAGCAGCAGCTACTGAACCATCCATGCCAAGCAACACGTATAAAACACCTTTCGGGCTAGTTCGTGTTTTAAATATCTTTGTACCAACAAGCGTTTCATCAGTAATCTGTTTCGTGACAGATGTATTTACTTTATCGACCGTTTCGGAATCTGCTGCACCGGTGGTTTCAGCATACTGCTTGACCATATTCTGCACATGCACTTTCATCGATTGCGCTAACTGCACACGCGCATCGGTTGCTGCCATATTTTTCATGAAACTGTGGCCAGCAGCTGATTTTTCAGCAACGCCAACGGCAGATACCGTTACGCCTTCGACAGGCTCATCACAAACCCAACCTGGTGCCGCAACCGATGGCGAATCGGGGAAAACGCAATCAAGCGCCGCCTGTTTCACTGCATCGGAACCACCACAAGAAGCCAGTAACGCTGTCATAGCAATGATGATTAACGCCGCTTTATTATTAACTTTAGTAATCGCCGCAAACATAGGTAATCCTGTATTCGTTTTCATCCCTTGTTCTCCCATAGGTCGTTATATAATTTATCTGTAATAGTTGCTGAACGGATTGGATAAACATAGCCGAAATTTACACCCGTTGCAATTTTAATTGCGGAGATAACTAAAGTAATTCGTCAAGATGTTAAACCCGTCACACTATGCGTTCAGGTTACACGCCAAACCATTGAACTATTCTGATTCCTTCGCGATTAAATAATCCATTATTTTTATCATATTGTCATATGAGCCGGCCATCGAACCTGTAACCAAATACTTACCATTTACAATAACCGAAGGCACGCCATCTATTTGATATAAATCCTGCTTCCTTTTATTCTTTCTCAGCATGCCATCCACGGCAAAAGAATTATATTCTTCGAGTAATGTATTTTTATCGACACCATTTTTTACCAGAAAATTAACAATTAACTCTTTTTTATCGAGTCGTTTTTTATTTTTATGAATCTCATTGAAGATTTTTTCGTGATTTTCTTCAATCACACCCATCGTGCTCAGCGCATAATAGATACGTGCTTGCACTTCCCAATCCGGCCAAAATATAGCAGGCACTCGAACAAACTTAACATTCGCTGGTTTAGATTTTTTCCATGACTGTATGTAAGGTTCAACAATATGGCAATGCGGACAGCCATACCAGAAAAACTCTAGTACTTCTATCTTATCCGCAGGACCGGCTGCCGATGTTCCAACGAGTTTATAGTCAATACCTTCGTCATATTCCACTGCCGATACCGTTACTGCATTCATCAACAGCACTAAAAATAACATTAATATTTTCATAAGATTCCTATCTCTACTTTGTAGTTACCATTCTTCATTTTTATAATTTCATGCCTCTGCATTTAACTCAGCACAGCACTGTGGTCAGGGCGTAGGTTATTGATTTTTCAGGCATCTGTAGCATGGATGCTACAGTACAGCGTACATGGATGTATTCACAGCGACCTGAAAAATCAATAACCTACGTCCTTACCTCAAAATAATGCTGAGTTAAATGCAAAGGCATGTATAATTTTAACTTTATAACACGTAAATTCATGGCACCAGTGTATCGATAATGATAGTTAAAGCTGCCCCTGTTGATTTGTTTTCAACGCCAATCTGACCGATATAATCACCACTCTGTGCGATGGCAGAGCCTGTCTTTGTTACCCGCGCAGAAACTAATAGTTCATCAAAGGCGCTTATATTCATACCCGTGACCATCGCCAT
Organism: Gammaproteobacteria bacterium; assembly: GCA_002401185.1. Taxonomy (GTDB): domain Bacteria; phylum Pseudomonadota; class Gammaproteobacteria; order SZUA-229; family SZUA-229. Next base: position 4,196 of record NVSH01000052.1, on the reverse strand, counting down.
GCTGTCATCCAGTATTACCGTCGCTGGTAATGAGCTCAATGTCAGGCGCTGCACGGCGAGTRGCATACGCGGCCCCTGCTTCGCCTTAGCATAGACAAAAACCACATCGTCTGCAGCAAAAGTCTGTTTTACCTTCTCACTTACATCAATAGCTATTGACAAGCTACGAGCGGAAGCCACTGTTACCGAATCAACCTCGCCACGATCAGCCGCCACGTCTGRCAGTACGATTTCGATACCTAATAACGCTACAAGTTCCGGCATTTCTTTACCTGATGCTATCAAAGCCTGTCTTGATTTCGAGATAATACCAATGACTGACTTAATGATTTCTTCTTCTCGCACTAACGACAATAATCGCGTCAAGTGGTCGATTGCATGTTGATAATTTCCAGACTGATACTCTGCCACACCAGCAAACCATAATGTATTAGGGTTTTCCGGCTCGAGAGCATATGCGTTTAATACCAGGCGAGTCGCTTCATCGGTAAATTGACGATCATTACTCAACGCTAAAACTTCCGCGCGCTCTAACATCAATTGTGCGTTATTAACTTCCGTTTCCAACGCCACCGCAAAAGCATTGGCTGCCTGTTTATTATCACCCAGATGTTTATGGGCGCGACCTAACATAATCCATTCCTCAACCGTACCGCCATCTTGTTCAATTTTCTCCTGAAGCTGAAACGTCATCTGTTCTACAGAAGGTTGTTCAGTCGTGTTTTGTTGCGCGTTCATAAAGCCAGCGTCATTCGCTTGATATACGCCTAAATCAAGATATAGCAACACCGCTAACAACGGGATAAAAACAGCGATGATCACTGCCAGCACCGGATGTTGTCGTACAACACTGGCTTCGCGAATTGCAGTAGCTTCATTATCTCCAGACGCAACGTCATTTAACAATTCTCTATCGAGCTCGTCACCAGCTACGTCATATGATATCTGGTCGATTCGACCTTCCACCAAATCAAGCTTCAGTTCTTTTCTTTTTTCATCATTGATTTTGAGGTTACTGTCTTTGTAAGCGAGTCTGGTTGCCTCTCTGACCTTTAATACAGGCATAACCAATAAAGCGATAGCCAGCAGTATCATGGCTATGATTAAAGCCCAGAACATAATATGCATAACTATGTATCGTCCTGTTCAGCATGTAGACGTTCAATTCGTGCCTTATCTGCATCACTCAAACTTGCTAGCGGAACCTCATTCGACGGCGACTTCAGGTACCGGAAAACAAAGACCAAACCCACAATAAAGGCAATAAGCGGCCCGAACCATAAAAGCCAGGTCATGGGTTTAAACGGTGGACGATACAAAACATAGTCACCATAACGCAACACCATAAAATCGACGATCTCTTGTTCGGTCTTGCCCTGCGACAACATGGTGTACATCTCAAGTCGTAAGTCTTGTGCCAGTTCGGCGTTTGACTCCGCGATATTCTGATTCTGACAAACCAGACAGCGTAATTCTTCACTCAACTTATGAAAAATTTTTTCTGTCTCGGCCGAACCAAAGGTAAAGGTTTCGATGGGCGCAGCGACTGCCAGCTGTGAAAAACATAAGACACAGAAACCAAATAAGATTAATTTTTTCATAAAATAATTATTTTTCAAGTGTTTTCATCACTGACATTAATTCATCAAATTTTTGTCTGTCAGATAATGGACCAATAACTTTATGACGAATGATGCCTTTCTTATCGATCAAAAATGTCTCCGGCGCACCATAAACACCCCAATCGATTGCGATACGACCATTCCTGTCTACCGCGATAAACTGATAAGGATTGCCCAGAGCTGCCAGCCATTTTTTAGCGTCGTCAGCATCGTCCTTATAATTCAAACCGACAATACGCATACCTTTATTACTTAAAACTTTAACAACCTCGTGTTCCTGTCGACAGGCAAAGCACCAGCTCGCCCAGACATTTAACAGCGTTACGTGACCGATTAAATCTTTATTAGAAAAACTACCCTCTTGCAATAACAACGGCAATTCAAACACAGGCGCAGGTTTACCAATCAGTGGTGAAGGTACTTCTCGAGGGTTCAAGGTCAGGCCGACGGCCAGTAACACAACCAGTGCTACAAACACAATCAACGGCAAAAATCTTTTCAAGATCGAGGGCGGCTTAGCTTTCATGATAACTGACTATATAAACTACACGATGCTTTCGAGAGCAACATTTTTTTCAGGGCGACGGGACTTAACCGATTGTCGGTAGCGACGATCACTCACCGCCAGCAGACCACCGAAGGTCATCAATAAACAGCCTAACCATATCCACCGGATAAGCGGTTTGTAATAAACCCGCATACTCCATGCGCCACCTTCTAACTCTTCACCGAGGGCTGCATAAAAATCACGGAAAAAGGTTATATCGATCGACGCATCGGTCATCGGATTACCTTTATCACCGTAGATTCGTTTTTGTGGGAGCAACTCACCGGTTTTCTCACCATCGCTCCAGACTTCAATCACGCCTTCATCGGCAATATAGTTTTCGCCCTGTACTTTTCGTGTACCCAGAAATCGAAATTCATGTCCTGAAATGTTGTAGCTGCTACCAGGCACCATGCGGAGATCTTTTTCTTCATCATAAGTCATGGTCACGGTGACCCCGGCAACAAAAACAGCGACGCCAAAATGCGCCATCACCATACCAAGATAAGACAGAGGCAGCTTTAGTTTTCGCGACATGCGTAAAATAAGGTCTCTAATGGTTGTTAATGCTACCCATAGCGCACCTGCCAGCCCCAGGCCAGTGGCTATATTTAATTTTTCTTCGATAAGAAAGGGGATGAGCAAACCCACGAGCAGCGAAATTATAAAATACGTCATCGCTGTTTTCGAAACACGTGACCAGCTATCCCCTTTCCAGCGAACATTCGGCCCAATACCCAGTAATAACAATAACGGGATAGCGATCAGGGCAAACATGGCATCGAAATAAGGCCGACCCACCGAAATTTTCCCGATGCCAAAAGCGTCAACTACCAGGGGATACATGGTGCCGACAAAAACCACCATGGCCGCCGTAAGAAAAATTATATTGTTCAACAACAATGCCGTCTCACGTGAGAACCACTGAAAACGACCGACGCTGACCACGGTAGCAGAGCGCCAGGCATACAAGGCCAGCGAACCGCCGACAGCGACAACCAAAAAAGCGAGGATAAAAACCCCTCGCTCCGGGTCGGTAGCAAAAGCATGTACTGAAACCAGCACACCAGAGCGCACGATAAAGGCTCCCAATAGACTGAGCGAAAAGGCCAGTATAGCTAATAACACCGTCCAGCTTTTGAAAACGCCACGTTTTTCTGTACTGGCTAGGGAGTGTATCAATGCGGTGCCGACCAACCAGGGCATAAACGAGGCATTCTCTACCGGATCCCAGAACCACCAGCCACCCCAGCCTAACTCGTTATAAGCCCACCAGCTTCCCAAGGCGATTCCTATGGTTAGAAAACTCCAGGCAATGGTCGTCCACGGACGTGACCAGCGTGCCCAGGTAGCATCCAGCTTACCACCGAGCAATGCGGCAACCGCAAAGGCAAAAGCGACCGAAAAGCCCACATAACCCATGTACAATAATGGTGGGTGTATCGCCAGACCAGGATCCTGCAACAGAGGGTTTAACTCGGTACCATCAAGTGGTGTTGGGAATAAACGCTCGAAAGGATTCGATGTAAACAACATAAAGGCCAAAAACCCTGTACTGATCATCCCCATCACAGCCAACACGCGTGCCAATAAAATCTCGGGCAAATTTTTGCTATAAACAGCAACGGCTATTGTCCAGAAGGCAAGGATGAGCGACCACAACAGCAAAGAACCCTCATGCGACCCCCAAACACCCGAAATACGGTACATCAAAGGCTGTACAAGATTGGAATGATTAGCAACATACAACACAGAAAAATCATGCACTATGAAAGAATGCGTTAACGCTGCATAGGCTAAGCCAACAAAAAGAAATTGGGCCAGTGCAGCAGGACGCGCCAGTGAAAGCAACGCTGCATCATTTTTTGCAGCACCAATCAAAGGCACTATGCTTTGTACGATAACAATTGCAAAAGCGATGATTAACGCAAAATGTCCGAGCTCAGGTATCATGGTTTCATGCCTTTAGATGTTGTCTGACACTTTGTCTTTTGCCGCTTCTTCCGCTGCTTTTAAAGCGTCGGCAA
>NVSH01000051.1 GCA_002401185.1 Gammaproteobacteria bacterium | reverse complement strand
AATCAATGAAGGTGAAGAGTCCGTACGTATTTCCCGCTACCCTACATCTGGTCCAGCTATGCCCATGCAACAATTCGCCGCACCCATGCCAGTTGCACCGGTCGCTGCTGCACCGGTAGCCGAACCAGAAAGTACAGACGAAAGTTGCGCAATAAGTGGGCACACAGTCGACGCCCCTATGGTTGGCACCTTCTATACAGCTGCATCACCTGGCGCACCGATCTTTGTTAAAGTCGGTGACAGCGTCAGCGAAGGTGACACCGTTTGCATCATCGAAGCGATGAAAATTCTGAACCAGATCGAAGCAGATAAATCCGGAACGATCAAAGCTATACTGGTTGAAAATGGTCAACCCGTTGAGTTTGGTCAACCACTCATTGTTATCGAATAAGGCAAAAACACATGTTATCAAAAGTTGTTATCGCCAACCGAGGCGAAATCGCGTTACGCATATTACGCGCCTGCCGTGAAATGGGCATAAAAACCGTTGCTGTTCACTCCGATGTTGACCGCGATCTTAAGCATGTGCGTCTGGCCGATGAGTCTGTTTGTATTGGCCCTGCAGCATCAGATCAAAGTTATCTTAATGTGCCCGCTATCATCAGCGCGGCTGAAGTAACTGATGCGGTAGCGATACATCCTGGTTATGGTTTTTTATCAGAAAATGCTGACTTTGCCGAACGTGTCGAAGACAGTGGATTTATTTTCATTGGCCCTAAATCAGAATCTATTCGCATCATGGGTGATAAAGTTGCAGCGATCAAAACGATGAAATCAGCTGGCGTCCCCTGCGTACCTGGTTCCGATGGCCCGCTGAGCGACGACAATGACACCAACATTAAACTCGCTAACAAAATCGGCTACCCTATTATTATTAAAGCTGCAGGCGGCGGCGGTGGTCGCGGTATGCGCGTCGTACACTCCGATGCAACACTCACCGGATCGATAGCCTTAACTAAACAGGAAGCAGGTACTTTTTTCGGTAACAACGTGGTGTACATGGAAAAATACCTGGAGACACCGCGTCATGTCGAAGTTCAGATTCTGTCTGATGGCCAGGGCAACGCCGTTCATCTCGGCGAACGTGACTGCTCGATACAGCGACGCAATCAGAAAGTCGTCGAAGAAGCACCTGCGCCCGGAATAACGTCTGAACAACGTGAAAAAATTGGCCAGCTCTGCGTGAATGCCTGCAACGAAATCTCTTATCGCGGCGCTGGCACGTTCGAGTTTTTATACCAGAATGATGAGTTTTATTTCATCGAAATGAACACCCGTATTCAGGTGGAGCACCCAGTAACCGAAATGGTTACTGGCATAGATATCGTCAAGGAGCAGCTCTATATCGCTTCAGGCGAAAAACTACGGATGAAACAGAGCGACATCGAACTCAAAGGTCATGCGATTGAGTGCCGTCTAAATGCCGAGCACCACAAAACATTCATTCCTTCCCCTGGAAAAATTGAGCGTTACCACCCACCCGGTGGCCCAGGCATCCGCATCGACACCCACATCTACGCTGGATACACCGTTCCTCCTCATTACGACTCAATGATAGGCAAAATAATTGCCTACGGCTGCACAAGAGAAGTGGCATTGGCACGTATGGCAGGTGCACTTGATGAGATAAGTATTACAGGCATTGAGACCAACATTCAATTACATAAAGAAATTATTGGTGATGCTAATTTTCAAGCAGGTGGCACTAATATTCATTATCTCGAGAAGAAGCTGGGGCTTTAAAGCAACCATCGTTCGCGACAGGATTATTTAATTGCGCTGTTTAAACTACTTTACACAGCGCGATTAAATAGCCTGAGAGCTTTTTTGAAAAACACGTCACCTACATACGTTTTATTTGATACCCCTTTTCCCGAAGCGCATGAACAATGCCTCGCTCACCGATTAAATGGCCAGCACCAACAACAACGARATAAAGACCTTTCGCCTGTAACATAGATTCTATTTTAACCGTCATCTGACGATTTCTTTCATAGAACAAAACATCGTAAATCGCACTAAATGCCGGATACTCACGCAGCGCATCATCAAACAGCAGCTTATTCATCTGTGGCTCATCTCCCGATTTCCAGAAGCGCACCATGTCTGCCATTAACTGCTCTGTCTCTTCCAGTGAACGCAGACTTTCTTTTAATAACAGTTCAGCATTAGGTATATTTAAAAATAATTGCAGCTGTTGCTCCAGGGACTCCAGTTCTATTATTTCTTTATACTTGCCATCATCCGTTGATTTTTGCCCCACTACTTTCGCCAAAAAATAAGCATCGATACCTAACGCCGGATTAAAACCCATCTTTATCGCTTGCATCGCACTTAAAGTAAGCACGAGCACACCGGGTTTGTAATTTTTTATCGAATCGTAAGAAACATTTAAATAATGTAAACGTTTACGTAACTGCAGCCATGTTGCATTTGAAATATTATCTTTTATCGTCGTTCCATCTTTATAAACACCTTGTTGAAACAACCGTTTGTTATATGCCTGATGATCCACTTTACTAATATCGACTTCTACAACCAGAGTATCTGCCTGACGGAACGCTTCAACGACTTCATCTCGTAAAGGGTAAAAACTTTTATTAGCAAAATGAATAGAACCAAATAGGTAAACTGTCGACGCCTCAGGTAGGCCTTTCTCAGTCGTCACCTGCCACAAAAATGCTTTGTCGTTTTGCGCCTGAACACTACTAATAATAAAAAAGCCAATAACAAAAAAGCATTTTTTCATCATCGACAAGTTAGACATTATGGCTTCAATTCCAGAGCACGTTTGTAAACATCATTTTTATTTTCACCCGTCAACTTTATTACCAGACTGACTGCCTGTTTAACCGATAACTCTGCTAGCAATATTGATAAATAATGATCGACCTGAGTGTCGTCTTTAGTCACGGTTAAATTGCCTTCAACGACTAGCACAATTTCACCCTTACGTTGATTGGCATCTGACTCTACCCAGTCTATCAACGCAACTAACTTCATCCGCTTGATGGTTTCAAATGTTTTGGTTATCTCTCGGGCGAAACCAACACGCCTGTCTGCTCCAAACACTGTTTGCATATCTTCTAGTGTTGCTAATATTTTGTGGCAGGAAACATAAAAGATCATGGTGCTTTTCTTATCAGCAAACTGCTCAAAAAACCGCAATCGCGCATGCGATTTTGCTGGCGGGAACCCCTCAAAAATAAAAGCATCCGTCGCCAGTCCAACAGCACTCAACGCTGCAATGGCTGCACATACACCTGGGACTGGAACCACCTTAATATCATCATCATGGGCACATGTTACTAATCTGTAACCTGGGTCGCTTATCAATGGCGTACCCGCATCAGAAATAAGTGCGATTGATTTTCCCGAGTGCAGCGTATCAAGTAATTTTGGTGTTATGCGCTCTTCATTATGCTCGTGATAAGCCAAAAGTTTCGTCTTAATGCCGTAGTGCGTCATCAAACGCTGACTATGTCGCGTGTCCTCCACAGCAATCAAATCAACTTGTTTTAGTATCGAGATAGCACGCTGCGTAATATCGGCTAAATTTCCTGTTGGCGTAGCAACAAGATACAATGTGCTTTCGCTTACATCTGGATTTTGACTCTCACTTTGCCGGACAAAATCTGACACTTGTGGTTTATTTTCAGGGTTTTCGGTTGACACTTATATACTCACAAAACATATTTAATATGTTGAATTTTAACAATACTAACCTGTCCGATACTATCTTGAAATCACATACAATAAAACTAATTTTGTTACTCGGTGTTATCCTGCTCTCCGCCTGCGATACCTCACCCATAAAACCTGAACCAGGCTCGTCTACAGAGACACGACCACTATCAGACAAGCAGACAATATTATCAGAGCAAGCAACACATCTACTCGAACTTGCCGAGGACAGTGATACCGTCGCTGAACAACTTCGATACCGTGCAAAAGCCGCCGGTTTGTTTATCGAAGCAAGCAGGATACAGCTAGCCAAAAATCAGCTTGCGATCATGAGACAAGCATCCCTCGAGTCGGCATCAACCGCTGGAAAAGACGCTTCATCTGCTGAAATATCTCTACTCTCTGCACAGATAGCTATAGCAGAAAAAAATACGGTACTTGCAGACACAATCATTCGTAAAACCAAAACCAAAACCCGCACTCAACAGATCCAGATTTTTATACTAAAAGCAGATCTAGATTTCCTAACTGGGAAATACATGCACGCCGTTGACCGCCGGGTACAACTGGATACATACATAACAGATACAACAGAAAAAAATAAAAACTACAAAAAGATATGGGTTGCATTATCCAATCTGACTACCAGGCAACTTAACCAACAACATAGTAAGAATGCGTTAATAAACGGCTGGTTAGACTTAGCCAAAGTCATGCGTAGAGGCCAACAAAACATCGGGTCGCTTGAAGATGATTTACTTGACTGGGGCACTCGTCACCCAGATCATCCGGTGGGCACCTCCTTTTTAAGCGAGTTGATAGATAACTACCAATTCAATACCAATGACAAAAAACAAATCGCCGTATTGTTACCTTTAAATGGCAACTTCTCAACAATAGCCGACACGATAAAGAAGGGTATATTAAGTGCTTACTACAATGACTCAAACTCTGCCAATAAACCTGTCATCAAGTTTTATAACAGCAGTGACAAAAGCATCAGCTTCGACCAGTTATACCAGAATGCGATAACCCATGGCGCGACGCATTTTATCGGCCCACTGGATAAAGTTGTTATCAACCAACTCGCACAACAAGCAGAGCTCGAAATACCCATACTAACGCTGAATTATTCAAAAAATACATTTAACGATACAAAAAACCTTTATCAATTTGGTCTATCGCCCGAAGATGAAGCAAGGCAGGTAGCGGAACTGGCCATCCGACAAAATAAATTTCGTGCCGCCGTGTTTTACCCCGACAGCGAATGGGGCAAGCGCTTAAATAAAGCATTTACCGAACACTATGAGTTTTTAGGCGGCAATGTATTAACAATAAAAGACTATGCAACCAATTCAAACGATTACAAACGTCCAATCAAAGCACTGTTTAATCTGGACCAAAGTGACATTCGTCGCCGTAAAGTAGAGAACCTAATTAGCCAAAGAACGCAGAGTGAAGCTTATCGACGTCAGGATATCGATATGATTTTTCTTGTTGCAACATACCGATCTGCTCGCGGTATCATGCCAGCTTTCAAATTCAATCGTGCCGGCAATCTACCTGTCTATGCAACATCACATGTTTATACAGGAAAAACTAACCGTGAACTTGATCGAGATTTAAATGGCTTAGTATTTTGTGACTTACCTTGGGTACTACAAAACCATTCACCATTAAAAAAAGTCTTTACTGACAACTGGCCACAACAAGAAAGTTTCACCCGTTTGTTTGCACTGGGTATTGATGCTTATCACTTAATTCACAATCTGGATTATCTGGAAGACAATGATTACGCATTCTACGATGGCCAAACGGGAAATATACAACTGAATGAAAGCAAGCGAATAACACGAAAACTACTATGGGCCAAATTTCGTAACGGTAAAGCTGTTCATTTCGAACCTGAGATAGCGACTTCTACGCAATAAACCAACATACAAATAATCGATATATAAACGTAACTTACCGCTTGCCTATCAACACAAAAAGCATAAGAGCTGCACATTTAAAACAGGGAGAGCAAGCTGAAGCGGCCTGCTATCGTTACCTTAAATCACAAGGCTTAAAACTTATCACTAAAAACTTTAGCTGCCGATTTGGCGAGATCGATATCATCATGCTCGAAAAAAAAATACTGGTATTTATCGAAGTTCGTTATCGTAAAAATGACAGTTTCGGTGGCGCACTGGAAAGTGTTACCCCGGCAAAACAACAAAAATTACGCAAAACAGCAGAGTTATATTTACAACAAAACAAACAATACGAAAACGCCAGATTTGRKRWWRWARSCRTMWCAAAAAACAATGAAACTAATTTACATAAAGTACAATATAACTTTGACTGGATAACCAATGCTTTCTAATACAAAAAAAGAACGGCCTAAGTGTGAAGTTATTGATGACAACCTTATTATTCTGCCGGCACCTACATTATGGACTTGATTTCACGTATTAATAAAAGTTTCCAGGACAGCATTAGCACCAAACAGCTGGCCGCAGAGACACTTGCGGAACCCATCAGCCTAAGTGCAAAAATCATCACACAATGTTTTTTAAACGGCGGCAAAATTCTTTCCTGCGGCAATGGTGGATCAGCAGATCATGCGCAACACTTTTCTTCAGAAATGCTGAACCGTTATGAAATGGAGCGCCCTGGTCTACCTGCTATGGCGTTAACCACAGACAGCTCTACGCTCACATCAATCGCCAACGACTATCATTTCAATCAGATTTTTTCTAAACAGGTTACCGCACTAGGACATGCTGGTGATGTCTTGCTTGCCATAAGCACCAGCGGAAATTCAGAAAATGTAAACCTGGCAATAGATGCCGCACACGATCGAGATATGACGGTGATTGCGCTGGATGGAAAATCAGGCGGAGAAATGGTCGCACGTTTATCTGTAAGTGATATAGAAATACGTGTACCTTCCGAATCCACAGCACGCATCCAGGAAGTTCACTTGCTGGTAATACACTGTATCTGCGACCTCATTGACCACCAACTGATGGGTGGGTAGCGATACTACAAAACTCGCTTATTTCACTACACGTAGACTAGGTCGTTTAGGTTTATCTGGGCTCGGGTCATCGTCGTTGTTACTATCAGGTGATGATATAGCGCTATCATCTTCAGAAAACATCATGCCTTGTCCATTCTCTTTTGCGTAGACAGCCAATACCGCAACGATAGGGATATGCAGAGCCATAGGTTTTCCGGAAAAACGAGCACTAAACGTTATTTCGCTATCACCTAATACCAGGCCGTTAATCGCCATCGGCGCAATATTTAAAATTATTTTACCGTTCTGAATATGCTCGGCGGGTACTTGAACCCCATCTAAGGATACATCAACCAATAGATGGGGCGTCATACCGTTATCCGCAATCCACTGATACATGGCGCGAACAAGGTATGGGCGACTCGATGTCATCTGCATAAGCGTTATCTTACAGAAATGATGAAATATCGTTGGCAAAACTGTCGTCTGCTAGACGCCGGTATTGTTGCGAACAGTATTATATTTGCTAGGGTTATAATCTCAACTCACGTTCTGATTCTGTCAAACTCAAAACAAAACCTTCACGATCAAATAAACGATCTGCATAAGTATTAATCGCTTTTGCCTCCTCAGGCATTTCGATACCGTAATGACGTAAACGCCACAATACAGGGGCTACACTAGCATCGACCAGCGTAAAGTCTTGACTTAAAAAATAAGGCATCGTAGCAAATATTTCAGCGACTGAGGCAATACTCTCGGTCAAATCTTTTTTTGCTTTAGCGACCGCTTTTTCGCCTTTAGTCTCAATGATTTCTACTAGCGGATACCAGTCTTTTTCAATCTGATATAGTGCAAGACGCGTCTGTGCACGCTGCACTGGACCTACTGGCATCAATGGCGGATGCGGAAAACGCTCTTCCAGATACTCCATAATTACGCGTGAGTTGTATAACACCAAATCACGGTCAACCAGTGTTGGCAAACTACCATAAGGGTTTAAGTCGATAAGATCTTCAGGTAACCGTTTAGGATCAACTTGGGTAACTTCGTGGACAATGTCCTTTTCATTTAGCACAATACGTGTGCGATGGCATTCAATCGTTGATGCCGATGTATATAAATTCATAATATTTCCAAAAATGGAGAAGCGACATCATGAGATAAATCGCTTTTTAAAAAACTTGAGAAGCAATACTGATTTTACCCAATGTATTTCTACATGAGCAAAATCAGTAACTATTTAGTTAGTGAACGTCTTTCCAGTACTCTTTCTTAAGGGCATAAGCAAAACCGAAAAGAACGACCAGGAATAAAAGAACTTTCCAGCCCATGCTGCGACGCTCTACCTGTATCGGCTCAGCTATATAAACCATAAAGTTGGTCAGATCGCCAAGGAACATATCGTACTCAACACGGCTTAAGCTGCCGTCTTGAATCTTTTCAAAATGATCCAGTTCTTCAACTTCAACATCACCATGCATGACTGTTTTATAAACCGGTTTTTGCAGACCTTGCAACGACCATAGGACGTGAGGCATACCTACATCGGCAAACACAGTATTATTAAAACCTGTCGGACGATCGGAATCAACATAAAAACTACGTAGATACGAATAAATCCAATCAGCACCTCGCGCACGCGCCGTCAGTGTCAAGTCAGGGACAGCCGTACCAAATGCAGCGTTTGCATATTCATCGGTCATTGATACCTCCATTGTATCACCTATCTTAGTCGGCTCACCCTTGCTACCACGTGTATGAATCATCATTTCACGTATCTCATCTTCAGGAATTTCAAGATCCTTACCAATCCTATTAAAACGCATAAAGGTAGCAGCATGGCAGCTATAACAATAGTCAGCAAATGCTTTTGCCCCACGACGAAGCGACTCTTTGTCATTAATATCAATAGGTGCTGTATAAAGTTTTGCATTACCACCTGCTGCCATAACCATTGCTGGCGTCAGTAAAATGGCAAACACAAGTGCTGCTATCGTCTTCTTTACAGTAGTTTTCATGATGTCACCCTATCTGGAACAGGCTTAGTCTTCTCATTTTTAGATGTGAAGTAAAGCACGGCAAAGAAAGCAAAATATAAGAATGTAAACAGGCGAGACAAAAAAGTAATCGTCTCGTTTACTGGCTGCATCGCTAACCAGCCCAGTACAACAAAACCGATACAAAATACAAGCAGATTCACTTTAAARATAATWGAACGRTARCGRATMGATTTAACTTTRCARCGRTCWATCCACGGCARGAARAACAGYACKACGATYGCGCCGCCCATYGCACCTACACCCATAAGCTTATCCGGCACCGCACGTAAGATTGCGTAGAAAGGCGTGAAATACCAAACCGGTGCAATATGCTCTGGTGTTTTCAAAGCATTAGCAGCTTCAAAATTTGCATATTCCAACATGTAACCACCACCATCAGGAAAATAAAACAACACCACGCTGAAGAAGAACAGGAACACAACGACACCAACAATATCTTTCACAGAATAGTAAGGATGGAAAGGAATACCATCGAGAGGAATGCCATTAGCATCTTTATGTTTCTTAATTTCCACACCGTCTGGATTGTTAGAGCCCACCTCGTGTAGCGCCAGGATATGTGCAATAACCAGAAAGACCAACACAAAAGGCAAAGCAATAACATGTAACGCAAAGAAGCGATTCAGCGTTGCGTCACCGATGACARAATCACCACGTATCCACAACGTCAGGTCATCACCGATAATCGGAATGGCACTGAATAATGAGATAATTACCTGTGCGCCCCAAAAAGACATCTGACCCCATGGCAATAAATACCCCATGAATGCCTCAGCCATTAATGCCAGGTAGATAAACATACCAAAAAGCCATATGAGTTCCCTTGGCTTCTTATAAGAGCCATACAGCAGGCCACGCAACATATGCAGATACACCACGACAAAGAATGCCGTTGCGCCTGTAGAATGAATATAGCGTATCAACCAACCGTAAGGCACGTCACGCATAATATACTCAACAGAAGCAAACGCCATGGCAGCGTCTGGTTTATAGTGCATGGTCAGAAAAATACCTGAAACAATCTGGATAACTAACACCATTAGTGCCAATGAACCAAAAAAGTACCAGAAATTAAAATTTTTCGGTGTGTAATATTGTGCTAAGTGATCATTCCACATTTTTGTTAATGGAAAACGATCATCAATCCAACCAAGTAAATTACTCATTATGCTGCCCCTCCATCTTCACCAATAACAATAACGTTATCGCTTACATACTTATGTGGCGGCACCACCAGGTTCGTCGGTGCCGGCATACCCTGGAATACACGACCAGCAAGATCAAAACGAGAACTATGGCATGGACAGAAGAAGCCACCCAACCAGTCGGCACCCAAATCAACAGAGCCTATCTCAGGGCGAAAGGATGGAGAGCAACCAAGATGCGTGCAGATACCGACCAGAACCAGAACTTCTGGTTTAATAGAACGGTCATGGTTTTGCGCATAGGCAGGTTGCTGGTCAATATTTTCAGAATTAGGGTCTTGAAGAATACTATCATTCTTCGTCAGGTCTGCTAATGTCTTCTCAGATCGCTTTACAATCCAGACCGGCTTACTTTGCCATTCGACAACCAGTAGACGACCTACTTCAAGCTTACTGATATCAACTTCTACGGGGGCACCCGCATTTTTTGCTCGCTCACTGGGCATCCAGGAGGATAAAAATGGAACGGCTACAAAACCAGCGCCAACTGCAGCCACCACCGAAGTGGCATTGACCAGAAAGCGTCGTCGTTTTGTATCTACTACATTATCCGTAGACATAATTGGATATCTCCAAATATTAAATAAGAGTTTTGATTCGTAAAGTAGTCATCAACAATGTTCTACAACTTACCGCAACACAAACCTGCACCTGTACCATAAATAGTGTTTATCTTAAAATAACAGAAACATACTGGTTGCAAACGGCGCATAGGATAGCGTAAATTAACATTTTATCCAAGTTTAATATAATAAACACAATAAAAACAATCAGATAAATAATTACATGCAAAAACAAAACTTCACTTTAGTCTATTTTATCGCCTGGCTGCTAACCGGTATTATTTTAGGTTCCATCATTCTTCTCTATCGAGGTGATATTAATCTTACTTTCGCTCAATCACAACCACAGCAAACCAACAGCACGGATAACCCGACCGATGTGCAGCATAACTACCGAGGGTTTGCCGATGCTGTAATGAAGGCCGCACCAGCCGTCGTGAGTATCCAGACCATCTTATGGTCAGAGCCCAGTATTAATAACGACGAAGATGAAATAATAATCCAACGATTCCTGAGCAAGAACTCTCCACATCGGCCAAAACGTAAAGCAGAAATCGGCTCTGGCTCTGGCGTCATCATCAATGCAGATGGTTATATCCTGACGAATTACCATGTTATCTCTAAGCGCGATGAAATACGTGTCAGATTAAATGATGGCCAAGTTGCAAAAGCCGAACTTATCGGCTCTGACCCCGACACGGATCTTGCTGTCCTCAAGATAAATTTTGAGAACTTACCTGCATTAAACATTGCAGATACCAACCGACT
>NVSH01000050.1 GCA_002401185.1 Gammaproteobacteria bacterium | reverse complement strand
AATGTAATTGTTAGTACAGAGGTGTGTGCAACAAGGGTTTGCCAAGGCTTATGCCATAGGCAGGCTTTTATAAATAGTTTCATATTAAATTATTGAGAGTGGTGTAAAGCATCAAAAACGTGGTTAAATGGCGTTGACTGTAAAAGAGCGGAAATACTACCGCATATGACCATGAGAATCAGTAGAAAGTTTTATGGAATCAAGTGATTTAAAAAAAGCAGGGTTGAAAATAACGCTTCCGAGAATGAAAATCCTCGAGCTTTTAGAATCGTCTGAAGTAAGGCATCAGAGTGCAGAAGATATCTATCGTGCATTACTGGATGATGGTGAAGAGATTGGCTTGGCGACGGTCTATCGAGTATTAACGCAATTCGAAACTGCCGGCCTTGTTGAACGCCATCATTTTGAGGGTGGACAGGCCGTCTTTGAATTAAATGAGAAAGGTCATCATGACCATATCGTTTGTGTTATCTGCGGGAAAGTAGAAGAATTTTATGATGAGTTGATAGAGGCCAGGCAAGATAAGGTCGCTGCTGAAAAAAATTATGAAATAACGGATCATAGTCTGACACTGTATGGCAAGTGTTCAGATTGCAGGGAAAGTTAGCTTTACGTTATTACATTCTGTAATAATCATATTCTTTACAATGCAAAGTTACGTCTGTCAGGTTACGTCGCTTCAATGTCGTAATAGATGACCATCCTCGAAGTGCATTAGTTTTATATTTTCGTCACACCTTGTGGTGAAATCACCTTGAACTGTTTTCTTAATGTACGAGACCAAACAYGTGGTAAAGCGGTGTTTGGTTAGTATAAATCGGATTAGTAGATAGATGCAGAAAACACATAATTTTWWTNKMATTAYCAAAGACTTCACTATCGATCAATACTTGCATCATCTGGCAGGTGTTGATATCGAAGAAAATAGCCTGTTGCGCCATGCCTGTGTACAGGTATGGAACCAATCTACAGAGGCAACACTACCTAATTCTCTCGATGTCGCACTTTTGTTGAGTGAACTAGGTGCTGATGAAACCACACTTATTGCAACTTTGTTAAGCAGTCAAACCTTATTAAAAACTCTGGATTTTAATCAGCTGACAAAAACCTACGGTGAAAACATCGTAAAGCTGATACAAAGTGTTGCTCGTTTGCATAGATTTCACAGTACACAAGATGAAGTATCGCCAGAACAGGTCGAACGTTTACGCCGCATGCTGTTATCGATGGTTGATGATGTGCGTGCAGTGTTAATAAAACTTGCATTTCGTGTTCAGCGTTTGCGACAACTTAAATTGGCAGATTCCGATGAGCAGCTGGATGTGGCTCGTGAAAGTCTGGATATTTTTGCGCCGATAGCTAATCGTTTAGGCATCGGACAGTTGAAGTGGGAGTTAGAAGATCTTGCTTTTCGTTACCTCGAGCCAGATACCTATAAAAGTATTGCAGAAGATTTACATGAAAAACGTGAAGAGCGTGAGCAGTTTATTGTCGATGTCGTCGAAAAAATAAGACAGATTACCCGTCAAGAAGCAGTGAGCGCAGAGATATACGGTCGCCCAAAACACATTTACAGTATATGGCGAAAGATGACTGATACGCGTCGTAGCTTCCATGAATTATTTGATGTGCGTGCTGTTCGTGTTGTCGTGCAGAGCATTGCCGAATGTTATGTTGTCCTCGGGTTAGTGCACGCACAGTGGCGTCATATTAATAAAGAATTTGATGATTACATTGCCAACCCAAAAGAAAACGGCTACCAGTCATTGCATACCGCTGTTTATGGGCCGCATAACAAACCCGTCGAAATCCAGATACGTACCGAGCAGATGCATGAATTTGCTGAGTTTGGTGTGGCTGCACACTGGCGTTATAAGGAAACGGGAAGCAGTAACCGTAATTTACAGCCAGGGATCGAATCGTTAAGAAATCTTCTCGATTCAACCAAATCAAATGATGACGAACTCATGGAAAATTTTCGCGCGGAGATGTTCCATGACCGTGTTTATATATTAACACCAGAAGGCCGCGTTATTGATTTGCCCGAAGGCGGTACTCCGCTAGACTTTGCTTATGCAGTACATTCGGAAATAGGTCACCGTTGCCGAGGGGCAAAAGTAAATGGCCGTATAGTCCAGCTAACTTACCCTTTAAAAAATGGTGAGCGTGTAGAGATACTAACAGCTAAAGAAGCATCACCTCGACGTGACTGGTTGATCTCGCATCTTGGGTATATAACAACCTCACGTGCTCGCAACCGAATTCGTAGCTGGTTTAGAAAGCAGGACAAGGAAAAAAATTATCAGGATGGTAAATCTCTGAGTGACCGTGAATTTAAACGACATGGCATAAAGCCGGATCCGGATAAAGTTATCCATCATTTTAAACTTGATAAGATTGATGACTTTTATATTAACCTTGGTAGAGGGGATATCAGTGTCGCGCAGATGACAGCGATGCTGCATGAGTTTGAGTTAAGTCACGTAACAGGTAGCAGTATTCCTGCACGGCAACCAGCTAGATATAAGTCATTAGAAAAATCAAACAGTAGCGTCAATGTTTTAGGTGTCGGCAATTTGTTGACGATAATCGCTAACTGTTGTATGCCCGTACCACATGATGACATCGTAGGTTTTATTACCAAGGACAGAGGCGTTAGTGTGCATCGTACCGATTGTAATAACATACTCTACTTGAAAGATAAGGAGCAGACTCGCTTAATTGAAGTTGAGTGGGGTGACACTAACGTGAGGGATTACCCCGTTAATATTTTGATACGTGCGAATGATCGTCATGGCTTACTCAGTGATATAACCCGAACCTTATCTGATGACAAGATCAATGTGATCGCGGTAAATACGGTGTCGAATAAGCCTGAACAGACAGCGCGTATGGCGGTTACCATAGAGATACGTGACCTACAACAGCTTAGTCGAATTATAGATAAAATTTCTCAACTACGTAATGTGTTAGAAGTTAGTCGTGGTGCTAATGGTGATACTGCTGTTGTATGAAGTGAGTAATGACCAATATTTGAAACTATTGAATGTTTGAGTACTCTAGTGGTTGTGGCTATTGATAAACACAAATTGAAAAAAATCATGTTTGTGATTTTGGTATTACTGGTAAATACCTGTTTTGCTGATGCGTCTAGCAAAGCCTATGATGTAGCTACAGCAGTATTTAAGTATACCTCTGCAGATGGGAAAATAACTTATTCAGATGATTACTCACGTGATTTCAGCCAGGTTGAAAAGATCATCATTGCTTTACCACCTTCACAACAACATGTTAATGATTCTAAGCAACGATATGATGCAGTAAAATTGGTCGTTGAGGGTTTTAGTATTGCACGGGCAGAACGACAGTTGAAACGCGAGCAGAAAGAACTAAAACGATTGCAGCGACTCGCCCTCATTAACCAGGTAAAACCATCGGTCGTCAATCAGTACAATTATCTGACGTACCCGTATCGAAACGTTAGGAAACGACCGTATCAAAATAAAGGGATGACATTCAACCCAGTGGAGAAGCGGTCATCTCTTTTGCCGCTACCATCGACGAGTTTTGCCTCATCGTATCACCGCTAATAATGGTAGGTATGTCGCCTGCTTTTTTTGACATGTACGCGTAAAATATTATTTTAATCTTCGGTACTCGATATGATATGCACATCATGCTGAGGGAACGGGATACTAATATTATTCTCTTTAAATTTTTTCCATATAGAAAGATTAATGTCGGATACTACACTGCCAATACCGGATTCTGGATCATTGATCCATATTCGTAATTCGAGATTGATACCATTGTCACCAAAACTAATAAAACGGGCCGCTGCCTCAGGTGATTTGAGTACGCGTGGTTTATCGTCTGCGGCCTCGAGTAATAGCGCCATCGCCACTTCTGGGTCATCATCGTAACTAACCTGAACAGGTATACGGGTTCTTATGGAGCGGTCAGAGTAGCTCCAATTAATTACTTCAGATGTGATTAAATTTTCATTAGGGATCAACGTTTCGACGCCATCTCGGTCTTTAACGACAACATAACGGGCATGTAAACTTTGCACCCAGCCGAAACGTGTTCCGATACTGATGACGTCGCCTGGTTTAATCGATCGGTCGAATAATAAGATAAAGCCACTGATAAAATTGCTGAATATTTTCTGCAGACCAAAACCGATGCCGACACCAATAGCACCAGAAAATACGGCGAAGGTTGTCAGGTCGATGCCAACAGACGTCAAAGCAAACATAAACGCCAGACCGTACAGCGTGAATTTACTGATCTTGCTTAACATCACCTGCATACTGGGATTAATGTGTGGTGAACGACGAGTACGTGATTCGATTAAGTGAGTTAGCCAGTTGGCTACGATGATGAAGAAAATAATGGCAGCGACTAACTTGAGTAATGACATGATAGAGAATCGTGAATCACCAAAGCTTATAGAGAGATCGTCTAAGGTTTGTATTACATCGGGTAGCCAGCCGGTCAAATATAGCGCGACGATTCCCCAGATGAAAAAGCTGATAAAGCCTTCCCATGCGCGCAGTGCAGGACTGGGGCCGTAGCTGGTGCGAAGGATGAATATGGCTAATGTGATTGCGGCCATCGATAGCAGTAAGGGGGTAAAGATATCGAGAACCACGACATTAATACCAAATTGCTCGATAGCAAATCGGGCGATTAATAGATAGCACAGCATACTCATCGGGAAGGCGATTCGGTTGGATCCGCGCAGCATATACCTGACCATGCTTTGTTTTTCTAGCTCACCGACAAGTTTCGTGATAAAAAACTGCCATTTTTTATGTGTGATTGCAGCGAGTGCTGCGCAACCTATAACGGTAAATAATTGAATGCCACCTTGCATAGTGGCAAACTGGTCAAAACCGGTTTCCATTAGTGTCAGTAATTTTTCTATTATGTCCATTATTCTATCGTGTGGTTGTAAATAGCTTAGTTGCCTTCGACGCTTATTTCTATGCGACTCTTCATTGATTCTTCATGCAATAAATCATCGTTAAACAGGTCTTCATCATCAAATAATTCGTCTTCATCAAAATCATCAGGTGGGTTGCCATCATAGATTAAAAATTCTCGTCTCGATAGATAGGCATCTCGAACAAAGGCGTATTTATCGGGCACGGTATCATCAAGGATGTTACTTGCTTTTAATAGCCCTGACCGTATATCGATGTATTTTATAGTCAGGGTGACGAGGCTCTGATTCAATGTTTGGCGTTTAAMAMYMRRAWCAAANNATMGGTYNCWGTYRNCAGYAANTMMAGCNNGGTGTMTNNCGWAKSGWKWWWGGYCCWAKYAAWGGMWRTACAAYATAWGNNCCMCTKGRTNANYRCCCCAKWYMGCYAAGGTCTGACCAAAATCTTCGTTCTGTTTGGGCAGGTTCATGTCACTGGCAAAATCAATGAGACCCAATAAACCAAAAGTTGAATTAAATATGAAGCGTGCAGAAGTGGCGGCGGCTTCGGTAAATTTAAATTGCATTAGCTGATTAAAAAAAACCACGATGTCATCGATATTACTGAAAAAGTTACTGACACCTTTGCTCGCAAAGTTTGGCATTATAAATTCATAACCTTGTGCTGCAGGTTTGAATGCATATTTATCAACGCCTTCGTTAAAAGCAAACATACTGCGGTTATAACTTTCAAAAGGGTCGTCAGGATTTTCCGGGCCGTCCAGTGTTGCGCAGCTGCTCAAAAATATAGAGATGATACCTATTAAGAAAAACCGTAAAAATTTTTTCTGGACGCTAATCATCTAAGCCTTCTAACATTTGATGCGCTAGTGCAGCTACATTTTTAGAACCATTGCCACCACCTAATTGCGGGCGTATCAAAGACAGTTCATGTCGCATGTTATCGTAATATTTTTTGTCATCCAGTAAACGTAACGCTTCTTCTGCGATGTCTTCGGGGATGGCTTTTTGCTGGATGAATTCCTTGACGATTTCTTTTCCAGGAATAATATTAACTAAGCCCAGGTGTTTAATACTTACGATCTGTTTGAGAATGAAATGACTCAGGCCAGCAATTTTGTAGACGATGACCATAGGCACTTCCAACAGACCAATTTCCAGTACAGCGGTCCCTGACGCGGTGAGGATTACGTCACAAGACTGTATGACATCGTAGAAGGGTTCTTTACTTTTAATGATGGCCAATTCTTTTATCATGGAATCATAAGRCGCGAGGTCTTCAACTTTAACCGTGCTGGCGACCGGTAAYAAAAACTGGAKGTCTGGTTTTGYTTKTTGGATAAGTTTTGCCGTTTTGAGCAAGATGGGTAAAACGCGTTTTATCTCACCGCTGCGGCTGCCCGGAAATAACCCCAGGGTTGTTTTATCTTGTATAGCTAACTGTGCACGTGCTTGTTGACAGGTTTTGTCTGCAACAACTTCATCAGTAAGTGGGTGGCCGGTAAAGGTTACCGCCACATCGGCATTTTCATACAGCTTTTTTTCGAAGGGTAAAATAACCGCCAGATGATCGACAATCTCGGCCATCTTATAAACGCGTTTTGGTCGCCATGCCCATACCTGTGGGCCGATGTAGAATAATACTTTAATGCCGATGCTCTTGGCGTAGGCGGCGAGTCGCTGATTAAACTCCTGATAATCAACAAGTATTAACAGGTCGGGAGGGTTGGCAGCAATGTTGTGTTTTAATTTTTCGAGCTCACCTTTGATGAAGTTATATTTCATGAGTACTTCAACAAGTCCAACAACAGCAAGTTCAGTCATGTCGATAAAAATATCCACACCTGCAGCACGTAAATTATCGCCACCCATACCGCGTACAGCAACGGAGCTATCGAGTTTTCTTAATTCTGTTATCAGGCGTGCGGCGTGCGCGTCGCCTGACGCTTCACCGGCAACGATGACTATGTTTTTGATATTGTTTATTTTTGACACTGTGCTGCTGTATGAATAAATTTTATTGTTTTTGATAGTATACGAGACAAACAGAAACTTGATTACAAAGAGAATAATACAGTAATGATAATAACATTGCAGGAAGAATTACCCGTAATAACCGGTTTGTTGGCGGGTACCGATGAAGCTGGCAGAGGGCCGCTGGCAGGTAATGTGGTCGCGGCAGCCGTCATCTTAAATCCAGATGTACCGATAGCAGGACTTGATGACTCTAAAAAATTGTCAGAAAAAAAACGTAACTATTTGGCCGTAGAAATTAAACAAAAAGCATTGTCATGGTCGGTGGTGAGTGTGTCGCCACAACAGATTGATGAGATGAACATTTTACAGGCGTCCTTGTATGCTATGAAAGAGGCTGCTGACAATCTTGATGTGCCGCCGGATCATATATTTGTTGACGGTAACAAAACATTGATCGACTGCTTTTGTTCTAACACGGCGATAATAAAAGGCGATTCTCGTGTTGCTGAGATTAGTGCTGCTTCGATATTAGCTAAAGTGGAACGTGACGCACAGATGTTAGAACTGCATAAACAATATCCAGAATACGGGTTTAATCAACATAAAGGTTACCCGACCAGAGCCCATCGTGAGATATTAAATAACATCGGGCCATGTCCAGAACATCGTCACAGTTATGCGCCGGTTCGTTTGGCGTTGTCTAATACAGAATGAGTACAAGATGATGCAATCTATACCAGGGAAAAATAACGACCGTACAAAAATAGTCGCTTCTTATTTTTTGTCATTGTCACTGTTTGCGATTGCGGGTGCCATCATTTATTTTACCTATGTCCTTACTGTTATTAGTCAACATATTCCCGAAGTGCTGTTGAAAATTGACACCACCACAGAAAAAATTGAACCCATTTTAGATGAAGTGGCAGTAATTACAGCGCTGGTTCCCTCCATACTTGAAGAGGTTAAACAAACCCGAAAAATGATTCCGCCTATCCTCGTCGAAATACAACAAACGAGAAAAATCATTCCTTCGCTTCTCAGGGAAGTTGAGCAAACACGAAACCAGATACCTGCGGTGCTCAAAGAGTCAGCGGCGATACGTCGAAAATTGCCGACGATACTTTCCAGTGCAAATAAAGCCTCTGCTGCTGTTGTTGGGGTGACAAAACAGATTGAAGCTTCCAGGCCCTTGATAGCAGAAGTGTTACAGGAGGTTGAAACCACCCGCGAGTCGATTCCGCCGATGATGGACCGAGCGGATTCGCTGATCGATAAAGCACGAATAGCAGGTAAAGAGGCTAGCCAGGGGGCAATCACTGGGATTTTTTCCGGTATCATAATGGCACCCTTTTCATTACTGGCCGATGCAGGTCAAGGTATCGTTGGYCTGTCTGCAGAAGATGCTAAAAAATTCAGTAAAAAAGATTTTTCACTAATCGAACAGGCTGCATTACGACTGCTAAATACTGGTTCTGTCAATGACGAAGAGTCGTGGAATAACACTGAATCTAAGCGACATGGTGATATTGTGTTGACTAAGATATATAACGAAGGGGAATACTCAGAAATTGAGTGTCGAGCCCTATCGTTTAAACTGTTTGAAAAAGATAAAGCACTACATGCGTCGGATCGCTCATTCTGTCAAACGGATGATGGTAAATGGGATTTTGATACGGACTAATCTAAGACTTCGTACCTTTTCTTCTTATAAATATGTTTTCAAAAAAATGTACTAAATTCCTGGCTAATTATTTTTGTGACATAGAGATTAAAGTTTTATAACGAGTAACTCTGTGGTATCCGAGTGTAAACAACTTTCTCAGATTTGTTCGAAATAATGGTTGAATAATTAACGAGAGAATCTCGAATAATTTCCTGTTGAGCTCCTACTGATTTGATACACTTATCTCTTATTCAAACAGAGGTATTCAGGTGGCRTSSSWCGYGWCRAYANARCCNNGYWYWATKCNATCTGNANSGRYYSAKWYSGRRTACYMSWWGSTGGNYGGTGWCNTGSGTNGTNGAAGCCGCTGATGAAGGCATTGTCGGATGAAAACGTACCCGCCGTTGCCTTAACTGATCAGAGCAATTTATTTGCCATGGTCAAGTTTACACGCGCAGCTCTGGGCGCGGGCATTAAACCCGTCATCGGTGTCGATGCACTCATTAGACATGGAGATGACCAGGAAGCACCTTTTCAGATGGTTTTGCTGGCGCAGACCAAACAGGGTTACCTCAATCTATCTGAGCTTATTTCTAGAAGTTACCTCGAAGGTCAGCACCGAGGTGTGCCAATCATGCAGGCGGAATGGATAGCACAGAAAGCAGAAGGTATCATCGCATTATCAGGTGGTCGCCAGGGTGATATCGGGCGTGCTTTGCTCGCTGGGCAAGCAGATCTGGCGTTGCAACGATTAAACTTCTGGCAGGTCCATTTTGCGAATCGATTCTACATCGAGCTACAGCGTACCGGGCGGGAAAATGAAGAAGTGTATATCGCCGATGCGGTGGCACTTGCCATCGATAATGATATTCCAGTCGTGGCGACCAACGATGTTCGATTCTTAACATCGGATGAGTTTGATGCGCACGAAGCCCGTGTCTGTATCCATGATGGCCGCACCCTGGACGATCCTCGTCGTCCGAAAAATTACAGTGAGCAGCAATACCTTCGTAGCACAGAAGAAATGCAAACGTTATTTGCCGATATTCCTGAAGCCCTGGTGAACACGGTTGAGATTGCAAAACGCTGCAATTTTGAAATCACACTTGGAAAGAGTTTTTTACCGCAATTTCCTATTCCAGAAGGTGAGACTGAAGCGAGTTATTTTTGCCGTGTTTCTCGTGAAGGCTTAGAGCTTCGGTTAAATGTTTTGCTTGATAATACTGCCGATGATTATCTCGAAAAACGAAAAGAATATGATGAGCGATTACAGGTAGAGCTAGATGTTATTAATAACATGGGCTTTCCCGGATATTTTTTAATCGTGGCCGATTTTATCCAGTGGTCGAAAGATAATGATATTCCTGTTGGGCCGGGGCGTGGTTCTGGTGCAGGTTCGTTGGTTGCCTATGCGCTAAAGATAACCAATATTGACCCGCTGGCATTTGATTTATTGTTCGASCGTTTCCTTAATCCTGAGCGGGTATCGCTACCAGATTTTGATGTCGATTTYTGTATGGAAGGYCGTGATCGGGTGATCGATTACGTGGCGCAAAAATATGGACGTGACAGCGTTTCCCAGATTATTACCTATGGCACCATGGCCGCTAAAGCTGTGGTGCGAGATGTCGGTCGTGTCATGGGCCAACCCTATGGTTTTGTCGATCGACTCGCCAAGATGATACCTTTCGATCTGGGCATGACGTTAACAAAAGCGTTGGCTGAATCGGAAGACTTAAAAACTGCCTATGAAAACGAAGAGGACGTGGCCGCAATTCTGAACATGGCGCTATCGCTGGAGGGTGTCGCCAGAAATGCCGGTAAACACGCCGGCGGTGTGGTTATTTCACCCACCGTATTAACTGACTTTAGTCCGCTTTATTGCGAAGAAGGCGGGGGGAGTATCGTCACCCAGTTCGATAAAGATGATGTTGAAGCCGTTGGCCTGGTGAAATTTGACTTTTTAGGTCTTCGTACCTTAACCATAATTGATTGGGCGGTGAAACACGTTAATCGTCGTCGCAAAAAAACAGGTGAAGATTTACTGTCTATCGAGAAGCTGCCGCTAGACGACCAAGCTACTTTTGATTTGCTACAGGCGGCGAATACCACCGCGGTATTCCAGCTAGAGTCACGTGGTATGAAGGATCTCATCACCCGTCTCTGTCCCGATAATTTTGAAGATATCGTCGCGCTGGTTGCGTTGTTTCGTCCGGGCCCATTGCAGTCGGGTATGGTTGATGATTTTATTAATCGAAAACATGGCCGTGCTGAAGTTGACTATTTTCATCCGGATCTTGAACAGGTGCTGGCGCCGACATACGGGGTTATTCTTTATCAGGAACAGGTGATGCAAATCGCCCAGGTTCTGGCTAATTACACTTTGGGTGGTGCAGATATGCTGCGCCGGGCAATGGGTAAGAAAAAAGCCGAGGTAATGGCCGAGCAACGAGATYTGTYTATGAARGGCGCGGTCGCGCGTGGCGTCGATGCAAAGCTAGCTACCCGTATTTTCGACCTGATGGAAAAATTTGCGGGTTACGGTTTTAATAAATCTCATTCTGCCGCTTATGGTTTAGTGGGGTATCAAACAGCTTGGTTGAAGGCATATCATCCTGTTGAGTTTATGGCAGCCTTATTAACCACCGATATGAGTCGCCCTGATAGTATTGTAAAATTGATTTATGAATGTCGAGAGATGGGAATTCCTGTACTTCCTCCTGATATTAACGAAAGTAAGTTATTTTTTACCACTCATAGTGGCAAAATTCGGTTTGGACTCAATGCAATTAAAAATGCAGGAGAAAAG
>NVSH01000049.1 GCA_002401185.1 Gammaproteobacteria bacterium | reverse complement strand
TTTAGTTAAGCAGTCTGAACTTATCGCAAGTGACGTGTCTGTCATCAGAGCAGCGTATAAATTTTCATCAGAAAGTCTATGTAATTATTTTCGCTGGTTAATATCACGTCTGGATAATTACCCGCACCTGAAAGATCTTGATAAGCCGACGATAGTGTTGATAGCAGGCACATCGGGTGTGGGTAAATCGACAATCTCGCGACACATCTCGAAATTTTTGGGTATACCGACAACCTTTTCTTCTGATGTGGCTTCACGGTCTGTGGTACGAGAGACCATTGCTTTTTTACTGGGTAAAGAACGTGCAGAACAATTATTCCCTGAAGTTATCGGTTCATCTTTTGCTGAAGATAATCTTGACTGGTTTTATGCGCACTCACTGATGACCATGGTTGGTGTCACGGGTAATATTAATCGTTTAATTAAAGAAAACATTTCTGCCGTTATCGATGGTGTGGCTCTCATACCTGGTTCATTATCAGAATCGTTATTCGAAAAAGCGAATATCGTATGGGTCGTTGTCTGTGTCGCCGACCGAGAGGCCCATATCAAACGCCTTGGTACAAGAAGTGAAACGGGTGTAGAGCGAGGTGGCGCTGAACGTTATCGAAATAAATTCTCTGCAATAAGGCATAATCATGATCGATTAGTAGCGATGGCGGATAAAACCGGTACATTAATCGTCGATAATACAGGTTCGATTAATAAAATTTTCGATCGCGTTTTAGAACGGGTAAATAATCCACTAGCTGATAGAGGTTTACACGTCGAAGATGATATACGTGATCAGATACAATGCTGTTTAGATGAACGTTCTACTTGGGATATACAAAATGTGTTTCCAAAAAGTGATGATACATAAAGTCCTAGAATATTTTATATATGTTATGGTTTTTTTGCTATTGTAAATAATGCTTTATAAATAATACAGGCAACAAATAATTAATGTTTTCACCTAAGTCTGATAGTGATGAAATGGATGATTTGACATCAAAAATCGAGCAGTYGCAGATCGACTTTATTAATAATARTCGACTTACTACAATTAGTACAATGATRATCGCTGGATTGTTCCTGTACGGTTTATTGCAGCCAAAAGTTGATATGATTATTTTTACAGTTTGGTTATGTAGTACCCTTACTATCGATGGTTTTCGACTATACGCGACACTACAATACCGCCGTGGCAAAAAGAGTAACAGTGTGGATTATGTTAAAGCTAAGCGGCATATTTTTGTAGGCATGATCTTATCAGGTGGCATTTGGGGTTTCGTGGCTATCATTTTACTGCCGTCATTAGATGAACACTCAATTATGCTGGTTATTATCTGGTTGATTATTGTTGCTACTGCATCTATTACAACGCTCTCATACATCTTTAGATATTCTTTCATGTTTGTATTGTTGACATTGATACCTCTAGTTATTTCTTTACCGTTACAGAAATTTATTGTTGGTACACATCTATATATATTAGAAGTTTCAATTATTGTGTTGATGTTGTTCTTGATAAAAAGTGCCTATGGTTTTTGTAATAATTTTAAGCAGGTTATGCAGTTACAAATACATTCACAAAAGCATGAAGAAGAATTAATTATACAAACTGAAAAAGCTGAAAGGGCAAATCGTGCTAAATCAGAATTTTTAGCGAACATGTCACATGAATTACGTACGCCGATGCACGCAATTCTAGGTTTTTCGAGTCTTGGTAGGGGTAAAGTAGGAACTGCCACAGATGAAAAAATAGCAAGTTATTTTGTGCGTATTAATGAGAGTGGTCAACGTTTACTTTTCCTGCTAAATGATTTACTCGATTTATCAAAACTTGAAGCAGGCCGTACGGTATTTGATTTAGCAGAACATGATATTCAAAAAACGGTGGTTCTTGTTGTTGAGGAATTAATGCCCTTGTTTCGTGAGCATTCCTTAACCGTTAATATAGAACACACAAATATTGATACGGTTCTAATTTACGATGACAATAAAATAGGGCAAGTCATTAGAAATCTGCTCTCTAATGCAATCAAATTTACGCCAGATGGTAAATGTGTTGAAATTTATTTTAAGCAAGCCAATCTAGTGGTACATGATGAAGAAACTAACAATAAAACAGTATCGGCTGTTTCTCTATCTATAAAAGATCAGGGACCCGGTATTCCAGATAATGAACTGGAAACAGTGTTTGATAAATTTGTACAATCCAGCACAACCGATAGCAGTGCAGGTGGTACTGGATTAGGATTATCGATTAGTAAAGAGATAGTCGAAGGCCATCATGGCTCTCTCAAAGCCTATAATGATTCTAAACAAGGGTGTGGTGCCATTTTTTTATTAACGCTTCCACGTCAGCATTAATTCTTAAGCAGTGTCCCTTGGATTTCTGGATACTAAATCCTGATTCGACAAGAATCCGTCTTTTTCTACCGGCTTTATTGTCTCTGTCATGTTTTTTTAAGTCAAAATTTTGTCGTTCCATGTCTCTGCCTTGTAAGTTGTTGTTATATATTATTTTATAATAATAGGCATGGTTATTGCTCTATCCTCAGTACGTAAGTGATAAATTAGAGGCAATAAATGATGACTGAAAGAAATACAGGAAGACGCGTTGTTGTACAACAACTAGATAATAGTTTACCCATTGAAATTGCAGCAGATATTTCAGCAGCTAAAAAACATAGTGATTTTGTTAGTCGGCTACACGAGTTTCTCGATTTTTATCAATTATTTGATACTTTTGTCGTTGAGTTAAGAGCTGCCGTATGGTGTGACAGTATCGAGTATCAAGATAAAGCAACAAAAACCACATTAATCAATGGTATAGCGGCTAAGCATCAGTGTGATTATTCAATAAAGTACGAAGGTTTATCATTAGGTAATCTTAGAATCACACGTGAAACTGAGTTATTAGACGGTGAGCTTGAGCTGATAGAAAAACTACTCGCAGGGTTAACCTTGCCTTTAAGACAGGCTTTGCGATATCTTCAAGTCATACATTTTACACAGAGTGATGTAAACACTGCATTAAATAATAGTGATTGCCATGACGTCGTAGAACTTGAGATTGAAAGATCAAACCATTATAAAGACCCGTACACGCTTTTGATATTTAATCTCGCTGATTTTGAAAGGATGAACATTTCCTTAGGTAGCCAGGCAGGTGATGCGATTGTTCGGCAAATAGCTACAAGAATAAAACAAAAAGCATGTGCTCGTGATATTGTTTATGGTAGCAGTGGTGATGAACTTTTGATCTTTTTGTCTGACACGGATAAAGAAGAAGCCAGTGTAGTAGCTAAAAAAATAAAATCTTTAATTTTAACTGAAGCCTTTGAATATGAAGATACAAAAATATCGTTTAGTTTAAAAGCGGGAATTGTAACGGTTACACACGATGAAACTGCGGCCAGATTAATCGACCGAATTGATAAGACTACTTTATTCGATAACATATCAGGTACATATCCTATTGATAATCAACTGTCTACAGAGTGTTTTCATCGTTTAAAAAAATCGCTGGAAAAAACACCTCGGCAACAAGATTCTTACGCTAATCATCACTAAGAGTATCTGTGATGAGTTCGCAAAAAAAAGATTATCAAAGTTCGACACCTGCTGATTATTCATCGGTTCGCCTAAAAGTAGAGAGTCAAAACGTAGGTTTTGATGTTGCAGATGATAAAATAACATTAACGTCTACCAATGAGTATGAGGCTAATAGTAATCAAAATTTAAGTAGCGTGCTATCACAGATACAAGATGATGGCCCTGCCAACATGAATGCAGATAAGCCTGATAATCTTGTCAATTTTAAAAGTAATAATAAAAAACCTTTTATAGAGCGTCATCAGGAAAATCCAAAACAAGAGAAATATTCTTCGTCAGAATTATCAAAAGAGCTTGAACAAATTAAAAATGCGACGGTTCAAATGTCATTAGCCAGTGAGAAAAATACGAAATGGTTGCAGTCACTATTATTTGTAATAGTACTTTTTTCTTTGGTATATTACTATTTTGACCTAGGTGAACGAACGGCTCAATTAGAAGCATCAGTAAGGATACAAGAGTCAAATATAAAAGATTCTTTAGCTTTTTATAATAAAGAATTAACGCCAGGTATTGAAAGTATTAATAAAATATTACTGGGTGTAAAACAGAAACTGGGTCAACATGATTCAAAAAACTTGCCTTTAAATAAAACAATGGTTGATGCTGTTAATCATCCGTCAACAGATAAAACAAATCAAAATAACGACAAGGTTAATAATTTAAAAAATAAAATCGTTAATTTGGAAAGCGRACTTGCCGCAGCAAATAAAATAATTATTGCAATAAATAAAAACACAATGGCTTTTGAAGAACTATCTAAAAAAGTTACCATCGCTGAACTTGTAGAAAAACCTAATGAGGTAATAGTGGTAACAAATAATGATGTTTTTAGTGGCTGGGTAGTTAACCTTGCATCTTTCGTAGATAAAAGCCGTGCTGATACAGTGAAAGATACGATTTCCTCTTCAGATCTTACGCCATTCATAGAAACAGCTTCAGTCAATGGTGATCAGGTGTTCAGACTCGTTGTCAGTGGCTTCGAAGAACGAAGTGAAGCAGAAGTATTTGTAGGCATGGCTGCAAAAAAGTATGATCTCCATGGCGGCTGGGTAAGATTTATTAATCGTCATTAAATATGTTATGAATAAACGTTATAGATTAAATTTAATCAATACTATTGTCTGTCTTGTGATATTGACACTTTGGCAGATGCCACTAGCTATGGCATCTTCCTATCAAAGTCACCAGAGTATTTATCATGTCGCTAAAACTTATGTCGCAACACAAGTTATAAGTAGTGRAAAAACAAACTCTGAGATTACTATAGGTAAATYAGATTCACGATTAAAATTAAAAAAGTGTAATAAGTCGTTACATGCTTTTATGCCGAAAGGTAGTCGCAGTATTGGCAAGACAACAGTAGGTGTAAAATGTGATGGTGTAACGCCATGGTCTTTACATGTTTCTGTCACGATTAGTCGATATGAAAATGTACTGGTGGCAGCGCATCAACTGCAAAAAGGAAGTGTCTTACGAAAGGTGGATATTCGATTAAAAAGTATTGATATTGCAACCTTACCCTATGGCTATATAGAAGATATCAAAAGTGGTGAGGGCATGAAACTTAAACGCCGCGTTTTAACTGGTGCCGTGCTGACACCATCGATGTTAAAGAAACCTCAGATTATTAGCCGTGGTCAGCAGGTGACGATTCTGGCGCAATCGGGTTCAATGTCTGTACGTATGAATGGTAAGGCCCTTGCTAATGGTGCTATAGGTGATCGAATTAAAGTAATTAATTTRAAATCCAGAAAAAAACTGGAAGGTATAATAACCATGACAGGRGAAGTTAAAGTTGAGATATAAAGTATTTTTTAGTTATATTAAAGTVTTTCTTTCTGCTGTCGTTATTATAAGCAGTAATCTATCAATATTTAATCGAGGAGAAGTGTTATGTCTATAGATATCAATGGGATATCGCCGTCGAGGATCAATGGGCCACCTGATGATAAGCAGGATAAGCTGCTGATAGAGAAACAGCCTGCCAGAACTGAGACAGGACAATCTACAACAGCTGATACGGTGAGCATATCTGATAATGCGGCGCAATTAGGTAAAGCAGCAGGTTCTGTTGATTCTACACCGGTGGTGGATGCCCAACGTGTTGAGCAGGTTAAACAGGCGATCGCTAATGGTACTTATGAGGTTGATGCTGCAAAAGTTGCAGATAAACTAATGCAGTTTGAAAGTGTACTGAAGTCTTAACGATGAGGTTGTATGTTTATCGTTGTTGATGCATCAATCCACAATAATAAATAACGAAGGTGCTCTATCATGACCACAGCAAGCAATACCCAACAACAGGAACTTAGTCAGTTGCTCCAGGCAGAAGTAGATTGTGTAAATAGTCTATTGGAATCACTACAACAGGAATATGAAGCGCTCGCAGAACAACATGCAGATGCACTTGAATATGTGGTTCGATGTAAACAGGAAAAAATACAGCAACTTGAAAAAATTACACAGCAGCGAGAAAGATTACTGGATTCTTTGCCTCACGTATCAGTAACGATGGATCAGGAAAATAATAAGTATTATGTGTTTCACGATGATAAAAAATCGACCGATCTATGGGATGAACTGGTTGCTGTAGCAGAAAAATGTCGTGATAAAAATCGTGTCAATGGAAGCATCGTTGAAACAGCTTCCAGGCAGTCGCAACATGCACTGGATATATTACGTGGTATCTTGCCCAATTCTTCTTCGGCTGTCGGTTTATATGATAATTCGGGCCATACAAAAGCTTTTAACAATAAGCACTCTCTCGTCCATGTCTAGGAATCTATCAACGCTTACGCGTCGTTAAGGTTAAGAATTTATTTTTTCTGTCGATATTATATATATTGACTTAATAAGTGGAAAAATAGATGCCCAACATACTTGATGGAATCAATCAGCGTACACAACTCGTTGGAAAAAATCGCTTAGAACTACTTTTGTTTCGTCTACAAGATGGTGGTTTGTATGGTATCAATGTATTTAAAGTTCGTGAAGTTATACATTGCCCACCATTAACCATCGTACATTCGGCACATAAAGTCGTTAAAGGTGTTTCAAATGTTCGCAACAGAACGCTTTCTGTTATCGATATTGGTATGGCAATTAAAGCGCCAGCTATCGAGAAACAAGAAGAGAGTTATGTGATTATCACTGAATTCAATCGTAGCATTCAGGGTTTTATGGTTAGATGTGTTGAACGTATCGTGAATTTGAGATGGGAAGATATTCGTCTTCCGCCTGAAGGTACTGATACCGATAGTTATATCAATGCGGTGACGAATGTTGATGATGAACTGGTTCAATTGATCGATGTTGAGCACGTCATCATGGAAGTTGTCGGTGAAACGGAAATGGTATCCAGCACAATAAAAGAGTCTGTATCATTTGATGATAACGAATTACATCACATCCTTGTGGTTGATGATTCGAAAGTAGCGCGTCGTCAGATCAGTAGAGCACTTGAACAAATTGGTGTTAAATGTACGACGATGAATGATGGAAAGTCTGCATTGGCCCTGTTAAAAGACTGGGTTAAAGATGACGGTAAAATAAATGATCATATCGTCATGGTTATATCTGACATCGAAATGCCTGAAATGGATGGTTATACTTTAACGTCTGAAATAAGACGTGATCCACGTTTAAAGGATTTGTACGTATTATTACATTCTTCATTAAGTGGGAACTTTAATGAAAATATGGTGCAACAAGTTGGTGCTAACAAATTCATACCAAAATTTAGTTCCGATGAACTTATCACCGCAATATTGCCCATTATACGTGGCGTAAACACCACGTCTAAAGCAGCATAACCTAGGGAACCTCTGATTAATTTATGAATCGACATCTTGCAATTAAAATGTCCTGCCTGTGCGTTGTGGAACTTCGCAATAACGCTGCTATTGCCTACAGGACGTAGGTAAGGGGCGTGAGCAGAGCGCAAGTTTTACGCGCATTCCACGCCTTGAATAAGAATATTTTAATCGCATTCTGTTCAACGCAGACTTAATAAGAGGCTCTCTAGCTGTTGTAAATTCTGTAGTTAATCAATTTTATTCTTCTATTTTTACTTTATAAAATATTTCGCGTTGGATGAGATGACTTTCTTATTCGTCGTTCTGTTATAGATTTACTTTCTCTTCATTTTTGATTTTAAATACGACAAATATTTGCCTTTAAGGAGGTAAATTATTGCCGTTTTGTTTTTTTGTTTGAATTAAATATCAAGATTTATATCCTTAAATATAACAATATGTTCCTTTAGGCACTATTCAGTCGGTTTTTTTAATAAATTTTCATTTGTCATTATGTATGTAAGAAGTAGTTGGCATAACGATTGCATTTGTAAATTTAAGAAAAATTAAAGTTGGAGAGAAACGTGCCGATATCATTCGATTCCGCTTTGGGAATCCATCATCAAGCTTTGGCAGTAAGAACGCTACGAACAGAATTGATCGCATCAAACATTGCCAATGCAGATACGCCTGGATACAAAGCAAGAGATATCGATTTTAAATCCACATTGATGAATATCAAAAGTGAATCTCAAATGTCATCAGGATCTTTTCTAGCAACAAYMAAKTYAAAANNTNTCCAAAATAATGTAAATAGTAATACTGAAATACTTTACCGTGTTCCAAATCAATCTTCTTTTGATGGTAATACCGTAGATGAGCAACTTGAAAAAAGTGCATTTTCAGAAAACGCCATACGCTATCAAGCAAGTTTGACTTTTCTGGAAGGCAAATTCAGAGGCATGTTGGCTGCCATTAAAGGAGAGTAGTTTATGAGTTTATATAACGTATTTAATATTGCTGGTTCATCGATGAGTGCTCAGTCGGTTCGTTTAAATACGGTGGCCAGTAATCTAGCTAATGCAGATGTTGTTAGTACCACAGAAGCTGGTGTTTATCGCTCACGTCAACCAGTAYTCGCAGCAGTCATGAATGCGTTAAACAATACGGGTCAGAATCAGTCAACACCTTCTGTTCGAGTTGTAGGCATAGTCGAAAGTACCGCAGCTGCTAGGAAAGAATATCAACCTGATCATCCATTAGCAAATGAACAGGGATATATCTATAAAACAAATGTTAATTCGATTGAAGAGATGGCAAATATGATGGCTGCGTCACGTTCATATCAAAATAATGTGGAAGTCTTTAATACGACAAAACAGATGTTACTCAAAACTTTAAATATGGGTCGTTAAAAAATCATGAATATTAATTGGAGTAAATAATGCCCGCAATCAATGTAGAAAATAATTTCACAGCAATCAATCCTGCATCTGTTAACAATGCCGATTTAAACAAAGCTAATGATGAATTAAGTCAGTCAGATTTTATTCAGTTATTGGTGGCGCAGGTAAAACATCAAGATCCGACGAAACCTATGGATCCAAGTCAGTTCATGAGTCAATTAACACAGTCGTCTATGGTCAATGGAATTAATGAATTACAAAAGTCATTTGATGTGCTCGCAAGTAAACTTTCTTCAGACCAGTCATTTCAAGCAGCAAGTCTGGTTGGAAGGACGGTGTTATTGCCCAGTGATCAAGGTTTGTTAACAACGGGTGGTTCTATTACTGGCCAGTTGACCCTTGATACACGTGCTAGTAATGTCAATATTAAAATTTACAATACGTCCGGTGAGCAGGTTAAAACGCTGGTACTAGGCGATGTCGGAGCAGGTGATCTTCAATTTAAATGGGATGGTTTTTCAAATGACGGAAGTGTGGCACCCGCAGGAAACTACCTGGTGACTGCAGAAGCATTGATTGGTGATTCTCAACAATCAATTGTGGTTTCTCTGGAGTCACGTATCGATAGTATCAATATTAATAGAAATACAAATAGTTCACAGGCGGGAACATTATTAAATCTTTCAAGTGGTCAATCAGTATCACTTAGTGAAATAACAGAGATTAAATAGAACAAAATTATTAAGTATATTTACGTATAGATAAATAAACAGGAGATAGTAATGTCATTCAATACAGCATTAAGTGGAATCCAGGCAGCATCAAGTGATCTGAATATCATTGGTAATAATATCGCCAACTCTGCGACCACAGGTTTTAAAACATCACGTGCAGAATTTGCAGATGTTTTTACTTCTATTGGCCAGGGTGTACGTTTACAGGCGTCTGCACAGCAATTCACCCAGGGTAATATTGCTTTTACCGATAACCCACTTGACCTGGCTGTTAGTGGCAATGGTTTCTTTCAATTAGAAGGTGGTGGTTTAACGGTGTATAGCCGAGCCGGTAATTTCAAACTTAATTCAAGCGGTAATGTCGTTAATAATGATGGCCTTTCATTGATGGCTCGATTGGCAGACAGTAATGGCACCATTACCGGTGCAATTGCGCCTTTGCAGTTGAGTAATGCTTATGTTAATGCAAACCCAACAGCTTCACTTCAAGGTGGCGTTAACTTTGATGCCCGCGAAGCAGAGACAGATAGTAGCTGGCTACTTATTGCTGGCGTGCCAGATACAGGTGGTTATAACTCCTCAACGACAACAACCATTTATGACAGTCTGGGTAATGATCATACGGTTACCTTGTATTTCAGTAAACTTGACCCAACGACTAACCCTAACGAATGGAATGTTCGTACACTCATTGATGGTGTACAAGAGGACGCAACCGTCGTGTCTTTTAATTCAGATGGTTCCTATAACGCGCCAGCATTAATACCTATTGTATTTAATCCTGGTGGTGGCGCAACGGCCGGTCAGGCATTTGATGTCAATCTTACTGCCAGTACTCAGTACGGAAGTGAATTTGCAGTTACCAGTTTACAACAGGATGGTTATACAGCAGGACAACTGTTAGGTGTCGATGTTGATGACACCGGTATTGTTTTTGCACGATACAGTAATGGTCAATCCCAGACTGTGGCTCAGGTTGTGTTAGCTAACTTTGCCAATGTCCAGGGTCTTAAACCTATCGGAAACACGGGATGGATAGAATCGTTTTCATCTGGATCACCCGTTGTCAGTGACCCTGGTACGGCGGGTCTAGGTCTGGTGCAATCGAATGCACTTGAAGAATCCAACGTTGACCTTACCTCGCAGTTGGTCAACATGATTATCGCGCAACGAAATTTCCAGGCGAACGCACAGACCATTCAGGCAGAAGATGCCGTTACTCAAACCATTATTAATCTTCGTTAAAAAAACTGGATAAATAACTAAGGACATTATTATGGATCGTATGCTTTTTGTCGCGATGAGTGGTGCTAAAGAAACAATGAAAGCACAAGCTATCAATACCAATAATTTGGCGAATGCAAATACGGTTGGTTTTCGGGCGGATTTTCAATCGAGCTTAAGCCAGCAGGTATATGGTCCAGGCCATCCTAGTCGCGTATATGCGACGACGAATGCTGCAGGTGTCGATTATTCATATGGCAGTATTATTAGCACTAGCCGTGAACTCGATGTGGCAGTTAATGGTAATGGTTGGTTAGCTGTACAGGCCGCTGATGGCAGTGAGGCCTATACACGTGCAGGTGATCTACGTATAGATAGTGTCGGTCGAGTGACTAATGGTGCTGGTTTTGCGCTGCTAGGTAATGGTGGTCCAATTTCGATACCGGCTCATAATAAATTACAAATCGGTGCTGATGGAACCATTTCTATTCAGCCGATAGGTCAATCGGTAGACACCTTGGCTATTGTTGATCGTATCAAGCTAGTCAATCCAGATAATAATCAATTAGTCAAAGGTCTTGATGGTTTGATGCGTATGCGTGATGGACAAAATGCGCAAGTTGATAGTGCAGTTGGTGTCATTGCAGGTTCGCTTGAATCAAGTAATGTTAATACCGTTGGTGCGATGGTGAGAATGATC
>NVSH01000048.1 GCA_002401185.1 Gammaproteobacteria bacterium | reverse complement strand
AGGGCCAGAACCACTATTCTGGCAAATGAAAGACGCCGCTGATCTTGGCGTGAGTTGGCATCGGGTCGTACATGAATTCGATGCAGGTGACATTTTAATACAGAAAAAAATAGTCGTCGATGAAGGTGCTACGTATGTAGAAATAAAGACACAGCTAGCCGCCAAAGGGGCAGAGATGGTACAGTCTTTATTAATCGATATTGAAAATGGCACTGGAGACATACTCGCAGGTAACATACAGAATGCTGCCAGAGCCAGTTATTTTCCTCATCCAGATAGATATGATTTTGTCATCAATACGCAAGGTAGTGCCCAGCAAGCGTATAATTATATGTGTGCGACGCAAAATTTTGGGTATGCTTATCAATGTCAAACAGGTAAACATTGTTTCTATCTTGAACAAGCCCTGGATTATGATAATAATATTACTCTCGACACCGTCGAGGTGCATCAAAACAAACTTTATATACCCTTCAAGGAGGGTGTGTTATTCGCTACTTATACTGATAAAATAAGCACATAACTCACACTAGGCATTTTACGTATGTTAGAAGAATATCAACTGGTTGAAACCCGCTTACAGGAAAAGCTGGCTAACGGCACGACACGCTGTAACCTGTGTTTATGGCGCTGCAAGATAGGTCATGGCCAGCGTGGATTTTGTCAGGCGCATGTCAACCGAAACGGTACTTTATACAACCTGTCTTACGGTATCTTGTCAGCGATCGACATTGGTGATATCGAAGATAAACCGGTCAAACACTATCGTCCTGGCACAAAAGTCATGTCAGTGGGCAGTTATGGCTGCAGTTTTCGCTGTGGTGGTTGCCATAATCTGGAAATATCCTGGGGTGTGGAAGCACTTGGTAATCTGGCAAAAGGACAGTCGACCGAGGTTTGGGTTTCACCTAAGAAACTGGTCGATGCAGCAATTCGTGCAGGTGTACAAGGTATTGCTTTTACTTATTCCGAACCTGCTGTTTGGCTGGAATATGTATTGGATGTCTGTGAATTAGCGCACGAAGCAGGTTTGTATACCGTTTACGTATCCAACAGTTATGTTACTGATGAAGCGCTGGAGTTGATCGTTGGTAAAGTGGATGTGTTGTGTTCTGACATTAAAAGTATGCGTGATGATTTTTATAAAGATCTCTGTCGACCCGCAAAAGTTAGCGAGGTGTTGGCTTCTATTAAAAAAGCCCATGATTTAGGTATACATGTAGAAACCCGTACCAATATTATCCCCGGTAAGAATGATGATCCAGAAGAACATTACGAAATAGCTTGCTGGATCCGTGATAATCTCGGCGCCGATAGTCCCTGGCATATCACCCGATTTTTCCCTGCGTATAAACTCAGTGATGTCCCTGCGACGCCTGAATATATGTTATATGAAGCAGAAGCACAGGCAAAACGTGCCGGCTTAAATACCGTTTACGTGTATAATGACAAAGGTTGTGACTGTGCAGAAGAGAATCAACCGGTCGAAGTTTATCTCAATAGTACAGCAGAAGAATTACACCAGATAAAACAATGCGCAGCCAGCTGTTGCGGTGATGAGGGTGTCTYGTTGAAAAAATTCGAATAAATACTTTTCATGAGGCATGTTTTCCGTCATTGCGGCGTTATAACTTGTATTCAAAATACTCACTTACAATTGTAAGCTGCGTTATTTTCAACAACCTTTGCCTTGCACTAACAAAAATGCTTCGTGCAAAGCGCTCATCATGAAGAACATCTATATGAAAATAGTTAGAGGTTAGAAATGGCAAATACTGTCCAATGTGTGGTTTTAAAAACTGAATCTGATGCCATGGATGCGCCGCCGCATCCAGGTGAACTGGGTCAGCGAATATTTGAAAATGTTTCCAAGGCTGGTTGGAAGATATGGCTGGAGAGACTGACCACGATCATTAATGAAAATGGATTAAATACCGCAGACACGAAAAATCTTGAGTTGATCGAGAAACATATGGTGGGGTTCTTTTTTGGTGAGGGCGATTTCGGGCAGGCGCCCGCTGGTTTCCAGGCTGGTGGTGGCGGAGGTGGTGGCGGTAAAAAATAACGCCAACCCTTAACGTAAATCGACAAAACTAATGGATAGTAAAGATTGGCGCAGTAATAAATTTAAGCTTTGCATATGCCTCTCGGATAGCCGAGGTAACCTGTCCAGGTGTTTTCGAGCTGGCAAATATATAACCTAAATATTGATTCCCTTCGGGTAATGGCACAAGTTCGTGTCCTTGGTTGATGATGATATCGATTTTATCAATGTGTGCCACTCGAGTGGCTTCGAGTAAGCCCTCAACACGTTTTAATAGACCTTTTTCTCTGACAGGCAACATCATGACGCCGCGCGCCTGTTCTAGCATAGCAACGTCAATAGGTTGATCAATGGCCAATGAGATGGCCAGCTCTTCGACACTAAAATTTTCGCTATCTAAAATGCGAGCGCAATCACCACCGATGGTACGCGAGGCGATTTCCAGTATCCATACCTTGTCGTTGTTATCGATACGACATTCCGCATGTATGGCACCCGTGGTTAGTCCATAGATTCGACAGGCTTTTTGAATAACGTTTTTTATCGAATGTTGCAGATCCTTGCTTAAGGCTGAGGGGGTAACGTAAATGGTCTCTTCAAAATAAGGGCCTGTGAGCGGATCAGGTTTATCGAAAACAGTAATCGTATTGAGTACATCTTTGTGCAGATAACCTTCATAGGCAATCTCAATACCGTCGATGTATTCTTCGAGCAACACATGTGTTTGTTCAAACGAACCCGATGCGGTGGTTATGATAGCTTTTAATCGCTTACAGGCGATAAGACATTCATCTTTATTATTCACCCGAATAACGCCGCGACTTGCCGACATGTTGAGTGGCTTTAAAACACAGGGCCAGGAAATGTCTTTTATCTGCTCTGTTAACGGTAAGTCCAGGTCAAGTAGACAGTAAATAGGGATAGGGCAGCCAGCTAAAGTCAGTCGCTCACGTGCCAGGTCTTTGCGATGCGAATACTGTGCTGCCTGCGGTGGGTTGTGTGGTAGATGTAATACTTTTGCGATATGCGCTGCTAGTTCAACGGTGTGATCGTCACTACCGAGTACGCCGGAAAAGGCACTTTTATTATGTTCTTTAAGGACAGTAGCGAGAGCAGATGTTTTATCGTCAAAATTAATATGTATGCCATTAGCAACTTCGGTGACAAGTGACTGTTTACCCTCGGAAGCAATGCTTATCTCAAGATCAAGTTTTAATGCTGCCTTTATATACGGCGCGATACGATAACTGTTGTGATGTGAAATGAGTAATAGTCGTTTTTTTAATGTGTGAGACATCGGCTAATTTTTCAACAATGCTTAAATAAAAAAGGGCGAGCCATAAATTATATGACTCGCCCTTTTTTATTCGTTATATGAGACTTTTGAACTAGCTGCAACCGCCACCGCCACCGCCGCCGCTACCGCTATCACTTGAGCCGCAACCGCCACAGGAGCCGCCACTGGTAGAGTTGGCAAATACATTTTTGAACACGAAACTGGCGTTAGCACCTTCGGTTTGATAGTCGATCTCGACACCTTCGAGAAAACTTAGCGCAACTGCGTCAACGTGTACTTTAAGTCCATCTTTTTCAAGCGTGGTATCAAATACCGTGGGCTTGTCGACGAAGGTCATACCGTAGGTCATACCGCTACAGCCACCGCCTGAAACAAATATACGTACGCCATTAACATCTTCTTCAYCCTCAGTGAGGGCAAGTAACTGTTTAACCGCTTCATCTGAAACGATGAYCTGATCGGTTATCTGGGTATTAAATTGAACTTGGGACATATAACTCTCCGGCAATGTTTAGTGCTTAATGGTGCTATATTAGCATAAATTTCGTCAATAATTAGGCAATAAATTCCACTAAACATTCAGTGCTTTATGCTTTTATTATGGAATAAAGCATAAAGGCTGGGTACCAATATCAAGCTGACAAMCAAAGAGAAACTCAAACCCCAAACGATAACAAATGCCAATGGTTGCAGCATCTCGGAACCTTCACCTATGCCTATAGCCAGTGGCATCATGCCAAATACCGTCGTCAGGGTTGTCATCAGAATAGGGCGTAAACGTAGATTGGCTGCACTTTTAATCGATGCGATCAGTGAATCATTTTTTTCACGTTCAATCTCGATCTGTTCGACCAGTACGATAGCATTGTTCACCACGATACCGGTTAACATGATCAAACCTAACCAGACAGGCATTGATAGACTCATCTCGGTGTTAATTAATAACCCAATGGCAACACCGGTGGCAGCAAAAGGGATGCTTAACATGATAATCAATGGATTAAGCAGTGACTCATATTGAACAGCCATAACTACAAACACTAAAAAGATGGATAGGAACAAAACATTTAAGCCAGTTTGTTGACCTTCTTCTAGCGATTTATTGGTGTCGTTGTCATACAGTACGTAACCATTGGGCAGTTTGAGTTCAGCTAGTTTCGTCATGGCCTCATTTAACGCTTTTCTTTTGTCTACCGAATCACCATAAGAGGCAGATATGGCGACGATACGTTGCTGTTGGCTTCTGATGATCATACTGGCTGTTGCTGCTCTGCTGATGTTTGCGACGTCGCCAAGACGAATCGCATTTTCGTTTTTATAGTCGATCATCAGGTTTTGCAGTACGCTAGAGTTATAACTATTAAAGCGTGGTAATCGTATGCGAATGTCGAAGCTCTTATCGCCTTCTATATAGTTACTGATGATTTCACCGTCCAGCGC
Organism: Gammaproteobacteria bacterium; assembly: GCA_002401185.1. Classification (GTDB taxonomy): domain Bacteria; phylum Pseudomonadota; class Gammaproteobacteria; order SZUA-229; family SZUA-229. The sequence goes on along the minus strand of NVSH01000048.1, from coordinate 6,733 downwards.
AATCCTTAATGCTTCGCCGATGGTGTTAGCATCAACACCGTATTCTGCTGCACGTTGCCGATCGATACGGACAGTAAGTTCTTCTTTGACTTCTTCATATGAATGCGTGAGGTTTTTTAAGCTCTCGACGGATTCCAGTAAGACGATAGCTCGATCGCCTAAATTTCTTAATGTATCAAGATTTTCACCGCGTATATGAATGCTGACATCATCATTTCCACGGTTGATGTGTAATCCACGTATGCCAGCAACTCGTAGGTAGACTTTAAAACCCGTTAGTTCAAGCGCGTCGATACGTTTTTTCGTCTGCGTGGCCCATGCTTTACTGCTAATGGTTCGCTGATCAGAGGCTATTAACTGTATGCTGATTGAACTACGATTACTGCTTTCAAATTCTGATCGTCCAAAGATGAAACCGCCAGCGGTTGTAAATAAACTGGCCACGTCATTTTGCCGTAAGAGTAAATCTTCTATTTTATCAACTGCGCTATCCATTTCGTCTAACTGCATTCCAGGGTCGCCGGTGATAGATAAGGAGACCTTACCTTCGTCCACATTGGGCAGATTAATTCTTGTCGTGATGCTGATCTGATAGATAGCAAAGCAGAATAACAAAGAAAATAATAATAATGTTTTAACTGGGTTAGTTAAAAAATAGTCGGAATTATTATTATATTTTACTTTAATAAARWKRRWTAWCTNAKWAATAATAATAGTGTTATTCTTCTTTTGTTTTACTTTTGCGCCAAGTGCGGGAACAAGTGTTAATGCGACAGCCAAGGAAGCCAGCATGGCAGAAGTAATAGTGATAATTAGTTCTTGAAAGAGCAGTCCGGTCATGCCGCCTATAAAAAGAAAGGGCAACAACGCACCAAGATTGGTGCTTGTCGAAGCGACGATGGGGCTGTTAACTTCGATCGCCGCCCGAATCGCATCGTCATCGGAAGTCTCTCCTTCAGCTTGATGACGTGCGATATTTTCTAACATGACGATGGTGCTATCAATTAATAAACCCATGCCTAAGGCAAGTCCACCAAGTGTCATAATGTTTAATGTGAGCCCCATGATTTCCATGATGATAAAGGTCACTAGAATGCCGAGAGGAATGGCACTGCCGATAATTAAGGTACGTAACACACTGCCTAAAAACAGGTAGATCACAATCATCGCGAGCAGAGCACCACTGCCGGCAGCGAGCGAAGCATTATTGATGGCATGTTTTATGAACACGGACTGGTCGGCGACAATGGCCAGTTTGATGTCTTCAGGGATCGCGTTTTGAGATTTGAGGTTAGTCAAACGGTGTTTGACTTCGTTAACCACCGCGACGGTATTCGCATGTGGCTGTTTCTGGATAGATAATTTGACACCGGAAACTTTATTCAGGCGAACCCGTAAGCGTTCATCTTTGTGTTTATCGATGACCCGGGCAACATCATGAACACGAATATTGACATTTGGATTGATAGATGTAGCTGAGTTTGTATCATCTGTGGCCGTCGTGCGTGAGCTTATTTGTAGAGGTAGTTGTTTCAATTCGTCAAGTGATTGAAATCGACCTGCGGCACGTGTCGTGATTTCCTGGCGTGTAGCTATCATTCGGCCACCGGGGGAATCTATGTTTTGTTGTTTTATTTGTCGTGCAAAATCTTGCAGTGAAAGTCCTATATGGGCCAGTTTTTCCTGATCAGGGATGATATGAATTTCACGTTGCAGGCCGCCACCAACTTCGACTGAGGCAACCCCTGGCAAATTTAGAAACCATTTAGAAAATATGTAGTCTGCCCAGCTTCTTAGTTCGATAGCGTTCAGGTTACTGGAGCTTACCACCAGTTCCATCACGGGTATCTGCGCAGGGTCACGTTTATAAATGACAGGCGCTTCATCGTTTTCAGGTAACAAACGTTTAGTTCTATCGAGTCGAATACTGGCATCACGTAAGGCGTAGTTGATATCTGTGCCGTAGGGGAAGCTTAAATCAACAGCACTGCGACCTTCGCTGGATTGCGAGACTACGGAGATAGCATTTTCAGTGATGGCTAACTGTTCTTCTAACAGGCGTGTTACCTGATCTTCCATGATGCTGGCAGGTACGCCAGGGTCAATTATTCGAACGCGAACTTCCGGTGCAATAATATGTGGTAATAAATTGATGCCAAGTTGTCCGAAGGAAAACAGGCCAATAAAAATAACCGTCAGCGTTAACATGCTTACCCCGATAGGGTGACGTATTGACCATGCCGCAAGTCCGCCTGTACGAAAACGTTGTTTCATTGATTATTATCTGGCGCTTCCAGGATGACGGTAACTTTTTTACCATCGCGTAACCCTAGATGACCTCGGCTGACGACCTGGTCTCCAGCCATTAAGCCGGAATAGATTTCAGTCAGTGAACCAAAAGGTTGGCCTTGTTTGAAGTGGATTTTTTCTACGATTGTTTCATGATCATTTTTTATCACTCGATATACATAAGCGCCCTTTGGTTCGAAGTGAACCGTATGTGCAGGGATAACCAGGCGGTCAGTGGCAGTGAGTACAATTTCTGCACGGGCAAATTGACCGATTGAAACACCTTTTGAAACTTGGTTAAGCGTAATTTCGATAATGCCTTTGTGTGTGCTTGCATCGATGGTAGGGTGGATACGTGTGATTTTTCCCATAAAATCAATATCGCCAAGCGCGTCGATATGTAGGGTTACCGCTTGATCGTTTTTGATATGGGGTAACCAGCGTTCAGCTAGACTGACTTTTAAACGTAAAGCCGTTGGGTCGACGATTGTGTGAATGTGTGACTGTGGCGGGAGCATGTCTCCTGGTTCATAAAATCGTTTTGTAATTAACCCATCGATGGGAGCTGTTATGCTAGATCGTTGTAAACGTGTTGTTTGTCGTTGTTCTTCAGCGACAGCGAGGTTGAATGTTGTACGTGCTCTGGCGACTTCTTCTTCGGTTGAGATTTTTTTAGCTAAGAGTTTTTTTAATCGAGATAGATCGAGTTTCGCCTGTTCTTTTGATGCTTTTGCGATGGACACATCGGTCTGTAAAAAGGCATCGTCCAGTTGAACAAGCAACGTGCCTTTTTTGACAACATCTCCTTCGTGATAAGGTAATTTTGAAATACGACCACTTTCCTCGTTATATAGTCGTATCTTAATAATCGCTTCTAAAGTGCCAGAAACTGTCTGCGTTAATGCAACGGCTTTGTTTTCTACGGTGACCGTCTGAACACGGTGTAACGTTGTTTGTGCGCGTTGTTGATGAATGCTCGAGTTGGCAGCATTGTCACATGAGGGTAAAACTGTGCTGAAAGATACCAGTGCCAATAAGCATAAAACTCGAGACGGCTTTTTCGTTATAATCATGCTCTGAACTTTACCCTAAACCCAGCTAAAACGACACAGTAGTCACGCCAGGAAATGATGCACCGACCCACATCCGAGCCGCACGGTAATCGTAAGGATCTCAATAATCTAAAACGACTTTTCCCCTATATATGGGATTTTAAAGGTCGTGTATTACTGGCGTTATTTTGCTTGATCTTATCTAAGGTAGCGATAGTGGGCATGCCACTCGTGCTGAAAGATATTGTTGATAGTCTTGATAGTAAACAATTGTTAGGCGATGCCACATTGGCACTACCTCTTTTATTGTTACTTGTCTATGGTGCATTACGTTTAATGTCTAGCCTGTTTAATGWGCTACGTGATGCGATTTTTTCACGTGTACGATATCGCGCTATGCGTGGTATTGCGTCACGTGTTTTGCAACATCTTTATTCCCTTTCTCTGTCATATCATCTGGATAGAAAAACGGGTGGTATAACACGAGATCTCGAACGCGGTACCAACAGCTTAAGTTCGATATTAAATTATTTAGTATTTAATATATTCCCGACCGCGGCAGAATTTACTTTTGTTGCGATTATTTTGTTGGGCAGCTATCAACCGCATTTTGCAGTAATTACTTTTGTTACCGTGGCTATTTACATTGCTTTTACCCTGTTGGTAACAAATTGGCGCATGCATTATCGCCATGAGATGAATGCGCATGAATCAAAGGCCAGTAGTTATGCTGTCGATGGCATGCTTAATTATGAGACAGTGAAATATTTCACCAATGWAGATTACGAATTAAAACAATATGACGATACGTTAGCAAAATGGGAGGGCGCTGCTGTCAAAAGTCAGACGTCCATGTCGTTACTGAACTTTGGTCAGGGYGCGGTGATTGCTGTTGGTGTAACGCTAATGATGATTTATGCTGCTCAGGGCGTCGTTGATGGGGTCATGACTTTAGGTGATCTGGTGCTGGTTAATACCATGATGTTGCAATTGTTTATCCCGCTAGGTTTTCTTGGCATCATTTACCGCGCACTGAAATATTCGTTGGCGGATATGGATATGATGCTTAAATTGCTCGATACAAAACAAGAAGTAAAAGATAATGAAGATGCTAAAGATTTATCTGTGAGTGAGACAGTTATCCGCTTTGATGAAGTCTGTTTTGACTACAACAAAGATAGAAAGATACTGGATAAAGTCAGTTTTGAAATACCAGGTGGTCATAAAGTTGCTGTTGTCGGTCCGTCTGGAGCAGGCAAGTCAACACTGGCGCGATTGCTTTTTCGTTTTTATGATGTGGACTCAGGTAGTATTTCTATCGATGGGCAAAATATCAATAGCGTGACGCAGCATAGCTTACGTCACCACATTGGTATCGTTCCACAGGATACGGTGTTGTTTAACACGACCATCGAACACAATATTTCTTATGCAGACCTGGATGCTACTGAGGATGATATTCAACAAGCCGCTAAACACGCCAATATCCATGACTTTATCGATAGCCTCCCAGATAAGTATCAAACCGTTGTTGGTGAGCGTGGTTTAAAATTATCCGGCGGCGAAAAGCAGCGAGTTGCGATTGCCCGTGTCATCCTTAAAAATCCTCGCATCTTGATTTTTGATGAAGCGACATCGTCACTGGATTCACATTCTGAACAATTGATTCTCGAATCTTTAAAAGAAGTTGCAGAACAACATACTACCCTGGTTATCGCGCATAGGCTGTCAACGATCATCGATGCAGATAACATTATCGTTCTTGATAAAGGCCGCATTGTCGAACAGGGAAGCCATCAACAACTATTGGATAAAGACGGTCTGTATGCATATCTCTGGCAGTTGCAACAGGAAGAAGATGAAATGGTGGTCAAATGATACGTGAAGTTATATTAAAAACTGAACCGGTTGCGCTTTATAAAATATTAAAATTTGACGGCATGGTACCTAGTGGTGGCGTGGCAAAACTTGCCATCGAATCGGGTGATGTTCTTGTTAACGGTGACGTTGAAACGCGGAAACGTAAAAAGATTATTGCTGGTGATATCATCGAGTTTAATGGTGAAGTTATCAAAATGATCTTGCTGAAATAAAAACCAGAAAATCCTGGCAAGCCTCTGGTATTTAAGACATGCTATTAGCGTTACAGTAACGCAAAACAGGTTGCAGAGCGCAGCTATAAGCCATTTGAGGTGGCGAAACGGTTAGGTGTTGCTACGAACAGCTTCTATATCAAGACACCAGTGCATTACGTGAATATTTATTGAAGGTTGAAGCTGAGCCTATGTATGTGAAAAAATAAGCAGAGCAATGCAAAAAGCGCGCTGGTTTATTTACTCAAGAAGTAGAAAAATAGGGCAGTTTTGTTGGGTGACATGGGTTGTAAAACGATTAAGATTCATCGTTCAATGTAAACTTTACCAGAGTTTCCACCACTTTTTGCTATGCGTTTCACGAGCATCCTGACCTTTTTCTGAGCCCTTATCTAATTCCTTTTGCACCTGTTCTGACTTCATGTTTTTTTGTTTGTCTAAATCTTTGGCTTCTTTTTTCTCAGCTTTATCTTTGACTATATTCTTGCCTTCATCTTCATCGTTATCGAGGTCTTTTTCTTTATTCGATTTTTTAGCTGATTTTATCTTTTCTTCAGCATCTTTATAGTCGGCTTCGATTTTTTCTTTTTTATGTGTTATCGATTGATGCGCCTCTTTTTGTTCCGCTGTTGGTTTGCCAGCGCCTGCCCACGAAGGTTTTTCAGCCATAACAGGCGTAGAAATTAATAATGTTACTAGTATTGATAAAAAGGTTATTTTCATGAATGCGAGTCTCTTATAGTATGTATTGTTAGGTGGTTTACCATCTTTCCAGATAGCGATCATTGTATGGTAATTATTTGGTCACTTGATTAACCGCGAAAAGACCGGCAGCACAACTGAGGTACTTCTTATATTGGCCAAGCCGATTTTGCTCAGGTACGTCAGGATTAGTAAGTAATACTTCTGCCATTGTTTCTATCATCGGACGGCTGACTTCGGCCTCTGGGTATTTAGCCCATTCCTGATTAATACGTTCTYCCCCCGGACCGCCTACCATCGCTCCGCAGATAGTGACAACATCATTTACCATTATGTTGCCTTGCTGCATAGCTGTATTGTTACTCAGGCAACCGGTCATCATCAAGGGGATAGATACTACGGCTAACGCCATACATGTAGTTGTTTTCATAATAAACCTTTTAGAATACGAATTTTATGGATTTGTTATCGATTATACGGTGTGAAAAATGGGTATTGTAAGATACCTGATGTAGAAACCGTTCATATTTTATAAATTTTACCACGACATTTAAAATGAATGTCAATATAATACCGTCCCAAAGAAACACATGAGTT
>NVSH01000047.1 GCA_002401185.1 Gammaproteobacteria bacterium | reverse complement strand
TTTGCTCTCTAATTGGGAGAGTATTCTGGTTTCAAAATCATCTTTTATATCGTTGTATAAAATGTTTTTGCATAGGTTTTGAATAATAACAAACCATGCTTGAGGGGTCTGTGCCAGTTGACATTTTTCATAGGCTTTATACCACTGATCCAGAAAGTTAAAAAATTGGGTGAACAATTGTTCCTGTCCAGCAATGTCTCCAAAGCTGGATAAATATTTAGTATCATCAACAGAGTCAGATAAATAACCTGAAAGCCAACGGTTCATTCCAAAAAACCAGGTATTTCCTATTTTTTCTTCAAATCCTAATTGGGCCTTTTGTTTTGCAGAATAATAATTACGAATATTGCTATTTATAATCCAGTCTTTTATACGAGGCAAATCATCTTCACTCAGTTTGAATTTTTCAAAAACAACTTGTTGTGAAAATAAATCATAGATAACTGACGCGGTCATTTCTGCTTCAAAACTATTTAATACATTCAATTTTAGTGAAAACAAATTGTATAAACCTTATGTGATCGCAGAAATTGGTGTGAATCATGAAGGTAGTATGAAGCTAGCAAAACGCCTTGTAGATGAAGCGAAAGAAGGTGGTGCAGACGCAGTTAAATTTCAATCCTATAAAGCCGAGACCTTAGCCTCAAAAGATTCTCCATCTTATTGGGATACGAATGAAGAGCCAACAACATCACAGTACGAACTATTTAAAAAACATGAMTMWYKMTKSMMRKAKGMRMYKCWAGAGTTAAAAAATTATTGTGATGAGGTTCAAATAGAGTTTTTAAGCACGCCTTTTGATATAGAGTCCGCTGATTTCTTAAATGAGATGATGGATGTTTATAAAATATCGTCTTCCGATATAACCAATAAACCATTTATTGAATACATATGTAACTTTAATAAACCTATTATACTTTCAACAGGCGCAAGTAGCCTTAGTGAGATTGCTGAGGCTGTGTCATGGATAGACAAATATGGCAATCCATTGTCTCTTCTGCATTGTGTTTTAAACTACCCAACGCCCGATCAAAATGCCAATCTCGGAATGATTAAAGATTTAAAGTCAAAGTTCCCGGATAAGATTATTGGTTATTCTGACCATACCCTGCCCAAAGATATGAAAGTTTGTGAGATGGCAACATTGCTTGGCAGCGTTATTATCGAAAAACATTTTACACATGATAAAACCCTTCCGGGTAATGACCATTATCATGCAATGGATAAAGAAGACCTGAAAACATACAGAAAAAATATAAACAGAGTCTTCGACATACTTGGTGGATTTAAGGTTGAAGCAATAGAAGATGAAGAGCCAGCAAGAAATAATGCCAGGAGGAGTTTGGTTGCGGATAGACTAATACCAAAAGGTAAAATAATTGAGAAGTCAGACCTAACTTTTAAACGTCCGGCTCATGGTGTAAGCCCGAAATTTATTGATGATGTGATAGGTAAGGTTGCTATAATCGACATACATGACGATGACGTTCTGAAATGGAATATGTTTCAATGAAAGACCAGTATGTCGTCTTGACTGGTAGTAAAAATAATACTGTTAGAGTAGTGTTTGTATATATAAAGACGAATAATTAATAAAATGACAGAGCTTAAATAAAACAGAGTTTAGTATGACGCGAATATTAAAAATTAATACTTTTCAAATAAGTGAATCACTTGTGTCGTATATTATTTCTAATATAAAACGGAAGATGGTGGTTGATATTGAGGGAAAGGGTATGATTTATAAGGATACATTTTCAGGTAACAATAGGACTGATTTAGAATGATTATAGTACTCACGGGCGCGAAAAAAAATATAGGTGATTATCTAATTGGTTCTAGAGCGCGAAAATTACTGAGAAAATATGTAGATGAAGATATTATTGAGTTAGATAGATTCAAAAATCATGAAGATAATATAGAGCTTATTAATGGTTCACGTGCATTGGTATTGGCGGGTGGGCCAGCTTATGCTGAAAATATTTACCCTGGTATTTATCCACTAATTAATGATATCACTAAAATTAGTGTGCCAATTATACCGTTTGGATTAGGTTGGAGTGGGAAGCCATTCGGTAACCCTGAATTGTTTCAGTTCGATAAAWWGTMAAAAAMRKYTSTKAANCTMYWKMMAWRMWWGSATTAGGTTTTCAAGTTGTCGTGATGAAGTGACTCATTCGGTTCTTAAACAGCAAGGCTATAATAACGTTAAAATGACAGGTTGCCCGGTCTGGTATGACCTTGACTCTATGGGTATGAAGCTATGTGTGAGGCCTGTAGAACGCATTGTGTTTACTACGCCAGCGACACCTTCGTTGTTGAAGCAGACTTTTGTTCTGATGAAAGAATTAAAGAAGTGCTTTCCTAAGGCTGAGTTAGTCTGTTCATTCCATAGAGGGGTTTTTCCTGACAGATATACTAGCATTCGTTATGGCGCCGCTTATGCAAGCATGGCATTAATAGCCAGGTCATTAGGGTTTAAAGTTGTTGATGTATCGTATGAAATGAAAAAAATATCATTCTATAAAGACTTCGATTTTCATGTTGGTTATCGAGTACATGCACATTTGGATTTTTTAAGTAGGCGCAAACCAAGTATATTAATCAATGAGGATGGCCGTGGACTGGGAATGGTCAAAAGTTTGAAATTGCCGGAATTGAATTTCAATGATCCCGATTTAATAAATAAATATAAAAAAGTTCTTGCGGGATATAAAAATACAAACTTTGAAAATCTGAATGATGCAATATCGGTGATAGAATCAACGTATGATGAAATGAAGAGTTTTTTATCGAGTATATGATTAAAAAATTATATAATTCTGTTCGAGACGTATATATACGGTTATTTAAAAATGGTGTCAGGTTGTCACGCAAGTCCACCGTGATTAGTACCGAACTAGGTAGCTACGCTCATGTGGGTGATTACGCTTTCGTATATGAAAGTGAATTGGGTCGCTATAGTTCCATCGGTAGAAATGCAGTAATAAGAAACGCAAAAATAGGAGGTTTCTGCTCGATATCGTGGCATGCAACTATCGGCGCGACGCCTCACGATTATACATTGATGTCTACACATGCTTTTCATTACATCAGCTCATTTGACTTTGTTGAAGATGATAAAAGACTTGTTTCTCATACAGTCGTTGGTAATGATGTTTGGGTCGGTGCAAATGCAGTAATAATGCCGGGGTTAACGATTGGCGACGGCGTTGTGATAGGTGCGGGAGCCATTGTGACTAAGGATGTTCCACCCTATATTATCGTTGCTGGCGTACCTGCCGTAATAATTGGTTCCAGGTTTGAAAAGGATGTTGTTGAAAAGCTTATGGATATCAAGTGGTGGGATTGGAGTAATGATAAAATTCAGATGAATATTGGCTTGTTTCGAAAGTCGATTACTATAGATGGGCTCTCTAAAATAAGGGAAAAATGACGTGGTCAAAGCGTCACTTATCTATTTATTTAGCAGTTTGTTTGGGAAGTCAGTGCCCTTTCTTTTGCTGCCGTTATTGACTTCATATTTAAGTCCGGTTGAATTCGGTCTTGTCGCAATTATTCAGCTGAGCATACAATTTAGCCAAGCTGCATCTGGTCTCTGTTTAAATGTAAATATACCTAAAAAATATTTTTCTCAAACGAAAGACGAGAGAGCTATTTTAATTTTCAATCTATATCTGATTCTATTTTTTAGCTGCTTTATCTTTTTCGGCGCACTTGTTATCTTGTCATTATCTTTTCAGGATATATTTGGAATTCCTGAGCGGTGGTTGTTGATTATGCCTGTTCTCGCATTTATGGCTATGTCTAATCTTATTAATTTAACGCTTATTAGGACCAGAGAAAAGCCTTTTTTGTTCATGAGTTTTGAGGTGTCTCAGGCGGCACTTAATTTGTTTTTAACAATTTATTTTGTTGTTTTTCTAAACATGTCATGGGAAGGACGAGCTTTAGCTATCGCTTTTTCTGTTCTGGTCTTCGGCATAGTCGCAGTTGTTAGCCTGGTGAAGCAAGGATATCTTAAGGTCTTGATTGATACTAAAGTTGTACGTGAAACGTTAAAAGTTTCGGTGCCATTAATTCCTCATGCCATCGCAGGTGTAATTATTACCGTGAGTGATAGGCTGTTTATCGAGGAGATGATCGGCTTGAAAGAAGTGGGTATATATTCAGTAGGTTACTATTTTGGTATGGTGGTCATGCTGTTTTCGGATGCGTTTATAAAAGCTTGGTCGCCCTGGTTTTTCAAAAAAATGTCCCGTGGTGATAGTGATGATAAAAGACTCATTGTTAAGTACACTTATGTCTATGTCATAGCACTAATAGTTGGCGCTATGATCTATTCATCCGTTGCGGTGTGGCTGCTGCCATTCGTTGTTACTGAGCAGTATTTACCGGCAGTAAATTACATCCCATGGATATGTGTTGGATATATTGCATTTGGTATTTACCAGATTTTTTTTCCATACCTGGTTTACTGTGAGAAGACACAATATGTGGCTGTGGCAACAGTGTTAGCGGCATGTATTAATCTCATCGGGAACTATTATCTTATTGACTTGTACGGTGCTGTAGGTGCGGCTTATGCAACGATTGTCGCGTTTTCGTTGAGTGCTTTTATCGTTGCCTGGTATTCTAAAACATTAGTGAGTATGCCATGGAAATTATAAGTGTAGTATCCAGTATATGATTTTTCTGTTAGTCATTACTTCATTGGTTCTCGTTAGTTTTTTAGTAAACCATTATATTGGTTTAGTGAATATAACTAATCCGATTGTTCCACTTTATTACTACCATACATTTTTCTTTTTAATTGCCCTGACTTATATTGAACGATACGCGCATGTTGAGATATCCGCCAGCGTTGTATATATGATTTTATATGGTTATATAGCCCTTTTTTTTAGTGCGGTATTTTTTTATAAATTATTAGGGGGGAGAAAAGGAGCAGTGTTAGCCCGTTGTTTTCATAATCACTTAACGCCAAGTTCTTCTTACATATGGGCTGCCTTTATAATTCAAACGATTGCTATCGTCTTGATTCTGGTTTTTTATATGTATAAAGGGGTGTTGATTCTAGCTGATGATGCTAACAATTATAGAGTGGATGCTAGAAAAGGTCTTGGGTTCGTGATTCTAATGTTTAGGTGGGTAAGCGAACTTTTTGTAGTGATGCTTTCCTTGTTTTTGTTCACATCGAAAAGGAAAAGTCTACTGCTCGCTATCTTATTTGTCTCCTATTATATAATTACGTTTTTTCTTTTGTTAGGACTAGGTAGTCGTTCTTTTGTTTTGGAGTTAGTGCTTATAGTTATAGGGATATTTTATTGGTCGCGTTGTCGAGGTTTTGATTTTAAACTGCTTTTTACTGGGATTTTGTTTTTTTCGGTACTGGGTTTGTTAGGTGTTTTTCGACAAGGTTTTGATGTTAATGCCGCACTTGTTTTTGAAAAAGCTGTATGGAGACCATTTGTCAATATACAAAATTACCAATGGATAGTTAATGATTTTATAGGCAATGATAAGTTAAATGGCGAGAGTTTATTAATTGAATTAAATACATTATTACCGGGTTATCAGCCAAACTTTGGCACCTGGTACAAGGAGGTGTATGGATATGACTTCAGTGGTGGAAGCATTACGGTAACATATCTTGGTGAAGCGTTCGCTAATTTTGGTTATGCAGGTGTTTTTATTTTCCCTTTAGCTATCGGATTTTTTGTGGCTATAATCAGTTATATTTGTCAAAGGCGAATAACCTTTATTTGGATGTTCGTGTCAATTATGATGAGTTTGTCTTTAAAGGGAATAATTAATGTTGGTATAGGTGCAACGTTAGTAGGTACTGTTTTTCCGGTAGTTTTTTATATCTGTATGTTTTTTCTTATCAGGTATTTTATTTTGCTTATTTCACAAAAGCGAGATGTAATTAATGTGTGATTTATACGGTCMAKMWRSGTTWGRGWWWMANTRTYTYRMWRWWYYAYATAAGTGGTTTATTGTAGATGGTGTGGATTTTACATTAGTCAATGAAGTCTCTTTAGGAAAAGTGATTCAGCTTCAGATATTTGAGAAATTGTTTGAGGGCTCACAGATTAATGCTGATGGTTATGACATTAGATCGATATTAAAAAGAATCCATCTTGAGTGGATGGTTAGGGCATTGGCAAGTATATTCGATAATGTAATCGACAAAGAAAGTGCCGAAGTGTTACTGATTTATGATGTTAATAATGACCCGATGATAGATGCTGTTAATTTAATAGGCTTATCATTAGAAGAGAGTGGGCACTCTGTGCTGGCGGTTGTTGTGGATAAAACAATTGCTGAAAAATGTAAGCTTACTAGAAAAATATCCTGGTTTAAATGTTTTCGTGCTGCTGATTTTTTTAAATCTATCAAGTCGTATTTTATATTACACGGTGTACGAATATCTAAAAATAAAGATTGCTTCTCTTTTTTGGTTTTGAGTTTTGGTTTAAAAAAAGCGCGTGCTGTTTATCGTTATTACAATTGGCAATCTTTCCAAGTGTTSTTAGATATTCGTGCCATATTTTCTTTGTTATGTATTAAAAAGCCTTCTGTTGTCGTGCTGGCATCTGATGCGCATAGAGTATCTAGGATAGTTGTTTTTTTATGTGGGATTATGAAAATAAAAACAGTTGTTTATCAGCATGGTGCCACTATATGGAAGTATGGATATATTCCTGTTTATGCTGATCATATGCTTGTATGGGGTAATGCTTCGAAACAATGGTTTATGGAGTGTGGTGTAGATGGCGAGCGGTTGATTGAAGTGGGTAATCTCAGGTCTGATGATTCAGGGTATAAGACTATTGCTGTGATTGACTTTGCTCACAAAAGAAAAATATATTTCTTTCCAAATCCTATTGATAGGAAGATTACTGAAGACGTTATTTCAATGTTTGTAAAAATTTGCGAACGTTATGATCTCGAAGGCGTGATCAAATTACATCCCTCCGAAAAAANTGTAGATTTTTTTGAAGAAAAAATTTTAGAAACTAAGTGTAAAATTAATATCTCTACTAATCCAATCAACAGAGCGGGGGTCAACCCGGGCGATATTGCTATTGTTGTAAACTCAACGGCTGGTGTGGATTTCTGCCTGGAAGGCGGGTACGTGTTAAATGTTGAAGTTGATTCGATGCCAAATCCCATAGATTACGAAGGATTCGGTGTAGGTGTTAAAACTTCGTTGTCAGCATCCTATTTTGATGACTATGAACGATTGATAGGACTGTCAGCAGAAAATTATCTAATTAATAGAAAAGAATTTATTCGTAGTTATCTGGGTAATTTAGATGGAAAGGTAAAAGACAGGGTGTGTAAAGTTGTCACCGATATTATCAAGTGTGCGAGTGAGTAGTATTAAAACATTTATAAATATTTGGTATTGGTTGTGCTCCATAAAGTCATGGTGGTTCGGACTAAATCGTACAAAGTAGGATTTATGGTGTTCTATTTGAAGCAAATAATATCGATAACTTAGTTATCAGAGTTGCAAGCCCTTACAAACTATCCCAGATAAATAAATCAATATGCAAAACAAAGGCTGCAGACTTTTTATGACAAGTGTGGTGAAAATATTTGCCATGACAATTTTAAAGCAACCGTATCGAAAACGTAATTTAAAAAATCAAATTTTTATAAACATATATCATCTGATATAGATATTAAATTTCAAAGGCATTAAATGAAAATAGCAATTTTGGGAACCAGGGGCATACCCAATAATTACGGTGGCTTTGAACAATTTGCTGAGTATTTGGCGCTAGGGTTGGTTAAGAAAGGGCACGATGTCACGGTCTATAATTCACATTCACATCCATATCAGAATGATGTTTGGCGTGATGTGAAAATTCGCCACATATATGATCCGGAAAAGACCATTGGTACTGCTGGACAGTTTGTGTATGACTTTTTATCAATTCTTGATACGAGAACTAAAAAGTTCGATGTGATTTTGGAGCTTGGATATACGAGTAGCTCGGTCTTTTTTTGTTTCCACCCAAAAAAATCTGTTGTGATTACGAACATGGATGGCCTGGAGTGGAAGCGCGCTAAATACTCTCATAGAGTCCAGAAGTATTTATTATGGGCTGAAGCGTTAGCCGCGAAAAAAAGTGATTTCCTTGTCTCTGATTCAATGGGTATTCAAGACTATATAAAAGAAAAGTATGGGCTTGATTCGCGATACATTCCTTATGGCGCGCATCTGTTTGATGGTGAAAATGACGGTGTTTTAGTCGAGTACGGTTTGCAGCCGTATAAATACAATATGCTTATAGCGCGACTTGAGCCGGAAAACAGTATTGAAATAATTTTAGATGGTGTTGTGAAGGGTAAAAGTGAAGTGCCCTTTTTGGTTATCGGAAACAACGAAACCAAGTTTGGCATGTATTTGAAAGAAAAGTACACAAATGTTAAAGAAGTGGTTTTTGTTGGCGGTATTTATGAAATCGAGACGCTTAATAATTTGCGTTTTTTTTCAAATTTGTACTTTCATGGTCATACGGTTGGAGGTACTAATCCGTCGTTATTAGAAGCAATGGCCTCAAGTTCGTTGATATGTGCACATGCTAATACTTTTAATTCGACGATTCTGGAGGACGATGCTTTCTTTTTTTCTTCAGTTGACGATGTGGCAACCGTTTTGAAGAATGTAAATAAGATTGAGCATGATGCCAAGCTCGTCGCTAATCGTGCAAAAATAATGGAGCTATACAGCTGGGATAAAATTACAGCCGCGTATGAAAAATTATTTATGGATGCATTAGATTGTCCCGCAGTCTAAAAGAAGGACATAACAGGAGAATGTATACTCTGCTGTGTGAAATAGGACTATAATGCCGACAATTATTAATTTCATGCAATCTTAACTGTGTTTCGTAAATCTTTATTTAAAAGTTATTCCGGTGCTATTAATCTTTTTTCTAGATTTTTAGATCCATTAATCGTCGTATTTGCTGCATTAATGGCATACGGAATGCGGTTTTCATTCGATAATCTGCACCTTCCTCAAGATTATCGTGCTTTAATTCTTTTCGGGGTGTTCTGTATAATATTAATTTTTCCGTTATTTAATTTGTATGGTTCATGGCGTGGGCAAAGTTTAGCCAGGCAGGCGAGGGCTATCGTATTCGCATGGATTACAGTCGTATTACTAATGATTGTTATTTTATTTGGTTTTAAGGTTTCATCAGATTATTCTCGTCTCTGGTTGTCCTGGTGGGTGGTTTTTGGTGTTAGTTTTTCATTGACGTTTCGTATGTGTGTTTACGGTTTTTTACAATACCAGCGATTACAGGGCAAAAATTTCAGACGTGTTGTGATTGTGGGTGCGGGTCACCTTGGACGTAGGTTGCTTTCGCAAACGGTGGGTTCCCCCTGGACAGGTTTCAAAATCGAAGGGTTATTTGATGACGATAAAAAGCTTCATGGAACAGCAATAGATGGTTATAAAATTGTTGGTGGTATTGAAGATGTAGAAAGTTTTGTTGGCAGTAACTTTATCGACGAAGTTTGGATAGCCTTGCCGCTTCGCGCAGAAGACCGTGTTAAAGCGTTGTTATATGCATTGCGTCACCGACCCATCAATATAAAATTCATACCCGATATATTCGGCTTTTCATTGCTTAATCACTCGATGACTGAAATTGCGGGTTTGCCTGCGGTAAATCTTTCTGACTCACCCATGGGAGGAGGCAATAAAATAGTAAAAGCGTTAGAGGATCGTTTGTTAGCGATGATTATTATACCGTTGATTGCCCCACTGATGATTCTGATTGCAATAGCCATTAAAGCMACWTCRTCKGGSCCGATMYTGTTTAAACAAAAACGCCATGGATGGGATGGGAAAATCATTAATGTTTATAAGTTTAGAACGATGAAACAGCACACTGTAGTGGCTGGTAAGGTTACTCAGGCCTGTAAAGGTGACTCTCGCATTACGCCACTGGGCCATTTTTTAAGAAGCAGTAGTCTGGATGAGCTGCCTCAATTTTTTAATGTCCTGCAAGGGCGAATGTCGATAGTCGGGCCGCGCCCGCATGCGATTGAGCATAACGAGCTGTATAAAGAACAGGTGGATCAGTATATGCTCAGGCATATGGTTAAGCCGGGTATCACGGGTTGGGCGCAGGTCAACGGCTATCGTGGTGAGACCGATACGCTCGATAAAATGAAAAAGCGTGTGGAATATGATTTGTTCTATATAGAAAATTGGTCGCTGTGGTTTGATTTGAAAATAATTATTATTACGCTATTTAAAGGGTTTGCACACAAAAACGCACATTGATAAATATCGGGTCGTGCGCAGGGAAATTTTGGTGTTAAAAAACAATATTATTCTGGTTTAAACTATTGACCTTGGGTGTAATCCCCCGTACACTTCCCGCGCGTTGTAACAGGGCCTAACGATGATGTTACAACGAGTGTGTCCCCATCGTCTAGAGGCCTAGGACACCGGGTTTTCATCTCGGCAACAGGGGTTCGACTCCCCTTGGGGACGCCATTATATAACGCTCTGGCATAATACTGGAGTTGCAGGCTGGACCAAATTCGCTTGAATTTGTACCAGCCTTTTTTATACCCGCTTTATACCTGTATTATACTAAAATCTGGTATTGTTTTCGCACCTTGCGTCTGTTGGCGCGCCTTCTGGAGATTAACTTGACCTCAGCTGTTTTAGCGCTTGAAGATGGAAGCTTGTTTTATGGCAAGTCCATTGGTGTTTCTGGAGAAACCATCGGTGAAGTGGTCTTTAATACGGCGATGACAGGTTATCAGGAAATCCTTACTGACCCTTCGTACCGTCAACAGATTGTTACCCTGACGTATCCTCATATTGGCAATGTTGGTACCAATGCGGGTGACGAAGAGGCAGATGGCGTCCATGCTAGTGGCCTGGTTATCCGTGATAGCGCTATGGTGATGAGTAACTGGCGAGGTGAAAAAAACCTGCACGATTACCTGGTGGAAAATAAAACCGTGGCTATTTCAGATATTGATACCCGTCGACTCACGCGACGATTGCGAGATAAAGGTGCGATGGGTGGTTGTATCATGGCAGGTGAGTCGATTAATGATCAGGATGTTATTGCTAAAGCTAAGTCTTTTGCTGGTTTGAAAGGTATGGATTTAGCGAAAGAAGTGACCACGGCAAAGACTTATCAATGGACGGATAATATCTGGAATTTAGAAACCAATCAGCCGCACAAAAATCCAGAGCAACGCTTTCATGTGGTCGCTTACGATTACGGCGTAAAACGAAATATCTTGCGTATGTTGATTGAGCGTGGCTGCAAGGTAACGGTAGTACCTGCTAAAACACCGGCCAGTGATGTGTTGGCGATGCGCCCAGACGGTGTGTTTTTGTCTAATGGTCCGGGTGACCCTGAGCCTTGCGATTATGCGATTACGGCCATTCAGCAAATCCTGGAAACCGATTTGCCGATTTTTGGTATTTGTCTAGGTCACCAATTATTGGCGTTAGCCTGCGGCGCGAAAACGTTAAAAATGAAATTTGGCCATCACGGTG
>NVSH01000046.1 GCA_002401185.1 Gammaproteobacteria bacterium | reverse complement strand
GGGCGAGCTGTTCGACGTCTTCTTTGCGATCACGCAGGGGCGGCATGTGGATCTCGACGACATTGACGCGGTCAATCGTAATATGGCATTACGTTGTTCGTCGGCATCAAAACCAGGCGAATCGATGATAATTTTTCCGCTTAATTTATCCGAGTGAGAGGTTTTCATCTGCAGATAGGCATCGATGCGCCGACCCTCACCGCTAGCCACTTTATCGATCTCATCGCTCATCTGATAAAACGGAAAACGCGGATCTGCGTTTAATGCCACGCCAGGTAAAACACGGTTTTCTTTACTGTTGCTGTAAGTGACCACGGTAAATTTATCATCGACCGCCTGATTACCGGTCAACTGTAATTTATCACCGAGAAAATTATTAATGAATGATGATTTACCTGCGGAGAATGTTCCAAGTATTGATACCAATGGCCACCATGGAATGCTGGTGGCATAGGATTCACTGGATTTTAACAAGCCCATTTTATAGGCGACAGTATCCAGTTTTTTAAATCGTGAAACCACATCAAGTAATAGTGGATTTTCGTTATTTAAATGTGTTTCCAATTTTGACAGTCGTTCTCGAATCAATTTATCTGGGCGGTTTAACATCACAAATTCATTCCTTTTTATTATTTTGTCATTAGGTACTTCTTCGTGAAATCGTCATAACATTTAATGCCAAAATTACCAGCACGATCGTTTTCCGGCAGATTTTTTCTTGTTTTTACACGCATTAATTTCTTATACAATCACTCTATATAATATCTTAGAAGTCACCTTCGGCGCCTCGATTCATGATATCCAATATAATGGTTTTCACATTTTCAGCTTCTGTTTTTAGTGCCGGTGGTAACGGCAAACCACCATAAATCATTGCATCCATATTCAATGTGTACAACCACATTTTTCCCTGTTTATCCTCGACAAGACTGATACGACAGGGTAGATAAGCAGAATAAGCATCGTTATATTCCAGCATTTGCGCGGCTGTCAACGCATTACAGAACATGTAAATTTTCAGGAAGCGTGACTTTTTACCTGTCATCGCTTCAATCTGCCCTGACAATGGCAACTCACCAACATTTTTTATGTTGTGTTCATTGGCGACAAATCTCATGGTTTCTTCCACATCTTCTACAGACATGTCTTCATCAACAGGAACTTTCCATACCGTCGCTTCAGCAGCATTACCGGTCTCGACTATCTTCGTCATCATGTCGGTGTATACGTCTATTGCACGCTCATCAAACGACTCAAATGCCTGCATTAACGGTGCCATTTTCACGGAAAGAATAATTGCCAGAATGACGGCCGCAACGCCTATTAGTGCAAATAAATTACGTAAAGCATAAAACATGTTTGTTTATCTCTTCTTTTTGTAAAGACCAGGTAATGTAATAACGCATTATGACGACATTGATGAATGGATCAATTTTTGTAATTCACGCGCTTTCGTAATATCCAGGCGTTGCAACAACCCCATTAAACTATTAGCACGATTGAATTGACCGTTTTTAACGAAGATAGCAGCGGCTTCATAATAAGCTGACGCTGCCTGTTTATTTTTACCCTGATTAAAATAGACATTACCAAGTTCACCATAGGCGTCGTAGTTATCTGGCGACGCCGCGATAACTTTCTGGTAACTTTGTTCAGATAATTGGAAATTTCCTCGATAAAAAGATTTTCTTGCGATGATCCAGTTCTCTCTAACAGATATTGCTCTTTGTGTATCCGTCATCACACGACCTCGTTCATCGACACCGTCTAAGCGAGCAGCAATCTCTTTTGATACAAACGATTGTTCGCTAACATGATGCGTGCTCTCACCCTCTTTTGTTACTAATACTGCTGGCGGCACAAGTTTTGCAATCGTTTCTAACGGTTCATGTACAGGTTGTTCACGACTTTCCTGGTTAGTCGCTAATTCAGAACGGCTGTTGACCTCCGAGGGGTCAATCTCTTGTTGAGCTGAACCAAATGGCTCGGCAGTTAAGGTAGCAGCGGCTAACGGTTTTGAGGATACTTCCTGAGCTGTCTGTCCCTCTATAATTGCTGACACGAACTCGTCTACCCCTTGCTCCGTAGCCATCACCTCATCTGGCGCTACCTTCGCTAATGCTGCTACTGATTCATCTGTTATTTTTTCGATATCAGGAAGCAACTCGTTGCCTTTTTCTCTTACCGAAAACGCAATGTCTTTATTCTTTTTCTCAATGATACCGGCTGAATTTTGTGTTATTTGAATCTGATTATGGCTATAACTAATGGTTACAGGTTGTTGTTTAACCGTTCTCGTCAAGTCGATATTATCATCGCTTACGACTTCATCAGGTGTTGCTAACACGGTTTCTGCATTTGCAACTTGTTGGTCTTGTGTTAGCGGAACATTGACAGGTTCTTCGAATGATTCATCCTGACTCAATTTAGCCTGCTTCTCTTTGGTCGCCATGACAAATTCATCAACCGTACTGAATTCATTCGATAAATAAGCAACCACCTTACCCACAGGCGTATCCTTACCTAACAAGTTTCCCCAAAACATGTAACCGTAAATCACAGAAACAATAACCAGAATAAGTAATGTGTGGCTCAATAACCATCGAATAATTTTCATATAATCCTCTTATTTAAAAACGTCAAATGGCCGATAGACAGCCCGATATAAGCCATATTTCTTTAACAAAAAACACCTTAATCCAATAAGGTCGCCAGTATCTTCATTTCTTTTGATGCTTTACTCATCGGGTCCAGTTCAAAAACGCCAAGGCCCTCACTGAATGAGCGACGATAGGCCGTGCGTTGATACAGACGAATATCCATTGCTTTGATACCCGGTAACATTTGCAAAGCCTGTTCCGCTTCAGCCGTTTCTCGAACACCGATGTGCGTATCTGCTCGATTGATAAAACCTAATATTTCAGGTTTTTTATTCTCGYTTACACAGTTGTTAACAATTTTTAAAAATCGCTGTGTAGACCAGATATCTGCCTGACTAGGCTGTATCGGAACTAACACCCTGTCAGCTAAAAATATTGCCTTTTCCATTGCAGGCATATTCGTAGCACTCATATCAACAATAATCGGTGTCCTGTACGATTTGTCATTTGCCAAAATTTCAAGCTCTTGCACATCAGTTGAAACATCAAAGTTAGGTTCGTAACCATCTTCAGTTCGCACATCACAAACATCGACTAACGTACATTGCGGGTCAAGATCAAAAGCTTTAACACCCGATTTATCATGCGCAAGCCAAACCGCTAAATTAAATGCAACCGTACTTTTCCCTGTACCACCTTTCAAATTACCAACGACTGTTATCATAAATAACTACCTGAAATTGTTTACTGCAAAATGGTTGTTCACATAGCAAAGCCGAATCATACCGTCCTCCTGGACATAGTCACACCGCCATCCATGGCTCTTTGTGATATACCGTCCTCCTGGACATAAAAGCAGTGTTGGTTTAANGTACACTTCGCTTTTATTTCATTATTGCTCCGGCGCAATTTGAGGAGCAACTGGCGGCTGTCTATTCAATCTATGCTGAGGTGTCACCGGTGGCTGATTACTCGGCCTCAGAACATAAGGGTTCGGCAGATAAGGGTATGGGCCTTGACCGTATCCACCTCGACCGTATTGCGGTGGACGAGCATGAGGGTTTGGCGCGTAATACGGACGACCATCATAGGGATTATGGCCGCCATAATAGCCGTTATTTCGACCATTCCAACCCTGATTCCCATAATAGTTGTTATAACCTTCACCACGCGCATCACCACGCCCTCTGGCCTTCATATTAAAATCAAAACTGCCATTAAAATCGCCGGAACCATCACCACTACTATTGTTATCCCAGTTATTATTCATGTCGTGATTGCCAGAACCACTGTTATTCCAGGGCCCGTCCCACCCAGCATTAGCAGTCATCGATGCCAGGCCAAAGCCTAAAGCAGAGGTAAAAACAGCCCATTTAATCATTGTTCTCATGTTAACGCCTCCTGACTCGCCCTCATTAGTAGCTAGCGTGTTGCGTTGAGGGTAAAACCCAACACCTATAATATTTAAAACCAAGCTTCAACTTTATTATATCTATCGATAATAATAAAACTACTGCTGCATACCTGGTTACGGATAACCACGGTACGGTTGCTGATAATAGTTACGCTCATAACGCCCTTGTCCATAAGGTCGAGGTGAAGGAAAACGAGACATTCCGGGGTTATTCATCATCGACGGCGCCCAACGGTAATCGGGCCAATTTTGTTCAGGTGCATACGTTCTGTCAGCCGCGTAGTTCGATAAATTCGGATTCAATACCCCATGGTTAGGCATGCCACTGCCTGGCGGAGTGGCATAGGATCGTGGTGGCGAAAAAACATTCCCATAGTGATAAGCACGTTCAGGCTGCCATTGATTCGACGGGCTGACCCTTTCTAAGCTCAAGTCTTCTGGCCATGCTCTATCGGGACTAAACCTATCCATCGTCATCGTTGGCGGAGGGAAACCAAACGCAGGCTGGCGTAACACTTGCCAGGCTGGGTTTCGGTACATGGCAGGCGTTATCGTCGATGAATCACGCATTGCCGAAGACACATAAGGCCCCGGTGGCGGTGGCGGAACAATTTCTCGCCCACTATGATTGACTGCCATCGGCTGTTGATTTGGCTGCTGCCCTATAACACCTGATGCATTTTCAGCATAAGAGTGACCAGGTGTCTGCGCGTACAAACTAGAGACCATAATAAGTAGAACTATCGTAACGACTCTATTTATACGCTTGATTTTCATGAAACTAAACATCGATGCATCCTCTTTTATGTGTCGCTATCATCAATTTTTAACCGGATACCACGGCGTCCACCCGGCGCTGATTTTTTCGAAGGCGCCTTCTTCACCGATGTGCTTTTAATCACTTTCTTAACCGTTTTACTCGCCACTTTTTTGGCAACTTTTTTTACCGTTCTTTTCTTTGCGCTTGCCTGTTTTGTCACCGTCGAACGCTTAACCACTTTCTTATTATCAGGTTGAGCTTTTGGTTTTTCATCTACTGGTGACATAACCACCTTAGGCGCAGATGCTACCGGTGTCACAGGCGGCGATGTTGGTGTTGGCGGTGGTGTCACAGGCGGCATTGGCGGATCGGACTTAGGCCTCAACATACCAATAAACATACTAATAAACATCCGCATTAAGTTAAACAGCATCTGCGCAAAGACAAAAACCCAGCCAATAACACCAATAATAACCGTGTAAATTTTCATCCACAGTGGCGTTTTGTATTCTTCGATGACCGGTGCCGTACTATCTACTGATGCCTCATTAACGCTGCCATCACTGGTGACATCCTCCTGTAAAAAAGCTTTTTTAGCAGTAATACAACCTAATGGGATAACGAATAAAGTCAACACAGTCGAAACCACGACACCAAACAATAACGAGATAGCCATACCTTCAAAGATTGGGTCACTCAATATCACACTGGAACCACCGACCAATGCCAAGGCAGTAATGACAATTGGACGGGTGCGTGCCTGACAGGCATTAATCACAGCATCGGTCACTGGTACACCGCGTTCGACTTCATGTTTGGTGAAATCGACGAGCAGAATAGAGTTCCTGACAATAATGCCCGCCAGCGCAATCCAGCCAATCATAGATGTCGCAGTAAACTCCGCATCGAGCAACCAGTGGCCAGGAATAATGCCAACCAGCGTCAATGGAATGGGCGCCATGATGATAGAAGGAAAAATAAAGTTTTTAAATTCGATTACCACCAGCATGTAGATCAAAATCATCGCCAGTATAAAGGCACCACCCATATCTCGAAAAGTCTCATAAGTAACAGTCCACTCACCGGTCCATTCGAAATTGGATTGCGCACTGCTCGCAGGCGCACCGAAATAACCACCCTCAAGGAAGCCATGCGCCACCTTCACACCATCAGGCGCCGTGTAGTCAGCTAACATATCATCCACCTGAAACATGCCATATATCGGCGCTGCAAGTGCCCCTGCATTTTCACCAGTGACATATTCAACAGCACGTAGGTCTTTATGAAAGATTATTTCTTCTTCGATACCTTTTACAAATCGACCTAACTCAGACAGCGGCAACATTGAACCGTCCTCCGCTTGCACCGGGATGGAACCGAGACGTGAAAATTCAGAACGTACCGCAAGAGGCACCTGTAATACGATGTAGGTAGGGTCAACCACTGAACCACGTTTAAGATCACCAACGACAAAACCGCCCATGGCCATTTCCAACGTAGTATTGATGGTATCTATACTGATACCTTTGCGTAAGGCTTTATCCCGATCCACCTGGAAACGCCAAATCTCATAAGGCTCCTGCAAATAATTATCAACATCCGTGATGCTGTCAGCCGCCTCAAACATCGCCGTTAAATCGCGTGCAAACTGTCGTCGAGTCGCCTGGTCTGGGCCATAAACTTCAGCAACTACCGACTGTAACACGGGTGGCCCCGGCGGCATTTCGACTACTTGAATTCGCGCACCCGCCGCTTTGGCTATCGGTGTCATGATGTCACGCATAGCCTCTGCCAACTCGTGACTGGTGACATCACGCGTTGATTTGTGTGTCAATACGACCTGCATATCCGCCTGCCAGGGTTTATCTCTCAGGTAATAATGTCGTACCAGACCATTAAAGTTATACGGTGACGCCGTACCCACATACGTCTGCAAAGACACAACTTCATCAAATTTTCTGGCTTCCTCAGCTAAAGTAGCCGTTAGGTTGGCCGTATCGATTAACGATGTTCCTTCGGGGAAATTGATAACGATATCGAACTCAGACTTGTTATCTAGTGGCAACATTTTCACCGAAACGGCAGTGGTGTAAAACAGCACACAGCTAGCAAAGAAAATGACAAACAACGAAATCAGAAAACCATAACCTAAGACACTGCGCTCGACCAACGGCGTAATTGAGTTACGAAAAAAACGACCAAGACGTTCATTACTGGCCTGTTCTTTTTCGGCATGACGCTTCAGCGTTGCCATCGATGGCTTCATCTTATTTGCCAGCCAGGGGGTAAAAGCAAAAGCTGCGAACAATGAGAACAACATCGCCACCGAACCCAATGTGGGAATGGGGGCCATGTAAGGTCCCATCATGCCACGAACCACACCCATCGGCATCAGCGCCGCAATCACGGTAAAGGTAGCCAGAATGGTCGGGTTGCCCACTTCACGAACCGCTTCAATGGAAACCTCGACACTCATGTCTTCTTTCATCAACCAATGCCGGTAGATGTTTTCGATAACGACGATTGCGTCGTCAACCAGGATACCAATAGAGAAAATCAATGCAAAAAGACTCACCCTGTCGATAGTCAAACCCAATACCATGGCGCTAAACACAGTAAATAATATGACGATAGGGATAACGATGAGCACCACCAAGGCAGGTCGCCAGCCCAATGAGAACCAGACCAGTAATGTCACGATACCGGTGGCAATAAATAGTTTAAAAATTAATTCGTTGACCTTATCATTCGCCGTTTCACCATAATTACGTGAGATATAGACATTCACGTTATCAGGAATGATTTCGCCCTTGAGCTCATTCAGCCTCGCGATGAGAGCTTCATTTACGGTGACGCCGTTAGAACCTTTTTTCTTGGCAATAGCGATGGTCACGGCAGATGCACCATCGGCAACTTCATCCTCTGTACTGGCTGGCCCGGTATAATGCGTGACCATGCTATGCACTTCGGATGGCCCATGTAAAACATTAGCGACATCACGAATATAGACAGGAACACCGTCACTCAGACCGACAACAATACTTTCAACATCTTGCGCTGATTGCAAAAATGAACCAGTATAAACCTTAAAACTCTTACCCCAGGCTTCGATATCACCARCCGATTTTTCACTATTGGCCTGCTGGATTACCTGCGCAAGTTTAGGCAGGCTAATACCATAACCAGCAAGTTTTTCCGGAAGCACTTCGACACGTAACTGTTCTTTACGACCGCTGACAACAAAACCCTGGTTGGTGTTAGGAACTTCACTTAATTTTTGTAATGCATCCAGAGCAATCAGCCGCAAAGAAGCATCATCAACATCATCTGACCACAAGGTAATCGTCAACCCCGGAACATCATCAACCGCTTTCGGCTTAACGATAAAATTCGATACACCTGGCGGCATAACATCGAGATTTGAATTTAACTTACTGTAAACTTTGGTCAGTGAGCGCTCCATATCTTCACCCACATCAAACTCAACCGTAATCATTGCCGAATCACGCTGCGCTACTGCATAGACGTGTTTGACACCATCCATCTCACTCATGATGCGTTCCAGTGGTTTGGCGGCAAGCGCAGCCACCTGTTCTGCTGAAGCGCCAGGGTACTGAACAAAAATATCAACCATCGGCACAGAGATCTGCGGGTCTTCCTGCCTGGGCGTAAACACGATGCCGGTTAATCCCATCAATATAAAGATGACGATTAACATCGGCGTTAATGGAGAAGTGATAAATGACTTTGCAATCCAGCCCGCAAGGCCAAGATTATTGCTGGCGGTTTCCTGCTTTTTCAATTCGTTATTATCAGACATAAGGACGACTATTTATCTCTACCGTTTATCTCTACTATAAAAATCTGTTCACAACGTAACGACCACACGCCATAGGCACCTTGAGCTACATCACGAACGGACAATTTGAATAAGATATGTTTTTACGACTACTTGCCTCGCACCAGAACACGTTCACCTGGCTTCAACCCAGATAAGATCGTTACGGAATCACCATCAACTCTTGCTCCGATTCTAACCAGTCGCATCTTAGGATTATCTTCATCATCCAGTACCAGCACTGAAGGCAGACTACCTTTTCTCTGTATCGCCGCGAGTGGCACCACAGGAAGCGCACGACCAGGTGAATTCACATCAGGTATCATAACTTCTGCATACATACCTGGGCCGCCTGGTACACCTTCAGGCAGATCAAATTTCACTGTAACCGTATATCGCAAGCTGTCTGCAACGGGAGAAATTTGCGCCACGCGCACTTTTACCAGTGTGTTACCCACATCGAGTCTTGCCGGTACCACCATACCTTTTTTCAAGCCAGGCATTAAACGCGCAGGCACCTCGGCACGTATACGTAAAAACTTTGAATAGGCAAACACAATCAACGGTTGCCCGGGTTGAACGGTGTCACCAATCTCAACCATTTTTTTCATAATGACGCCATCGAACGGTGCGATAGCTTTAGTATCACGCAATCTGGCTTCGATCGATTGCAAATCTGAATTTGCTGCCGTCACACCAAAGCGTGCCGCCGCCACCTGTGTTTCCTGTGTGACTAAATCCGCATGCCGCTCGATACTTTTATTACCGCCACCCGACATCCTGCTACTCTCAAAAAAACTGTCGAACATTGACGGCATACCCATACCAGCCATCGGCCGCGGGTTATACACACGCGGGCTCCATAACTCGCGATTGTATTGAACATGTGCATTCTGCATCGCATTTTGCGCTGAGCTTAATTGTGCCTGCGCCGCTACTTTTTTCGCTTGCAGATTATCATCATTAATACTTACCAGTATGGTACCTGCCGTAAACTCATCACCTTCTTCGCCAGATATATCAATAACGCGACCAGGCACCTGTGCCGCTAAGGTGACTTCTTTAAGAGGAATAACACTACCGCCTAATATGACGGCACCACCATGTGATGCAACACCAACCGTAATGATGGTATCAGCCTGCGCCGCTAGTGACCAGGCCGAAAGCAAGAACAAAGAGGTATAAAATAAAAATTTCACCCGACGAATTATTGACATACCAAAAGCTACCTTCAGATTCATTTACGCAAAATTTACCATACATCGTACCTGATGTAATTTAGATACGGTCAGCGAGAAAGATTGCCCTGCAACAACGATAAAAGCAAGGTTTTTCTGCGACTTATCGCCACCTTTAAAACAAGCACAAAAAAAAGTGGTCACTTCATATGATTCGCAGAAATCAGTCGATTTTATCTAGTCTAAAGCCGTCATATTAACCACTTTTGTACTATTCAAACAATTTAACTAAGTATTATCCCAGCCAAAGGAGAGCACTTGCTCAATCACCTCAGATTGCGTTATCGCCATAAGCAGACGGTCCAGGCCAATCGCAACACCAGAACATTCAGGCAAACCCTCATGCAACGCGGCAATAAAATGTTTATCTATCCTGGCGCAATCCTTACCATTTTGTTTTCTCACGGTATTTTCCAGTTTAAAACGACGTAGCTGCTCGTCGGCATCAGTTAACTCATGAAAACCGTTAGCCAGCTCAATCTCACCGAAAAATAACTCAAAACGACTTGCTACCGGTAGCTTCTGCTCATTCACAACAATCTTCGCTAACGAACACTGCGCCGCTGGATAGTCATACAGATAAGTAAAATTCGTTTTATCGAACGCCGGCAATACCAATTGTGTGAGCAACCAGTCCAACCAGTCG
This sequence comes from Gammaproteobacteria bacterium, assembly GCA_002401185.1. Classification (GTDB taxonomy): domain Bacteria; phylum Pseudomonadota; class Gammaproteobacteria; order SZUA-229; family SZUA-229. The sequence goes on along the minus strand of NVSH01000046.1, from coordinate 1,183 downwards.
TTCAATTCTTCACTTTTTGTTGTTAAACCCTGCGGTATCTCAATCTGGTTTTTAATCGCGACCTCATAACACTGCAACGAATTTGCCTGGTGCGGATTAATACCAGCAAAGCGTTCAAATGCCTGTTGGTAACTCATGGATTTAAAAACCGGATTATTAATACCAGAGATTTCAGAGAGTGAACATAACATGCTGACCAGACGGGTAACCTCAGCCATCAACTGTGGCATATCAAATCCCGGCCGATACCACTCAAGCAGAGTGAATTCAGGGTTATGATAAGGCCCCAACTCGTCATCACGAAAGGCTTTACAGATTTGATAGATGGGTTGCTTCCAACGGGCAAGCAAACGTTTCATGGCGTATTCAGGTGACGTATTTAAAAAACAAACCTGCTCTCGAAAACGCGACTGCAAACTGTCCAGGTGTGGATCTGTTGTCGAATACTGTGACAATAACGGTGTCTCAACCTCTATCACATCGTTCGCATCAAAAAAAGCTCTGATGTTTTTCAACATCAGAGCTCGCTTCAAAAGCATGTCATCACTGGCCTTACTTCGCCAGTTATTATTTTGCCAATCACTCACTGCCATACACATCGAAGCATCGCATCAATGCTTACGCACGAGAGACATATTCCCCATTTCGAGTATCAATTTTTAATATATCACCCTCATTAATAAACAACGGCACTTTGACTTCTGTGCCCGTTTCAAGTGTTGCAGGTTTCGTCGCACCTTGCGCGGTATCACCTTTTAGCCCTGGGTCTGTTTGCGCCACAGCAAGTTCAACAAAATTAGGTGGCGTGATGGTTAATGGCGAGCCATCCCATAAGGTCATCACACAAACCTCCTGGCCTTTAAGCCACTTTACAGCGTTACCAACAGCAACGGTATCAGCAGCATGTTGTTCAAAAGTCGAAGGCTCCATAAAATGCCAATATTCACCATCACTGTAGAGATATTCCACATTCATCTCATCGACATCAGCCGCTTCAACAGATTCCGTTGACTTAAAGGTACGCTCTACTACTCTGCCCGTTCTTAAATTTTTTGCTTTTATCTTATTGAAAGCCTGACCTTTACCTGGTTTGACTACTTTATTTTCTGTTATCGAACAAGGGTCGTTATCAAGAATAATCTTTAAACCATTTTTAAATTGATTGGTACTGTATGTTGCCATG
>NVSH01000045.1 GCA_002401185.1 Gammaproteobacteria bacterium | reverse complement strand
CGATGGTGAGAATGATCGAACTGGCACGTCAATATGAAACCCATATTAAATTAATGAACACAGCAGAAGAAAATGATCGAGCCTCCGCTGAGATCATGAAGATGAGTTAAGTCGGCAACGGTAAAAGTCATTATTGTTTTAAACAGGTTATTTAGAGGAAAAAATTATGAGTTCAGCATTATGGATTGCAAAAACAGGGCTTGAAGCACAGCAAACACGTATGGCAACGATTTCAAATAATCTTGCTAATGCGAGTACCACGGGGTTTAAACGAGACAGAGCAGTATTCGCCGATCTCATATACCAGAACATCGTGCAGGTAGGTTCATCTTCATCGGAAAATACAGAAATGCCATCAGGGTTAAATATYGGTACAGGTGTAAGAACTGTTGCTACAGAGAAACTTTTTTCGCAGGGTAATATCGTACAAACGGGTAACCCGATGGATATTGCGATACAGGGTAGAGGTTTTATACAAGTATTGTTACCTGATGGTGCAACGGCCTATTCGCGCGATGGTTCATTACAAAAAGATTCAACAGGTCAACTAGTAACGTCGATGGGTTATCCAATAGAACCGGGTATTACGATTCCTGATGATGCGCTTAGTGTTTCAATCAGTTCGGATGGTGTGGTTTCAGTCGTATCACAGGGTGACTCTACTCCGGCTGAAATTGGCAATGTGCAATTGGCAGACTTTGTTAACCCATCGGGATTACAGGCCATTGGTAATAATCTTTTTCTGCAATCAGGTGCCAGTGGGTCTCCACAAACGGGCACACCAGGATTAACGGGTTTAGGCACACTTATCCAGGCGTCTCTGGAAGGTTCAAATGTTAATACGGTTGAAGAGTTAGTTAATATGATAGAAACACAACGTGCCTATGAAATGAATTCAAAGGCGATCGCTACTGCAGATCAAATGTTGCAATACGCTACAAATAATATGTAACAACAAGGTATTGTTTTGATGAAAACCCCAAGCTATATATTTATATATTTCGTTCTAATCATCAGTATGTTGCTTAGTTCCTGTGCTTCGCCGAAACGAGGTGATCCAGAATTCGCACCGATGAAACCGATTAGTCATTATGGGCCAATGCAACATAATGATTCAATTTATCAGTTGGAATCAGCATGGTTATTGCTTGAAGATTTAAGACCGCGTCATGTTGGCGATATGTTAACGGTGATGCTGCAAGAAAAAACAGATGCCAAAAAATCTGCGGATACCGATACCAGTAAGGTGAGTGCTAATACAATCGCCGCTGCATCTATTCTCGGCGCGCCATTAACGGCCGATGGTCGAGACCTTCTCGCTACCAAGTTTTCTTCTAATTATGATTTTCAGGGAGAGGCGGCAAGTAATCAGAGTAATTCGTTAACCGGTAGTGTGACGGTGACAGTCGTTGAGGTTTTAGCGAATGGGAACCTGGTTGTTCAAGGAGAAAAGTGGATCAACATAAACAAAGGTGAAGAATATATACGTCTGCGCGGTATTGTTCGTATCAGTGATATAAATCCAGACAATACGATATCTTCAGAACGTATAGCAAATGCACAGATACAGTATAGCGGTGACGGTGATCTTGCCAATGCCAATGAACAAGGTTGGTTATCAAAATTCTTTAATAGTCCATGGATGCCATTCTAATGAAAAATATGAAAAAGAGTATTATTGTAGGTTTGTTTTTGTTATTACAGACATCACTCGTTTATGCAGAACGTATAAAAGATTTATCGTCTGTTCAGGGTATGCGTGATAACCAGCTTATCGGTTATGGTCTGGTGGTAGGCTTAGATGGCAGTGGAGACTCTGTCGGACAGGTTTCCTATACCGCACAAAGTTTAAAAAACATGTTGACGCAGTTAGGTATCGTGATACCACCTGGCGTTAAGCCGCAGCCGAAAAATGTTGCTGCGGTCATCTTACACGCCACATTACCGCCCTTTATCAAAAAAGGACAAAGAATTGATGTCACGGCATCTTCGGTGGGTAACGCTAAAAGTTTACGTGGTGGAACATTATTAATGTCTCCATTAAAAGGTGCTGATGGTAAGGTTTACGCAATTGCACAGGGTAGTTTGCTTGTTGGTGGCCTGGGTGTAGAAGGTTCGGATGGTTCCAGTATTACCATCAATGTACCGAGTGTCGGGCGTGTACCTAAAGGCGCTATTGTTGAACGCACCATAAAAAATTCATTAGGTTATACCAATAAAATAGTGCTCAATCTGTATTCTGCAGATTTTACGACGGCAAGCAGAATGTCTGATGCCATCAATAATCATTTTGGTGCTGGCACAGCACGTGCGTTAGACCCCATATCTGTTGAAGTGAACGCACCCGAAACGCAAGCAAATAAAATTGCTTTTTTATCGATGATCGAAAATATTACACTTAACCCTGGCGAGGCGGCGGCTCGTGTCATCATCAACGCAAGGACAGGTACTGTGGTAATTAGCAGTGCCGTTCGAGTATCTGCCGCCGCTGTTTCACATGGTAACCTGGTGGTTACCATTCAGGAAAACAAAGAGGTAAGTCAACCTAATTCATTCTCACAAAATGGCACAACAGAAGTTATCGCCGACTCACAGATAGAAGTTTCATCAGAAGATAATCGTATGTTTTTGTTCGATCCTGGTGTTGACCTTAACGACATTGTGCGTGCAGTCAATCAAGTAGGCGCTGCGCCGGGTGATTTGGTTGCCATACTTGAAGCATTAAAGCAGGCCGGCGCATTACACGCTGAGTTATTGGTTATCTAATATGGATATTAACAATATTGCGAAACACTCTTCAATCTACACTGATTTTAATCAGTTAACACGTCTACGTGCAGATGCTGTCAGGCACGAAACAGGCTCCGAAGGCGCCAAAGCAACCACTAAAAATGTTGCGACTCAAATTGAAGCTATTTTTTTTCAAATGGTACTTAAGTCAATGCGCGAAGCTAATTCGATTGGCGATGATACGGTGTCCGATCAAACGCGTTTTTACCAGGATATGTTTGATAAACAAATAACGTTGGAATTATCGCAAAATAACAAAGGTAACGGTACGGGTCTTGCTGCGATGATAGAAAAACAGATATCAGGTATTAACAGTAACGACATGAACAGTAATGATTCTAATGATCATATGAATAATGCTTTAGGTAATGAAGTAGATAAGTTTTTTCTGATACAAAATCAGATAGATCGTCAGTTTTTAATTAGTCCAAAAGAAATAACAGGTAATCAGGAGTAAACGATATGGCAAACAGTAGTTTATTAAGTATCGGCACCTCAAGTTTACAGGTCTTTCAACGTTCATTAACAACCATCGGTCATAATATCGCTAATGTAAGTACCGAGGGCTACAGCAGACAAACTGTTCAGTTAGCAACCCGTACGCCACAAATTAATGGTTACGGTTTTGCCGGCTCAGGTGTGCAGGCGGTTAGCATTACACGCTCCTTTAATCAATTCATCGAAGCTAATTTACGTAGTAGTACTTCATCAGCTGCTGAATTCGAACAATTCTATTTCCTTGCAGCACAACTTGATAATGTGGTGGCAGATTCTGATACCGGCGTGTCAAATTCGATCCAACGACTTTTTAATGCCTTACAGGATGTTGCCGATTCACCATCATCAAGCGCACCACGTGCAGTATTGCTTAGTGAGGCACAAAATGTATCCGATAAATTTAATGAATTAGCCACCTGGTTTGAAAGTACAAGAAATCAGGTTAACAGTGAAATAAAAAGTAATGTAACTGAAATAAACCGATTAACGACTGCTATTGCAGATATTAATGAGACCATTGTAACCGCACAAGGGCGTTCAGGCGGACAACCAGCAAATGATTTTCTTGATCAACGTGGGTTATTAATTCGTGATTTAGCAGCATTGGTTTCGGTAACGACATTACAACAAGATGATGGCTCGTTGAATGTGATGGCGGGCAGTGGTCAGGTATTAGTGGTTGGTAACAAAGCAACCACATTAGAAACATTTATTATTGCTTCAGATCCAGGTCAATTAGGCATTGCTATAAAAGGCAGTGGGGGCACGCTTGTTCCGATAACACAACAGATTTCTGGTGGACGTCTTGGTGGCACATTAAATTTTCGTGACAATATGCTTGATCAGGCCAGTAACAGTCTTGGTTTAACCGCGATAGGTTTAAGTCACTACATCAATGAACAACAAAACATGGGCATGGATCTTGATGGCTTACTGGGAAATGATTTATTTAGTAGGCCACAACCACACATACTGACTCAGGCGGGTGCAACGGGTAACGTAACTGTTGACTACGACGATATATCTCAGCTAACCAATAATGATTATAAATTACAATTTAATGTAGGTTCATGGCAATTAACGCACAGTGATACAAACCAGGTCGTTACGATGACGGGTACAGGTACAGCTCTGGATCCTTTTATTGCCGACGGTTTGCGTTTAGAGATTACGGCTGTTCCTGCCGTGGGTGATTCTTATCTTATTCGACCTACGCGTAATGGTGCTGTCGACATGCAGATGGTGTTAGCCAATAGTCGCCAGATTGCAGCGGCTGCTCCACTAAGAAGTCTGGCTTCAACAACGAATACGGGTACAGGTCAAATAAGTGCAGGTGTTGTTAGCGATATCGATAATGCTGCCTTTCAGAATACACAGAGTCAATTATCACCACCTGTCTTAGTGCGTTTTACGGGTAGTAACAGTTACGATATTTACGATAATACGAATACAGCAGCACCTGTGTTATTGGAAGCCGGTATCGCTTATAACCCGGCAACCGGCGGTGATGTGTTTCCGACCCCAGGTTCATTGGATCATGGTTATCGTTTGCGTATAACCGGTGGGCCACAGGTAGGCGATGAATTCAGCACGGAATATAACACCGGCGGTGTTGGTGATAACCGTAACGCATTACTTATGTCTGGCTTATCAAACGAAAAACTGCTGGCTAATGGCACGGCGAGTATTAATGGTAGCTACAGTCTTCTTGTGTCAGATGTAGGCACCTCGACTAAACAGGCTGAGTTAAATAGTCTTTCGCAAGGCCGAGTATTAGAACAGGCTGTGGCAGCACGCGAATCGACATCGGGTGTAAATTTGGATGAAGAAGCCGCTAATCTAATTCGTTACCAACAAGCCTATCAAGCGGCAGCACAACTTATTTCGGTAGCCAATTCGTTGTTTGACACCTTATTAAATAYSWKGMRWAKKYAARWAKKASWMSRTCAYGCNGNYTTATCAACCACACAAATTTATCAGCAAGGCGTTACAGCCATGTTGAATAAACAGTCTGAACTTGCAAAGACACAGCTTCAACTTGCTACAGGCAAACAAATTTTGGCGCCTAGTGATGATCCTTCAGCGTCTGTACATATTATAAATCTTAATCAGGTAATTGAAACCACGAATCAATATCAGCGAAATGCAGATTTTGCCGTAGCACGTTTAGTTAATGAAGAAACCGTATTAACAGGTGTTGGTAACGTCTTACAACGAATTAGAGAACTTTCTGTTTATGCAAACAATGATACCCTTAATTCTGCAGATAGAAAAGTTGTGGCTGTAGAGGTTAGAGAAAATTTGGCTGCACTTATTCAGTTAGCCAATAATAAAGATGCAAACGGTGAATATTTATTTTCTGGTTTTAAAACGGATACTCAACCTTTTACTGATGACGGTGTAGGTAATTTTACTTATGAAGGTGATCAGGGACAACGAAATATACAGGTAGGTAGTAATAGATATGTTGCTGTAGGTGATAACGGTGCCGATGTGTTTATGCAGGTGGATGATGGCATTGGTGGTAATGCGAGTATGTTCGACGCTATTTATGATTTTATTACTGATCTCGAAACCAATGCGCCGTCTGCTAATACCATTACTCGTCTTGATTCGTCGATTAAWGTGGTTTCCAATACACGCTCTGCAATTGGTTCTCGAATAAATACGATCGAAAGTCAAAAAAATACCAATGACAGTTTTTCGCTTATATTGAAAGAGAATCGTTCTGCGTTAGAAGACATTGATTATGCAGAAGCGATAAGTCGTTTTGAACAACAACTTCTTGCACTCCAGGCATCGCAACAAACTTTTTCGAGAATACAGGGCTTATCATTATTTAACTATTTGTAATATATTTTATGATTAATATTAAACAAAATATATCTCCAGAGATAAAAAAAGTGGCTGACTTGGTCGTAGAAGCTGATAATTATTATCAACGTAAACGATTCGTTCAAGCAACTTATCTTTATCAGGAGGCACTTACGTTAGAGCCAGGTAATATTCATGCTCTAAACGGGGCAGGACTGATTGCGATGCAGTCTGGGATGTTTTCAATCGCCGTCGAATTTTTTGATGCAGCCTGTACTATCGATCCGGATAACGTAACCGTTAATAAAAATTTAGCTTTTGTATATACGAAACTATCTCGTTTTGATGAAGCAATAATACATTACATCGCTATTTTAGATGTCGATGGAAATAATTATGATGTGTATGGCGAGTTAGCAAGACTAAACATGCAATCTTACCGTCTTGATTATGCTTTGCATTTTTTTAAATATGCTTTTGAACTAAACCCAGAAGACCATCGAAACTTTACTGGCATGGTGTCAATAGATGTTGACGCAGTAACTGAAGAAGATATAAAGACGATTGAATGTTTACTCGATAAAAGTGATTTAGCTTTAGATAACAGATGTAATTTTTATTTTTCACTGGCAAGGTTATATCATGCTAAAAATAAATATGATAAAGCGTTTGCAAATATTTTGGTGGCGAATATATCAAAATATGCTGAGTTTGATTCGGWKAAACATSWTKARTMKGTNKWCWTCNWWTWWYTANWASATNYACGNYCKGATTKANNWTCYWAWRKYSCAGTTGATGAATTAAATAGTTCGCAGCAACCGGTGTTTATCGTAGGCATGCCTTTTTCGGGGCAATCTTTAGTTGAACAGCTTCTAACTCACGTTACCGATTGTTTCCCTGCTGGGGATCTATCTTTAATTGATGAGCTTATCGACAACTTGAATTTGATAAGTTCTAAAGAATTTAAACGCCCTGGCCTAGATGGAAATTACACCAGTAATGCCTTAAGAAATAAGGCAAGGTATTATATAAATCATGTCAATAATATGGCCATTAAAAAAGGTATATGTAAACCATCACTTATATCCAATAGTATGGCCAATAATTTTTTACACTTAGGTTTGATTTCATTGATGTTTCCCAATGCACGGATTATTCACTGCAAGCGTAATCGCCAGGAAGTTATACTCTCATGTTATTTTCATAACTTTGAAAATGGTAATGAGTTTTCATATGATATGAAAAATATCACTTTATATCATGATCAATACGAACGAATAATGGATCACTGGGATGACGTGTTGCCGAATAAAATGCATACTATTGATTATGCTGAGTTAGTGCGTAACCCTCAAACTGTGGTGAAAAATCTTTATACAAAATTCGGTATAAACATTGAAAAACAAAAGGCTTCTGCGTTTTCACTCAAATTAGATCAAGAACTCATTTATAAACAGGCTCAATATGAACAATATTTTGACTTTGTAAAATAAGCGTTATATCCTTTCGATTCGTGCTCTCTATTTTCGTGCTCTCTATTAGTGAGTAAAACGCTAATAAAAGTTTTCTCAGTCATTAGTCAAACAATAAGTCTTCTTTTCATATAAAAGTTAAAGTTATTTAATCTCCAGCCGAATAATTAATTGGAGGCGGTGAATATGTCATTTTTACGTATATCCGCTAAATATTTATACACTGTTATTTGAAAAATTATTCGTTGATAGTGTAAACACTGGAGAACAATTATGGCTCTTGTCATTAATACTAATATTAGTTCATTAAATGCTCAACGAAACGTGGGTAAAACAAGTATGGGCTTAGAGACGTCTATACAACGCCTTTCAACAGGTTTACGTATTAACAGCGCAAAAGATGATGCTGCTGGTTTAGGTATCGTCGATCGTATGACTTCACAAATTCGTGGTCTTAATCAGGCGGTTCGAAATGCTAATGACGCCGTTTCACTTGCTCAAACCGCTGAAGGTGCGATGCAGGAATCCACAAATATCCTACAGCGTATGCGTGAATTAGCGGTTCAATCTGCAAACGATTCTAATAGTGGTGCTGACCGTGTAAACATCCAAAAAGAAATCACACAACTTGCTGCTGAGATGAATCGTATCGCGAGTCAGACTACCTTTAATGGGAACCATATTCTTGACGGTACGTTTACCGGTAAGCATTTCCAGGTTGGTGCAAATGCTAATGAGACTATTTCTGTAACATTAGGTAATTTCTCTGCAAGTTCAATGGGTGCTTTTCAGACTAACAGTATATTAAATGTTGGAGCGCTTAGTGCCGCAACAGATGCTGATACCAATAATGTTGTCGGTGACACGATAACAGTCACGGGTAAAGCAGCTGCAGATATAACTTATGCTAACGATGCAACGGCAGCTGAAATTGCAGCAGCGTTCCAAACCGTTAGTGATACCACAGAAGTTACAGCGAGTGCGTCCACTTCTGCTGATATTCAGTATGCAACAGGTGTAGCTGTTGGTGAATCCATTACATTTGAATTATCAGCAGTCGATGGTGGTGCAGCTGCACAAGGAAGTGTTGCAAATATTTCATATACGCTGACATCAACAACAGACTACAGTGGTTTGCGTGATGCGATTAATGCAGAGAGTAACAGTACAGGTATTACGGCTACACTTAATAGCAGTGCGGGCACACTTACCTTGACCAATGCGGATGGTCACAATATTTTTATAAATGCTGTGTCTAATGGAACCGCTGATGATGCTGTATTAAACGTTGGTGCAACAGCAACAACCTTTGCATCATCTGCTACTTTAACAAACGATACAACGACAGCTGCTAATACCGATGCTATATCGATAGGTGGTCAAGTTAGTTTGAATGGTTCTTCAGGTTTCAGTGTAACCGGCACTGTTGCAACGTTTTCCGCTACTGATCTAAACGCAACGCTTGCTAGTGTTGCTGATGTAGATGTTTCGACACGTATTGGTTCTAACAATGCACTTGAAGTTCTTGATAAAGCGTTAAGAAACGTTTCAGATAGTCGTGCTGACCTCGGTGCAATTCAAAACCGTTTGGAATTTACGATATCTAACTTATCCAATGTATCAGAGAATATATCTGCTGCTCGATCACGGATTCAGGATACAGACTTTGCAGCTGAAACAGCCAATCTGACCAGAAACCAGATTTTGCAACAAGCGGGTATTGCCATGTTATCGCAAGCTAACTCAGCACCGCAGGCAGTCCTGTCACTACTACAGTAGTAGAACAGGTATATTAGATCGTCCAGGGAAATCATGCCCTGGACGATTGTAATTATGGGGGACGTTATGGTATTAAATATACATACACAAGATGTTTCTATTACAGGTGATAATCAAGTACCTATCATCACTAAAGTCAAAGCAGTAACGACCAATCATAGTTTGCCGCAAGACGGTAAAAACTTGCCTCAAAATAATCAACAAAACCAATCTAATGCTAAACAAGGTAACCTTGAACAAGTTGTACAGGAGATGAATGATCATGTGCAATTGGTTAAGCGACAACTTGAATTTAGGATTGATGATGAAAGCGGTCGCACAGTCATCACTGTTCTTGATAGTAATACACAGGAAATAATCAGACAAATTCCTAATGATGAAGCACTTAAATTTGCACGTAAGCTTCACGAGGGAGATGTATTGGAAATTTTTGACAAGTTTGTTTAATTTGGCATTGAACTTGCTAAGTTATATCAATAAGTATATTATACTTATTGATAAGTAATATTTAGAAGTGAACAATATATTACTAAACCTAATACACATAAATCAAAAAACTTATCTATATAGAAAACTTTTTAAAATAATTGTATCTCGAACGCTGAACATAACCAATTATTTTATATTTAAGTGTTAACAATGGAGTAACGCCATGCCAACAATATCTTCTGCAGGTGTCGGTTCTGGTCTAGATGTGGCTGGTATAATCGATGGTCTAATGGCAGTTGAAAGGCGGCCATTACAAATTCTATCTGGAAAGAGACAGCTATATACAACACAAATAAGTGCATACGGTGAACTTATCTCAAGTGTTTCAGCTTTTCAGGCCTCGATGGAAAATTTAAACAGTGTTACTGCACTGGATAAATTCAAAAGCAGTAGTACGAATCCTGAACTCATTAATATTACTTCTACGGATAACCCGGATTTTGGTAATTACGATGTTGAAGTAACACGCCTGGCTGAATTTCATAAGATGGCATCTAATGAGATTTTGTCGACCGACACATTCGGTGGCAGTGTTGGCGATTCATTGAGCATTCAGGTTGGCAATGATATTGAAGACATAATAAGTGTTGACTTAAGTACAGCACAAACATTAACAGAAATTCGTGATGCTATTAATGCCGATGAAAACAATCCTGGCGTTAGAGCAGCATTGGTTAATGGTGATGACGATATACAAAAGTTGATTCTTACATCGGATGATATTGGTTCTGTTAACGCATTAACACTATCTTATTCTGGCACGATTAATTCGACGACATTTGGCTTGCAGACGCTTAATGATATTGGTGGAGACATCAACCTCCTTGACTCGGAGTTTATTGTTGATGGTTTTGTTATTACACGAAATAAAAATAGTATTAGTGATGTAATATCAGGTGTTACATTTGAATTAAAAGGTTCAGAAATAGGTACCGAAACAACACTATCTGTTACACGTGATACGGCCGGAACAGAAGCTCAGGTACGCTCATTCGCTACGGCTTATAATACATTATTTTTATCGATACAAAGTCAACGTACAGGGGCATTGGGTACAGATAATCTGTTATTGTCTATCGAAAATCAGGTTAAAAATATATTGAATAGCACCGTTGACGCCGGAACATTAAATACTCTCAATGATATAGGTTTGAGTATCGATAAAGATGGCGTTATGTCGTTGGAGTCAGAAATATTAACAGCAGCACTTGAGACGGGTTACAGTAATGTGGCGAAACTTTTTTCAGCAGAAGATGATGGTTATGCGAATCGTCTATCTACGCTTGCTGATAACTGGGTAGGTAGTAATGGTTTTATTAGTTCTCGAACCGATGGCTTAAACCAACGTATTGAAGATCTGTCAGATCGCCAGCTATCGATCGAGCGAAACCTTGTTCACGTTGAAGCGCGGTATCGAGCACAATTTTCAGCACTTGATATTCTGGTATCACGATTTCAAAATACCAGCCAATTTTTAACTTCTCAACTCGCACAGTTACCTAACCTGAGAATTAATAACCGATAAAAGTAGGGATATATTTATATTCCTTAAAGTAGATACAAGGACGGTCGATATTATAGATGTACATAGAGGAGATGAATAGTGCAAACAACAGCAAGAAGAAATATAGCCGCGTATACACAAGTTAACAAATATTCTGGTGTCACTGATGCAAGTCCACATCGACTTGTTCAGATGTTGTTAGAAGGGGCTCTTGAAAAAATTGCCAGTGTTAAAGGTATGTTAAAACGTGGTGTTCAGCCGAAAACAATTAATAATGTTGCTGCCAAGGTTCAAGCAGCTGAGTCGGCCATCACACAACAATATGAAACTAAGAATGTCGCCTTATCAAATATTAACCTATGGGATGATCAACCGCGTGCGTTTAAATTAACAACTGATGATGTTATTCGAGGCTTTATTTTAGAGGAAGATGAGCATTACGGTGATAAATCAGATGAGCTGAATAATATTATATCACTTGCTTAAGCATTAAAGAATTGGGGTTGTTGTATACGCCAT
>NVSH01000044.1 GCA_002401185.1 Gammaproteobacteria bacterium | reverse complement strand
GACAACAGGTAATGGTGTTAATGGTTTCACTCTGTGTTCGTCAATCGGTGAATTTATTCTGACTCACCCAAACATGGCTATTCCAGAAGATACGGCAGAGTACGCAATCAATGCGTCTAATCAGCGTTTCTGGGAAAAACCTGTGCAGGATTATATCGCTGATTGTGTTCAAGGTGAAGAAGGACCACTGGGTAAGCGTTACAATATGCGTTGGGTGGCTGCTATGGTTGGTGAGATACATCGTATCTTATGTCGTGGCGGTGTGTTTCTTTATCCTATTGATGAACGTAATCGTGAAGCCGGTGGTAAATTACGTCTATTGTACGAAGGAAACCCAATGGCGATGATTGTTGAACAGGCTGGTGGTGCTGCGTACACAGGTTACGAACGTATCCTGGAAGTAAAACCTAACGGCGACCCGCACCAACGTGTTCCTGTCATCATGGGTTCTAAAAACGAAGTTATGAAAGTTATGGAGTATCATAAAAACGCATAGAAAACTTGTTTTGTTTTTTGTGTCGAAACAGCCATGGATGGCTTGTTATAACTGTGTTTAGATAATTTTTTTACATCGATGGTTGTTATTGCTTGATGTTGAAAAACCTCGACGAGTAATAGCTCGATTCTATTGTCATCTTTCTCGTTGCTCGAGAGGACAATAACGAAATGTGTTTTGAGTTAAACCTTTGTTTTAAGACTCAGGTTTAACGGTGTTTAAATATACAATAAGAAATTACAGACTCTTTAGTCTGAAGTTGGGTAAGCAGCAGCACTGTCAATAATATGATTGCAAATAATCGCCAGGCAGTTTCCGTATTAACCATGAGCACGATGGCCTTTTCGGCTTGTTTTGCGGTGTGGGTTATTTTTTCCATTATCGGTATCCCGATTAAAGCGCTGCTTGATCTCAGTGATACCCAGTTTGGTTTGTTGATTGCCACACCGATATTAAGCGGTGCTTTGCTACGTTTACCGGTAGGTATCCTGACCGACCGTTATGGCGGTAGAAAAGTTTTTGCCATCTTATTGCTCTCTATTATTGTGCCATTGTATCTGGTTGGTTCGGCTACACAGTACTGGCAATTTCTTGTTTTAGGTTTGTTTGTTGGTGTCTCGGGTTCGTCGTTTGCCGTCGGTGTCACTTACACAGCAAAATGGTTTCCACCTGCGCGTCGTGGTCTGGCGATGGGTATATTTGGTGCCGGTAATGCGGGCGCTGCGCTAACAAATTTTGCAGCACCAGCATTACTTTTGGCATGGGGCTGGCAAGCCGTACCTAAAGTTTATGCCTTAGTAATAGTTGTTGTAGTGATCGTTTTCTGGTTGTTTACCTATGAAGATCCGAATCATCGTCGTGTCAGTAAAGTAAGCTTTAAAGATCAACTGGTTTTATTGCGTGACCCCAGGATATGGAAATATTGTCAATATTATTCACTGGTGTTTGGTGGTTTCGTGGGTTTGTCACTATGGATTACTAAATATTATGTTAATGAATATCAGCTTGATCTGACCACGGCAGCACTGCTGGCCAGTATCTTTGTACTGCCGTCAGGTATCGTAAGGGCGCTAGGCGGTTGGCTCTCTGATCGTTACGGCGCTTATATCGTTACCTGGGGTGTGATGTGGGTGAGTTGGGTTTGTTTGTTTATGTTGGCGTATCCGCAGACAGTCATGAATATTAAAGTCATCTCTGGTGAAGACTGGAATTTTGATGTCGGGCTTAATATATGGGTGTTTACTGCGCTACTATTCGTTTTGGGTATCTCCTGGGGGCTGGGTAAAGCCTCGGTATTTAAAGGCCTGGCTGATGAATATCCTAACGACCTGGGTCTGGCTTCCGGTATCGTCGGGCTAGCTGGTGGTGTAGGTGGTTTTTTATTACCAATCATGTTTGGCGCGTTAATCGACATCACTCGGGTTAACTCCAGTGTCTTTATGTTGCTCTATGGTGCAACCAGTGTTTCTTTGATATTGGTGTATTTCACGTTTGGTAAAGAACATCAAACGGAAGCTATCCAGCACGCAAAAGATAAGATTGAAGATGAGGCAGTACTTCACTCCATGGATGATATTGTCGCTGACCAGCGTGAGGCAATAAAAGAATCCATGGCGCGTTCACTACGAACTTGTGCGCAACAATTATCACCTGTAATGAAAGATCAGGTGGCATTAGAAGCCAAACTAGAAAGTTTAACTTGGACACTTGAGCACTATAAAAGCATTTATGTGATGAATGCAAAAGGTATTCAAATTAGCACAAACCTGACGCCAGAAGGCCGCGATGACGATCAATTAGGGCGTAACCGTTCTCAGCGCCCCTACATGAAAAATATGTTTACAGGACAAGATTTTAAATTATCAGATAGTTATATCAGTAAAAATAAACGCCGACCTTCACTCACTGCCATCCATGCAGTCAGAGGTAATGTTGATGAGCTGGTGGGTTTTGTTGGTGTTGATTATGACTTGCGCAGTCTGCCACGAAAGGGAGCGTCGTTTTCTGGTAGCGATGAAAAGCAGCAATTAGAAGGTGATCTATCTATACGTGCAGGCTTGTTACTGCAACAGAGAAGCCAAAGTCGTCTGGATGACAAAATTGATGATGTGCTGACTTTGATGGAGGTGCTCATGCTCGAGCACGGTATCTTCCATGGTAAGATTCACTTTTCCAGCAATCGAGCAACCGTGTGGCACTTAGAAGAACCCTGTAATTATCATATTTTAACTGTCGATGATCTTGTTAATCCTGCTATCTGTTTGGCCTATCCATCACAGCCGTACAACCGACGAGCGATTGTTCCTAAGCAAGAAATTAAAAAAGTATTCGATGAATTTAAACGCTTACGTTTTACCGATGACACTATCTATTTACGTGCGGGTTCATTGAATATATGTAATGGTATGGTCGGTTTGAATTTCTCCTGTGACAGTACACATTATATGCAATACGACGAGTTTTTAGAGAAAGACCATAAGTTCTGGCTTGGTGATTAAACCATCAGAACGTTTATAGTTTAATTAAGATTGGATTGTACAAGATGTCTAAAGATGTAATTTCTGCCCAGGCTTTATTTGAGCAATTGAAATTTATTGCAAACCCACCCTCAGAAGAGGTTTTCGTCGAGGTTGAAAAAAGGCAGATCGAATTAACGCCGATGTTGCTCGATGAGATAGCGGTGTTCGCTAACAAACCGGGCCAGGTCGAAAAACTAGGTGGTGATTATATTCGACATGTTGTGTCGCTTTTTATCCTGGCCTACCTGCGTAAGAAAGAAGCGTACCCGTTAATCATCAAACTCATTTCGCATCCAGGCGATAAAATCGTAAAAATTACCGGAGAAGTATTTACCGAAGCCTTGGGGCGAATACTTGCATCGGTCTATGATGGCGACCTGCAGCCGATAAAATCAGTGGTAGAAAATGCGGACCTTAATCCATGGATACGTAGTGGCGCGCTCGATAGTTTTATGGTGCTATGGAAGGAAGATGTGCTCAGCCGCGATGAGGTTATCGCTTACCTGAAAGAGTTGATGGAAGATAAACTTGAGCAAGTACCAGGTTATGTTTGGGATAGCATCGCATTGATCGCTTATGACCTGCATCCGGGTGAGCTCGAAGATTTATTGCGTCAGGCGATAAGTAAACAATTGATCGCGCCTATGGTGTTAAATGCTAAGTCACTCAAAACCTGTCTCAAAGATAATCTGAATGAAACCATTAAAAACAAAGATAAGGTGGTAGACGGTTATATTAAAGAGCCGATCAAAGAGCTTACCTGGTGGTTGTATCCTGATGATGAAGTATTGGATAAAGGTATGGAGTATGCAGCCGTAGCTGTGCCGATAGTCGACAAAAAAATTGTGCCGGGTGAGCGTTCAGCACCGATGGGTTGGCGTAACAATACGGTGGTCCACACAAAAACAAAGATTGGACGTAATGAGCCATGTCCATGTGGTAGTGGTAAAAAATATAAAAAATGTTGTGGGGCCAATTGAATGGTATCGGCAGGTAAATTAGGGCTCGCTAAAATGCTTCTATTGATGATACTTGTGGTATCAACTTCTGTTGATGGCGATAACAATGAACAATACATTGAACAGAAGCTACAGCAATGTATGCGGTTGGTAGATTATACTGTTATAGAAGCATTAAAGAATCGTGGGCTTAAGCTTAATAATAAAATCATCACGTTATGTCATGCTGATAAGCGGAATAAAGCACAAAATGAAGCCATAGATTATGCCATAGCGTTGCACGGCTCGCTGGATTTGGCAACCTACCGAAAATGCAGACGATTAGCACCTGGTGAGAAAACTGAAGTGCAGGTACTAGCGAAACAATATTTTATTTCTAACCTGCGTTTCACACATGCCTGCGACCTTATTAAGCCTTAGCGTTGCCATAGATGGTTAATGTTTCGCGTGACAAGCTATTGTTTTGAAAACTGTCATATTTATTTTGATTTATCTTCAAAATCCAGCGCCTGGTTTGTAAGGTAGTTAAAAAAATTATTTTCTACGTTTGATGCCGATATTCTAAACATGACAGCGTCATGAATGCCCGCATTCAAGCCTGATTCATAGAATGAGATGGATTCTTTGTCGTTTTTTTCTATGGCGATTTCAAGTTCATCTGATTGTTCACGTATCACTTTATAAAAGTTGCCAGGTATTTTTTTGCAGATGGGTTTGAAATATTTCTCGGCCATCGCTTCGCCCTGAAAACCTTGGTTAGTGAAACCTTGTCTGAGTAAGCCATAAAGATACCCCAGGGTGAAAAGTGAAGTAACACGTGAGCTCGCTTCAGCTTCATTAGCTTTTATCGCATCTCGCACCTGGCGATGTAGCTCACTAGCGATTCTACGGGCTGCTTTTCTTTGTTTGTTGCTACTGAAAAAACCGAACATAATGGGTTCTCTGATCTGTTTTTAAGCTGTCTTATTAGCGACGTCTGCGTAGTGGCGTAGGTTATCATTTTACAGGGAAATTACCGGTATTTATTTTCTCTGCTAAAGAGATAGGGTTAATGGATTGCTAGAAAAAAACATTTAGCTTATGATTAGCTAATACGACTTGTTCGGATTGATTTGATATTTTTATCTTGTTTGAGGGCCATCTAAATGAATTTTGTTATTAGAGTAATCGCACTGCCTTTGTTGCTTTTGTCTGGCGTGTCAGCCTATGCTGAGAGCAATACTCGACATCATGATTTCCCCGTTGCGGTGACTGGTTTTCATGACGTGATGGCACCATTATGGCACGCCGAATCTGGTGAAGAGCGTAATCAAAAAATATGTAAACAATACCCGATACTAACATCACGTCTCAATAAAATTCGTTCAGCCAATGTGCCGGAAAACGTTGATGCTACTCAGTGGCGACATGCTGTTGAGAATTTATATAAGGTGCTATTACCCATCGAGTCACTATGCGTTGAAAACCGTACGCCTGAATATGCAATGGCAAATGTACACTATGGTTTTCATGCGTTGGTAAAGCTCATCGGGTATGAACACTAGGGAGCCTTTGATTAAGTCATGAATCGACATCTTGCAATTAAAATGTCCTGCTTGTGCGTTGTGGAACTTCGCAATAGCCCTGCTATTGCTTACAGGACGTAGGTAAAGGACATGAGTAGGAGCGGAAGCTTTACGTGCATTCCCCGCCTTGAATCAGAATATTTTAATCGCAATCTGTTCAACTCAGACTTAAATCAGAGGCTCCCTAGAGTGTTAGAGCAAGAGAACGTTATCAAAGCATATTCGATTAAACATGATTAAACAGCTAACAGTATTGTTTTTTATATCGTATGGTGGTGTGGTGTGGGCTGAGGATAATGTCGACTTTCTGCAGGTGTCCGAAGCTTTTTCTGAATGCTCTGCACTACAAACAACGCTGTCGGATATTATTGCTGATAGCGATGATGCGCGTGCTGTTACGCTCAAGAAATTGGCTGATGAAGCTAATATTATTGCGGAAGATTTTTTGCAGGCCGGTGGCTTTAAAAAAGAACGTGCTAAATCGCAATACGATTCACATTACAACTGGTTTCAAACCATGTTGATAATGAGTACAGATAATTACGAATCATTTTCCGCTACTGTCAAACCTGTCATCGACAAGTGTGCTGCACTTTATCGGTTACAGTTTGCGCTTATAACTGAACGGCGTAAGCAAAATATTAAATAGTGAAATTTCAACAACAGTAGTACGTACAGCTTACCTTATTTATACATAGGTTCGATATCGGTTGTTACCTCTGGTGTTTGCAAGTTTGTATCGACAAGAAGGCTGGTTCGCCAGATTTCGTCGGCACGCCAGTCACTGGTGTTTGCGCTGTAGAGTTCAGCTTCTAGTTTGCTAATTTCTGATCGTAGTGGTTCTTCAACACGTAGTTTTAAAGCGCCGAGGTTGGTTATTTTATTGTCATTAAAAATGATTTGACCCCAGACAATCAGTGCTTTTTCACAAGCGCTAGCTTGTGCAGTGCTGCACGCTTTCATCAGATTTTTACCGGCCTGGTACAACGTCGAGGGTGTTTTTGTAACCTCCTGGTTAACTAGTCGTCTTTTGCGTGAGCGGTTAATGTCAGCCCAAAGCAGAATGGTGCTTGCCCAGCCCATGCCAWATAAAATGCTGAGCCAGAGATAGAGTCTCTCATTGTCAGATCTGCGTGGTTTCGTGTACATTGTGTTATCGGAAGTTGCCGTTTGATTGCTTCCTGTTGCTGCCGTTTTTACTGTGGCCGTACCCGTAATAGTGATGCGCCGAGTTGGTATAGAGCTAACCATTCGTTCATTGGTGGTCGTGTTCCACCAGGGTATTTCGATGGTCGGCAGTGTATAAACGCCGGGCTGGGTAGGGATAAGTACCACGCGCGTTTTTACCGTGCTGCTGATACCCGTAGAAGAAACATTATTGCGCCTGACCGGTTTATCAGGGTAACGTTTTAAATTTTCCACGGTGGTGATGGCCAGTTTAGGCAGTTGTGCGAATCCCTGGCCATCGACAAAAATCGAATAACTTCGAGTAAGAGGCTCGCCTACGTTAAAAGTGGTGTTGGTTTCTGTCCATTTTTCGAGCAGTCGAACCTCTTTTGCTGGTAGCCAGTTGTTCTGGTTGAAAATAGTGGGAATGGCATCAATTTGTATTTTAATCGGCTCGGAGGATGCGTTTTTGGTAATGGCGTTATTCATAAACGGGTTGATGCTGCCATCGCCATTGGCAGCTACCTGGGCGACAGCGACCGAGGCTTCTATCAATAACTGCCCGGCTTGCTGAGGGTAGATCGCGTGATTTATTTCGATGACATGATAGGTCGTATCGTTACGTTCGATATCAAATGCTTTACCTTCGCCGAGTTTCTCCAGCATCACGTTGACACCTGATATTTTTAATTCGCTGAAACTGGGGCGAGCTGTCCGGCGAGTACTGAGCATGCGTTGGGTGACGATAATCTGTGAACGCACAAAGGCTTTCGAATGACTGACGTCAAGCTCAGAAATGAATGTTTGTTGGCCAGGATTTTTCAGTTGATTTCTGGGTTGGATAATGATGGTAATGCCTGGGCTGTGATCGTTACCAAAGGCTATCTCGGGAATATGAAAGCGACCGGCTTTATCGGGAATCAGTTCCACCACCCAGTTATCATTACGAGCGAATTTGCCGGTGAATATATCAAAATCGTTGCGTTGGGTTGTGTTGGTTATGGTGAAGTCTTTTTCTAATGGGCTAAAGTCAGGGGCGCCATCGACGCTATCGATGGTTTGAAATATTAGGTTAAAGGGTTCGTTTTCATAGAGTTCAGCCGGAATCGTGTGTACCTGAATGATCGCGGTAGCCAGCGCAAAAGCCTGTGGGCTCACACTGCAAATCAGCCATAAAAGTGTGTAACGAGCCGTTGTTTCTATCATTTTTTTCTCAGGGTTACTATTATTGTTTTCCGTTAGCTTAGTTTATGTTTTCCTGTTGTTTTTTATACAAATATTTAAATTTTCGTCGTAGCAGGCCGCCCGGATCATCCGGCACTTTATTTAGCCACTGTTCGACGGTTTGATCTGATAAGGGTTGTTGTTCATTTGAATTAGCTTCCTGATTACCTTCTTCATCAGTCTGAGCATCTTCGTTGTTGTTTCGCTYGASGGCTTTTTGTTCCTGCTTCTGGTTTGGTTCTACCTGTTGTCGATCTTGTGATTGATCCTGTTGTTGCTCTTGCTCTTTTTCAGGTTGATCCTGCGCGGTTGACTGTGCTGAGGGCTGATTTTGTTCATCGCTCTCAGCCGGCTCGCTCTGTGTCTGTTGTTCGCCGTCGGAAGGGTTTTCTGAAGTATCCGTTGCATCCTGCTGTTGATCCTGGCTTTGCGGTTCGGGGTTCATCTGGCTGGCATCACCACCACTCGCTGCTTCGGATTCTTTTGATTCGTCTTCTTCTTGTTGTTCAGGGTTGGCGCCTTCGGGTGATTCCTGGTTCGGCTCATCGTCATTTTGCCGATTTTCCAATAATGCCTTGTTGTATTTGGCATCTTCGTGATTGGGGTCGAGTTCGATGGCTTTGCTGTAAGCCTCGATGGCTTTGCTTATTTCGTCCTGGCGGGTGAGGGCGTTACCACGGTTGTAATGGGCCTCGGCGGTGTCGTAATTTTCCAATAAGTTGATAGCGAGCTGGTATTGACGGACACGGTACCATGCTGCCGCTTTCCATTGTTTATCGTCGAATAATTTTGCAGCGTCTTCAAATTTATCGTCGTTGAATAAGGTCATGGCGCGATCGTTGTCGCTGGTGAACAATTCATTCAGGCTCAGTGCGTGGGCTGGTTTTGCTATCGGTAAAATGAACAGGACGGCAAAGATCAGGTAGCCGCGTCGGAATGCCAGTGCCGCTAGCGGCAATACGATAAGCAGAAGCCAGGGGCCAAACTCGCGCCAGATATCGGTCTCTATTTTTACTTCCAGCGATTCTCCTTCCATGGCGCTAATGTTGACAAGTGGCATCAGCGTTTCGATATCACTATCGTCGATAGTGAGTGGGCTATATAAACCGTTATTAGACTCTATTAATGAACGTAGCTTTGTGGATTCAAGTTTCGCTACTATCACCCGACCCATGCCAYCTTTTAAAAAACCACCATCGTCTAAAGGTATGGGTGCGCCATCTGTGGTGCCGACGGCTAGCATGGAGACGCGAAAACCAAGATCAGTCATCGTGTCCATGTTTTGTTTGGCCGATGTTTGCAGACTATCGGTCACCAGTAAAATATCGCCCTGGTTAAAACCTGCATTGTGTAACAGTTCGACTGCCTTGCTCAGTGCATCGCTCGTGTTATTACCTTCGGCTGGCATGATGTCAGTGCTAAGGCTGGGCAGTAAGGCGTCGATTGTTGCGGTATCTTCGGTGATGGGGCTAACCGTGTAGGTGTTAGCGGCATAGACGATGAGGCCTGTCTGACCTTCGCGTCGGCGTTTTAAGATGTCGGCAATTTTAAATTTAGCACGGGTTAATCGATTGGGTTTTATATCGACGGCATCCATTGAACGGGACAGGTCGAGCACGATGATTAATGCTGACTGTTTTTTAAATACCGGTTGTGGCAGTTTTTCCCAGCTTGGTCCGGCTATGGCGATGAGTGCCAACAACCCTGCGATAAAGAAAATTAAAATTGATACATAATTGTTTTTTTTATGCTGTGTAATCAAAAGAAAAGGTAGTAGCGCCGAGTCAACTTCATTGTGCCAGTTGTGACTGGACAGTTTTCGTCGCAGCAGCAGGCCGTAGATAATCAGCAACGGGATAACGGCAAAAAGCCAGAGTGGTCGAATGAAATGAAAATCTTCGATCATGATTTTTTGGTGGTGTTTGTATCGTTATTCATGGCTTATTAAGCGAAAAACAGAAACGATAAACGCGAGTGTAATTGCGAAACCCAGGGGCCAGTAAAATAATGCCGTGAGTGGTCGGTAACTTTGGCTGTCCTGCTCAATCGGTTCCAGCTTATCGATAACTTCATAGATCTGGTTTAGTTCTTCGATATCGTGAGCACGGTAATATTGTCCGCCGGTGAGATTGGCGATGGCTATCAAGGTTTTTTCGTCAATGGAAATGTTTTTTTGTGAGCGAGTACGTATAGCAGTGGAACTGATAATTAGATCGGCGCCGATGCCGATGGTGTATATTTTTAGCTGTTGAGATGCTGCTAGCTGTGCCGCSTGTAAGGGCTCAATCTCGCCTGCTGTGTTCTGACCATCGGTGAGCAAGATTAATACCCGACTGTCCTGTTGTTTTTCACGCAAGCGTTTTGTTGCCAGCACGATGGCATCACCGATAGCTGTTGAGTTCCCGGCAATGCCGATTAACGATTCCTGTAAATGGGTGTTTACCGTGGTGATGTCAAAAGTTAGCGGCGTCTGTAGATAGGGCTTGCGACCAAACAGGATTAAACCTAGTCGATCACCTTTGCGCTTTTCAATGAAATTTCCAGCCACATGCTGGACTGCTTGCAGACGATTGGTCAGTGTGCCGTTAAGCACGAAATCAATATTTCGCATGCTGCCGGAAAGGTCTACTGCAAGCATTAAATCACGACCGCTGATGGCTATCTCGATTTGCTCATTGAGCCATTGTGGTCGTGCGCTGGCTAAAACTAAACAGAGCCAGGCGATGACCGACAGTATCAGTAGCCAGGGAAATCTTGACAGTCGATGATGACTTTTTTTCTGTGGTTGGATATCATCTAAAAACGGTACGCTCAGCGCGGCATTCTTACCTTGTGTAACTGCAGGCAGAAAAAAACGCAATAAAAGCGGCAACGGTAGGGTGGCGAGAATCCAGGGCCATTCGAACTGAATCATTGTTGTGCCCCATCTTGTCGCGATCCGTTGTTGTATGGCAGTGCCACAATCCATTGTTGGTAATTGTTTAAGAGCTTATCCACATCGAATTCAGGTTGCTTCTGGTAGGGGCCGCTAACTAATAAATTAGCTATTTCAGAGCTGAAGCAGGTTTTCCCTACCAGACTGTCCAGTTGCTTCAGCCAACTGTCGTTGAGCAGGCTTGCGACCTGTTTGCGTGTGCGATACGTCATGCAAATTTGTCGTAACAAAACCGATAGGTCCTGTAGTAATTGTGCTTTGTCCTGGTGGTTTTCGTAACGTGTTTTAATCGTTATAAATTGTGCAGATGCCTGTTGATCGATGGTTTTGTGACGCCGTTTTTTACGTAACCAGGGGATGCCATAAACCAGCATAAAAATAATAAACAACAATAACCACCAGCCTGGCGCCGGCGGCCACCAGCCGTACATCTCCGGTAGATGGATATCACGTATCGGCATGTTGTTCATCGTTTTAAGCCAAGACCTGTTTGTAAGCGACTGACCAGTTCGTCTTCGGTCGAAACACTGAGATAAAACATGCCCATGCGGCGACACAGGTTTTTCAGGTATTGCTGGCGTTGTGAAAATTGCTGCTGGTAGTCTTCACAAGTTTTTCGGTTATGGGTGTCAATATCGATATTGATTTTGCCGTTACTGAAACGATAGTGACCTGCTGTCGGCAGGCGACTTTCCAGCGGGTCGTGGATGGCAATCAAGACCACATCGTTATGGCATGACATGGCAGCCAGATAACGTTCGCACAGGCTGTTGAAATCACGAAAATCGGAAATCAGAAAGATCAGGCTGCCACTGTGAGCGACCCGGCGCAGACGGTGTAATGCTTGCGCAGCACTCTGTTCCAGCACGGCTTTTTCGACGTGGTAGCGTTTGTTGGGCGTTTGCTTATTTTGTTCGTAATCATCCCATGCAAGATGATGGCTGAGACGGTGGATGAGGTGCAAGGTGCCCGCTTTACCACGTAATGGACGGATGTCGTTGTGCT
>NVSH01000043.1 GCA_002401185.1 Gammaproteobacteria bacterium | reverse complement strand
GAAATCTTAAACTACCAGTGTACAAAATTTCTCCTTATGGCCGAAATGATAGTTTTCGGATGAATTTACACGTTAGCTGATTTTAGTACCAAGAATAATTCCATGTTGTTGTAATTCTTCGAGTGCCGCTAGTCCGCCGCGTTGCACGACTTCTGGATTAGGGTGTTTCATCTCTTCGATTATATGTTTAATCGCATCATTGCCAGTATACGATTCATTCTCCTGTAGCAGGCTTATCAGGCGCGCAGTGACCGGGTTGATTTCAAGAAAACGTACCTGATCATTTCTATTACGGTAGACCACCAGGTAGGTAGGTTGCTCAGGTGCTTCGGTAGGTAGGTTGTCAGGGCCCATGGTATGAACAGGAAATTGGTAGACCAGCGGCCAGGCAACGGGTGAGAACACGGGACATTTTGTTAGTAGATTACCATTGGCATCAATGTTGTCCATGTCGATGGTTTCATCAGAAACATGTAATGCGAGCTCTACCCATTCGTAATGTGCGAGCTCTAATAGTCCGGCAGGGTCCTCATCATGTGGTTGTCTTTCATTTTCCAGGTAAGCCATAAATTCCTGTGATATTTCCAGAAAATAAGGCGACTGACTTCGGTGGTTGGCAAAAAAATCCCGTACCATCTTGTGCCAGTTTTCATCATTATATATCTCACGAATAATGGGGAAACCACTGGAGATAAAACCTTCGATATTGTTGTAGAACAGGTCACGGTAGATAGCCATGCGACGATCTTCGATACCTTCAGGCTTAGGGTTTTTTTGCGGGTCGCGAATATGTGCAGTAAATGCGTACTGGTGTTTTTTAAATGCGGATGAGCTCATAATGAGTAAATGTTTTTCTTAAGCTTCTTTTTTGATTACTGGCGCAACATGTTGCCATTGTTTTTGAATGTTAGTGATTTTTTTTACTTCACCAAGTAATTTAGGGATCGCTGGAATATTAAAATCACGCTCCAGTAAGGTGGGGAACAGGCCAAAATGTTCATACGCTTTGTGGAGAATATCCCAAACAGGATCAATGACATCAGCACCATGTGTGTCCACGATTAGGTCTTCAGCCTCATTATAATGCCCTGCGATATGTGCATAGCGAATACGTTCGGCCGGTAGCTTTTTTAAAAATTCGATAGGATCGTATAAGTGGTTAATAGAATTAACGTAAATATTGTTTACATCGAGTAATAAACCACAGTCGGCTTCGTCGAGTACCGCATTGAGAAATTCGATTTCTTCCATGTCCTTACCAGGTGCTGGCGTATAGTATGATGCATTTTCCATGGAAATTTCCTGTTGTAGGATATCCTGTACGCGGCGAATACGCTGCGCAACATAATGCACAGCTTCTTCGGTAAATGGTATTGGTAATAGGTCGTATAGATGACCATCATCGGAACAATAGGTTAGGTGTTCGGTGTAATGTTTAATATTATGCGTTTTAAGAAACTTGCCAACGTCTTTTACAAAGTCTTCATCAAGAGGTGCGGGGCTGCCGATTGATAGTGATAAACCGTGACAGACGAAGTCATATTTTTCTGTGAACTGTCTAAATTTTTTACCGAAAGTGCCACCAACGTTTATCCAGTTTTCTGGTGCAACTTCCATGAAATCGACAGGCGATAAATTGCTGGCTAGCATCTCATCCAGTTTTTCACGGCGTAGCCCTAAGCCTGCGCCGGTAACTGGATACTGTTGATGGATCATTTTTATTCCTTACGACGGATTAACTACATGAATTATTACAAGCATTAAATTTTTTGCTGATGTAATAATCAACGCTAGCTTTACCAGGACCAATGAAAAAGAGTACCAGTAGCATAATGCCGTAAGTAGCAGAAAATTCAATACCGTTATTTAATATGACCAGGCTACCGTTTTCGGTTATCCATTCGTAATTGGCATTGGCCTGCAATATTTCTTTTGCACGGTCGAGGCGTTCGATAGCACCAGCCGTTCTTTCAGAGGCGAAAAAACCTGAACCTTCAGCAATAGCTAACCAGCCATTTTGTAAATGCACGGTAACTGCGGCGACAACCATGGTTGCCATGAGTGGAATAGATATCCAGCGAACAGCGATGCCGAAGAATAATAAAATCGCACCACCAGCTTCTGTGAGTGCGGCGGCCCATGCCATAAATTCTGGGAAGGGTAAACCGAGGCCCCATTCGGAGTTGCCGAACCATTCGGTTATGCTGTCGATGTCGCTGAGTTTTTTACTGCCGGCCATCCAGAAAATAGGTACCAGGTATAAACGTAAAGCGAGAGGGCCGAGAAAGTCTACGGCACGTGTTGTATTAAGTAGCGATTGGGCTTTGCAGGCCAGTGAACATAGTTTTTCCATTGTGAACCCCTGTAATGGTGCGGCAACATTAGTATATACTTCAATGCCTAAGTGGACAGGTTCTATTTATCAATAGTTCAGTGATGGACAAATTAAATATTAACGATATTTTGCTTTATTGGGCGTGAATCATTCACGGTGGAAATGTCTGGGTGTATGTCTGCCAGTATAATGGATGTGCCATTGTCCTGGACGACACGTGCATGGTGGCGAGTTAATTCGCGTGGTGAGCGTACCCCGCATGAGTGTGCGATAAGGCCAACCTCGTAGGCCATGTTTTTAATATAGCTGGTGACTCTCGACGATTTTTGTTCGGCGACTAAGCCACCCTGCAATTTTTTATTATGTGTTGTGATACCGGTAGGGCAGGTGTTTTCATGGCATTGTAAGGCCTGAATACAACCGAGCGAAAACATAAAACCACGTGCAGAAGTTATAAAGTCTGCGCCCACACAAAGTGCCCATGCAACTTCTGCAGGATTAATTAATTTACCCGATGCGATTACTTTTATTCTATCGCGAAGTCCTGCTTTGCAGATCGAATCAATAACCATGGGTAAGCTTTCATGTATAGGCATACCAACGTAATCCATCAGGCTCATGGGTGCGGCGCCGGTGCCACCGTCTGCACTGTCAACGGTTATAAAATCGGGTGCATATTCTTTGCCGCGTTTGTTTACCGCTTCAAGAAAACTGCATAACCAGGTCTTGTCACCAAAAACAGCTTTAAATCCGACGGGTTTCCCTGTGACATTGCGGACATGGTTAATCATATCGATCAAGTCATCATTATTTTCTAATTCGATATGACGGTTAGGACTTATAGAACTTGTATGTATGGGGATACCTCGAATATTCGCAATTTCTTCATCAACTTTTGCCGCAGGTAGTATTCCGCCTTTACCTGGTTTTGCCCCTTGCGACATCTTTATTTCAAACATGCGCACGCTTTCATGATCTGCAATCTCGCGTAGTTTTTCATCTGATAAGTTACCCTCTTTATCACGAACGCCGTATTTAGCAGTACCTATCTGGAAGACGATGTCTGCGCCACTTTCCAAATGGTAAGGCGATAGTCCGCCTTCGCCTGTGTTCATCCAGGCATGCGCTTTTTTTGCACCATACGATAAAGCTTGTACTGCCGGTTTAGAGATTGCACCAAAACTCATGCCGGAGATATTAAAAAATGAATACGCTGTATAAGGTTTAGAGGCTGAATTTTCGCCAATTACCACGGGTAAGCATTCAACAGCATCTTTACCTAGTGTGGGGAAAGCCGTATTGATAAAAAAAACGGTACCACTAGGACTTAGGTCACGAGTAGAGCCGAACGCTACGGTATTATCGATATCTTTTGCTGCGCGGTATACCCAGGAACGTTGCGCGCGATTAAAGGGCATTTCTTCTCGATCCATGGTAAAGAAATATTGCCGAAAAAAGGTACCGATGTGTTCAAAGTAATAGCGGAAATGCCCTATGATAGGGTAATTTCTTCTGATAGCCTGTTTGGTTTGTGTAACATCGGAAATATAAACGCCGATAAGAAAAATGATTAATATACCGATTGAAAAGACAAAGATAGTTGCCATCCAGCCGAGGGCCTGTAGTCCAAAAGATTCTCCTGAAAACATTTTAGCTTCTCTCTCTTTTAGTTACTTAAACTTGTGTTTTAATTATTAAACTTCTAATTTGTTGTAATGATAATATATATCTATCTTTATCTATCGGCAGGTCTTTAATTACATTTAGCTTAAAATAGTGTGTTAAGTAATAAAAAGCCCCGATTATCGGGGCTTTTTATAAGCAAAAATAAGTTTTAGATTAACTTATTTTTTACCGCCACATTTAGCTTCCTTAGCCTTGTCGCCACCGCATTTAGCTTCTTTAGCTTTGTCGCCGCCACATTTAGCTTCTTTGTGCTTTTTGTCGCCACCGCACTTGCCTTCTTTCTTCATCTTGCCTTCGCCACACTTGCCTTCGCCGCACTTAGCTTCTTTAGCTTTGTCGCCGCCACATTTGCCTTCGCCACACTTGCCTTCAGGAGCGTGTGCATCGGCAACCTGCATGTAACCGCTGTTCAGGTTTTGCATGCCAAATGGATTGGCATCAGCATTAGCAACAGGTGACGCAGACATAGCTACTACAAACGTTGTGCCTATAGCAAGTGATAGTGTTTTTTTCATGGTTGATTTCATTAAATTATTCTCCGATAAATTGGTTTGGTGTCACCCGATAAAAGGTGACTGAGTCTACAATGTTCTCGTATCCAAAGACAATGTCAGTTTTTGTAAGTTCACACGAGTATTCGAAAAGTTTTGATTTGTGATGATTTATTTATTGATCAATTTATTCAAACAAGCAGTATATTGTGTTTCATCTGGTGTGGTCTGGTCGCGTTGAGCCTGCCAAAGTGCTTCACCCAAGCATTCCATCATTTCGTGTTCCGCATCGTGTGGCCCGCCGTGCAAAAGACAGAGTTTCTGGTAACAATCGTTTATGCCTTTAGGTCGATCCGTGCTTATCTGCTCGTGCAGGGCTATGTGCATGCTCATGTGCAGGAATGGATTGCTTTCACCGGTGTCGGCTGAAAAATCTTTATCCACAATCGCCTCGTTTTCTAACAAATGGTGGTATTCAGGGTGCACTTCGACGATGGTCGCGATCACTTCCTGCATCGGGTCCATCGKWWAGTTATTTTTTTNNAACTGCCAGCAGTTGAGGTAGACCTGGCGTAATTCGTTTCTATTATTTCCTAACATGATGCATTTTTATAACATGATTAAAGGTTTTGATAATACAGGATGTGCAAATCATTGTTAATTTAAGAGAGAGATTTTTTTAGAGAATTCGTTACTCTGTTTTATCTTTAAATTCACATAAATCTTCAATAAGGCAGGATCCGCATCTCGGTTTACGAGCCACACAGGTATACCTGCCAAGTAAAATTAACCAGTGATGTGCATCGACTAAAAATTCCCCTGGGATAAATTTAACTAATTTCTTCTCGACCTCAAGTACGTTTTTTCCTGGTGCCATTTTTGTACGATTGGCTACGCGAAATATATGTGTGTCGACAGCCATTGTAGGGTGACCAAATGCGGTATTACGTACTACGTTTGCGGTCTTTCGGCCGACACCTGGCAGAGCTTCTAGTTTTTGTTGATCATCGGGCACGGTGCTATTGTGCTCTTCGATCAAAATCTTGCAGGTTTTGATGATGTTTTTRSCTTTSGTGTTAAACAGACCAATGGTTTTWATRTAWGTYTTWARACCKGWYTCGCCAAGWTTRAAWATGGYTTCWGGKGTRTTGGCWAYKGCRTAYAGTTTKKTSGTGGCGATGTTCACSSCTTTGTCGGTTGCCTGMGCGGAMARGATAACAGCGATTAATAATTCGAAAGTGGAACTAAAATTAAGCTCTGTGGTGGGTGTTGGGTTGTCTTTTTGTAAACGTGAAAAAATCTCAAACCGTTTGTTTTTATTCATGAGTATGGGGGTGTGAGTAATTGCCTGTTATCTCTTACGTAGATTCGAGATGACATTAGTCTGGGCAGGTTAACTTACTGCTGGTTCTGCATCTTGAACGATAACGGGTTGTGGCGCGCTTTGGCGTTTATCAATAACATTTTTAATCGCGATGAGTAAGCCCAGGCCGATAAATGCACCCGGCGGTAAAACGGCGAGTAGGAAACCKGGGTAGCTATCGCTTAAAGTGATGGTCATCGACTCACCCATGCTGCCAAACATTAACTGGGCATTCGCGAATAAGGTACCAAAGCCGATTAACTCGCGGATTGCACCGAGCAAAACTAATACCAGAGCGAAGCCTAAGCCCATCATGAAGCCATCGAGTGCAGAATCTATTAGATTGTTTTTTGACGCAAAGGCTTCAGCGCGCGCAATAATCGCGCAGTTGGTAACGATTAATGGAATAAATATACCTAACACCAGATAGAGTTCGTGAAACCATGCATTCATGATGAGTTCGATAGTGGTAACAATGGACGCAATGATTAATACAAATATGGGAATGCGTATTTCAGATTTTAGCCATGGGCGTATCAGTGACACGATGCTGTTGGATAAGACCAATGTTAACAGGGTGGCAATACCTAAACCAAGACCGTTGATTACGGTGCCAGTAACAGCAAGTAAGGGGCACAGGCCTAAAAGTTGAACCAGGGCGACATTGTTGGTCCATAGGCCGGTTTTGCTGATGGTTATTTGCTGGTTGAGTGGTTTGTCAGTCATGATTTTTGTGTTTTGCCTTCGTCTTTTTCAGTACTTGTGGTGCTGGGGCTAAATAACATGTTGTGGTTTTTTTTAAAGTATAGCAAAGCATCATGCACAGCATTCACTACAGCTCGTGGGGTAATAGTGGCACCCGTAAACTGGTCGAATACGCCGCCATCACGTTTCACTTTCCATTGTTTTGGTTTCGGGTTACTGAGTGATTTTTCGTCAAAATCCAGTATCCAGTCGGAGTGCGTTATGCTCACTGCGTCGCCGAGGCCAGGTGTTTCTCTATGTTTAACCACGCGTACGCCTGCTAATGAGCCATTGGCATGGACGCCGATCAGTAAATTAATGGGTCCGTTGTAACCGCTGGGTGCCACGCTGGAAAATACCACGGCGATATTGGAGCCATCATTTCGTGCTCTATAGGCCAGTGTGTTTGCTTTGGTGGCGAGTAATCCACTGGGTGGAATGATGATGGTATCGAGCAATAAATCATTATTATACGATTGTGCGGGGATGATGTTATTTAGTTTTCGTAGCAAGGTCAGTTTTTCGTTGTACTTAATATCATCGACCGTTTGCTCGAAGGTTAAACCTACGAGCGCAGCGCCAGTCATAGCAAAGATCATAAGTAACAATGCTGTAATGACGATGGTTTTTTTGTTTGCGAAAAAATCTGTCATGATTGTATTTTGAATTAGAGGCGGCTTGCTCTAGTCATCCCCTTTAATGTCAGGGTCACCGTATACTTTAGGTTGCGTGTAATAATCTATCAGTGGTGCAGCAATGTTCATCAATACCACAGCAAATGCGATCCCGTCTGGGTAGCCGCCCCAACT
Organism: Gammaproteobacteria bacterium; assembly: GCA_002401185.1. Taxonomy (GTDB): domain Bacteria; phylum Pseudomonadota; class Gammaproteobacteria; order SZUA-229; family SZUA-229. The sequence continues at coordinate 4,444 of NVSH01000043.1, read as the reverse complement.
TCTTATGATGTAAACCAGGGCGCCGATGCTGGCGCCATAAATCCAGCGTCCTTTGGGTGTGGTGCTGGCGGTTACTGGATCGGTCGCGATAAAAAAAGCACACAACATGGTACCACCACTAAAAACATGAAACAGTGATGAGCTGTTTGATGAATAATCCGCCACGGCAAAAATATTGGAAATTAAGATTAAACTGATAAGGAAAGCTGTCGGGATACGCCAGTCAGCAACACCTTTTTTAACTAACCAGATACCACCGGCCAGAAACGAAAGATTGATCCACTGCCAACCGGTACCACTTAAGCCAGAGAACAAGGCGCTGTATTCTTCGCTGTTTCTTGTTTCTGTTACATCGTGCATCTGGTTGAGTTGTGTCTTTAATAAATCTATTGGCGTTGCCATCGAAATGCTGTCGATGGTTTCGCTGACAGGCAGTGTGCCGAGAAACACCCAGTTAAACGTTGTGATAAAATCCGGCCAGCCGTCACCGACACCTAAGGGTGTTGTCCATAAGGTCATCTCGAGTGGAAACGATATCATCACCACGATATAACCTACCATGGCAGGGTTAAACGGATTAAAACCGAGGCCGCCATAAAGGTGTTTGGCTACCGCGATAGCAAATATTGATGCGATGGCCGTTAACCACCAAGGTGCCAGTGCAGGCAATGCCAGGGCGAGCAGGCAGGCGGTAAGTAGTGCGCTGCCATCTTGCAAAGTGTTACTTATGTCGCGTTGGCGTGCTTTTAATACGGCGGCTTCGGTTAATAAACATATGCTGATGGCAATGGCCAGGTTGAATAAAACGCCCCAGCCAAAGAAATAGATCGAAACCATCGAGCCGGGTATTAAGGCATAGATAACCATGAACATCATGTCACGAACACTGGTGCTCTGTTTAATGTGTGGTGAAGGTGTGCGTCTGAATAACATATTTAGGTTTTATTGTTTCTATAGTTGGTCATGTGTACAGGTTTACTTTTTATCCGTTGTTTTAAGTCGGGCAGATTTTTTTGCTTTGGCGCGTGCGACGGCTTCTTCTATCGCTGATTTTTTTTTCTCTTTATTGTTCTTGTTTTCATCAGCAGGTGCGTTTTTATCCGTTGCTTTGTTTTTTAACATCTCACGCTTTTGACGTAAACGTTCTTCGCGCTCCAGTTTTTGTTTTTCTACTCTTAACTGATGCGCTTCGTGACGTTGACGTGCGATGTCGGATGCTCTGCGTTCACGTTCTTGCTGAATATAAGTTGTTTTTGCATGACGATAATATTGTACCAGCGGGATATCACTTGGGCAGACATAAGCGCAGCAGCCACATTCGATGCAATCGAACAAATTGTGTTCGAGTAGGCGCTCGGTGTTTTTACTGCTGGCATACCAGTATAACTGCTGAGGCAGTAGTCTTACCGGACAAACATCGACACATTTACCGCAACGGATGCAGGGTAAATGATTTTGTTTTTCTGGGTTTTCATCTTTGCTTGTTACCAGTAAACAATTGGTTGCTTTAACGATAGGTAAGGCATCGGATTCGAGTGAAAAGCCCATCATCGGGCCGCCCATAATGAGTTCGTCGCTGTTTTTTGTGTAGCCGCCGCAGTGTTGGATGCATGCTTGCATCGGTGTGCCGATGAGTACGTCGATGTTTTGAGGTTGTACTACACCWTGRCCSGTTATKGTCGTRATRCGTGAGATAAGTGGTTCGGCAAAATARATMGYACGATGTATYGCRTAAGCGGTTGCMACRTTRTGGCATAACAYATYGATWTCAGCAGGRTRSYRGTGSGAKGGSACTTCYTTACCRGTRAKRATTTTTATYARYTGYTTTTCGCCGCCACTGGGGTACAGGGYGGGGATGGTCTGAATACTGAAAAAATTAGTTTCTGTTTTATTTATGGCCACCTGCATGGCTTTTATTGCTTCTGGTTTGTTGTCTTCGATAGCGATGATGCATCGTTTTGCATTGATGACGTGACCGATAATGTTGGCACCGGAAACAATCTGTTCGGCACGTTCGCGCATCAGTGCATCGTCACATGAGATGTAAGGTTCGCATTCCACACCATTCAGTATTAATGTATTTAGGTTGTTTCCGCTCTGTTTTATAGATGACGGGAAGGTTGCGCCACCTAAACCGACGATGCCTGAGTTACGAATTATTTCGCGTAATTCGGCTGAATCCGTATTGAGGTACTCATCTGCCAAGGGCTCTTGTTTGATACGTTCATCGTTAAAATCGTTTTTAATGATGATGCAATGGTCGGTTAATCCCGAAGCATGCGGTACGGCATGTGGCTCGATACTAACAACGCTTCCGGATACGGGTGAGTGCACGGGGGCACTGACAAAGCTACTCGGTTTCGCAAGCATCTGCCCCTTTAATACCTGATCGCCTGGTTTAACCAGTGCCTGACTGATGGCGCCAATGTGTTGTTGCATTGGGATGATGTATTGTTGGCATGGTGCAAGTGTAGAAATAGCTGACGCGGTAGACAGGTGTTTATGTTCAGCTAATTTTAAGCCGCCATCGAACGTCGATAGTGTTATTGCTTTAGATTGTTTTTGTGTCTGGTTCATTAGCTAATGATATAAATGGCCGGCATACAATTGCCTGTATTAAATCGCATTGGGCGCGGCAGGACCGGCATTCGGTAAGTCGACCGTCCAGTTGCGAATGGTTGGTTGAACCTCGACGATATGRATGCAGTCAACCGGACAAGGCGCAATGCACAGATCACAGCCGGTACATTCCGATTCGATGATGGTGTGCATCTGTTTTGCAGCACCCAGGATAGCGTCGACCGGACATGCCTGAATGCATAATGTACAACCTATACAAATCTGTTCGTCGATACGCACGATCGTTGGTAAAGATTTTATTTCGCCATGCTCAGCATTTAATGGTTTCACCTCGACATCGAGCAGGTCAGCAAGTGCGATGATGGTGGCCTCACCACCAGGCGGGCACTGGTTAATATCGGCCTCACCCTTTGCCATCGCTTCTGCATAAGGTCGGCAACCGATTTTCCATCCCGTGCGCCTTCGACGACGAAATCGCAGATCAAGGCGATGGCTTCTGGGTGATTGAGCTTGACGCCCCGCGCCAAACGTTTGCGCGCCACTTCAGCAGCCATAGCGACCAGCAGTTTATCTTTTTCCCGAGGGGTAAGTTTCATGGATCTATTTCCTCTTACATATGCCAAAGTCTGGGCAATGCCCTTGGCAGACCTTTTAATTCATGACGCATATTTGCCCAATACTCTGCGAAGGCTTGACGCAATAACTGTGCATCAGCGGCCAACCAGCGTGTCACCAAAACGCCGTTCGTAATTGTCGCGGCGCACTTTACGTCTTGTGAAAAAGTATCAAAAATATCACGAACAAAGTCTAGGTATTTTTCGACATCGTCTGAGACCAAAACGCTTGACGCCGTGGCGCACGCGCCGTCAAACCCTGCGGGGTGATTTAATTGCGCCTTAATATCTCCTGATAAATGCAGTGCGTCGGACCAGGTTAATTTCCCCGCGCACGATACCTCCCACACATCACGGACCAAACCCTGATTTAAAGTTTCGCCCATGGCCGTACGCCCAAAGACCAAAATTTCAGCCCCTAAGAACGTGCCGCCCGGGGTTACGTTGACCGTCGTCCTTCGCCTTAAACGAGCTTGGTCAAAAATGATGGTTTCTTGGGGAAGCCATTCTAGATAAGCGTCTTCATCAACGCTTAGGTTGATTTCAAATACCGTGTCGGGGCCTTTGGATCGGTAAACTTTTTCAGCCGCTTGGCCGATCATTTGTACAGCCGCACCTTTGCCGATTGTGACGTCTACATTCAGATGATCCCCGCCAACAAGCCCGCCGGACGTGGTGACGAAGGCTGCTAAATAGATATCGTCTTTGGGTTTGTTGGGAAACAAAACGCGCAGCGGAGAAGCTTGGTATAAATCTTTTAAGCACGTCCCATTTGGGCCGGTTTCAAACGTAATTTTGGCACAGCCGTGCATGCCGTCTTTGTCCGGGGTGGTTAGGCGTCTGACATTGGCATGCACAATGGGGTCAGACGGTAAGGTGACTGCGGACATCTTCTTCCACCATATTTTCTTTGGTTCCGGCAAGAACAACTTCACCACGGTCCAAAACACAAAAGGTATCCGCTAAGTCACGCGCGAATTCGAAATATTGTTCCACCAATAACACAGCCATATCCCCGCGCGATGCGAGCAATCGAATGACCCTTTCAATGTCTTTAATAATGGACGGCTGAATGCCTTCGGTGGGTTCGTCCAACACCAAAAGGCGCGGGCGTGTGACTAAGGCTCGGGCAATCGAAAGCTGTTGTTGTTGCCCACCGGATAGATCGCCGCCACGGCGTTGCAACATGTCTTTGAGTACAGGAAACAGTTCAAATATTTCATCTGGAATATGACGCAATGCGCGGGGCA
>NVSH01000042.1 GCA_002401185.1 Gammaproteobacteria bacterium | reverse complement strand
CGTATTTGTTCGGGTACCTACAAAAAAGGCATGAAAGTAAAACACGTGCGTCTGGGCAAAGATATAAAACTCGCCGATGCGGTAACGTTTATGGCATCGGATCGCGAACATGTTGAAGAAGCTTATACCGGTGACATCATCGGTTTACATAATCACGGAACCATGCGTATCGGTGATACCTTCACCATGGGTGAGGACCTGGCATTCACCGGCATCCCCAACTTTGCGCCGGAACTGTTTCGCCGTGCGCAATTGAAAGACCCGCTAAAGATGAAAGCCTTGCAAAAAGGTTTGATGCAATTATGTGAGGAGGGCGCAACGCAGCTTTATCGGCCATTGCATAATAATGATTTAATCTTAGGTGCGGTAGGTGTATTACAGTTTGAAGTAGTCAAGTATCGTTTATTGGCAGAGTACAGCGTGGATTGTGATTTCGAAGCCGTCAATGTGACCACCGCCCGCTGGGTGGAATGTAATGACGAAAAAGAGCTAGCTCGATTTAAGAATCGTCAAACGACGAACCTGGCCTTAGACCATGCTGGTGACCTGGCGTATATCGCGCCGACGCGGGTGAATCTGGATATGACTGTTGAGAAGTGGCCAGGGATAAAATTTCTGTCAACGCGTGAGCATGGCATCTACTCCTGATTTTCACACATCTACTTCTGAATACAGGGAGCGTTAAGGTAACTTAATATTTTTCTGTACTGTCATTTCGGACGAATGTGATAAATCTAGTGCCTCCTGAGTGTTTGATGCATACAGAGTAAAATTTTTTTCTGGTCGAAATGGTAATGTTTAATATTGCACAGTGTTCAAGTTAAAGGAAACTAACCTCTTTATTTTTGGGCGGTGGTAGGCATAATAGAAGCATAGCTAGTGATAGTCTTAGCCAATACATGAAAGGAAACTAACAATGGAAACTGATAGCGTTGGTCTGACGGCAATTGTTGGTATTATCGGAGCGATTTTAACGGTACTTATCAAGCTGTTTGATGTGCTTGGTTCATGGAAGAAAAGTCGAGAAAATGACCGTATCGTAAAAAAAGAAATTGATTATACGATAAGGGAAGTTGAGTTTATTAATGGTTGGCTGACGGCTGTTAATAATTCTTCGAGTGATAAAGAAAGAGAACTTCGACGAAACATCGCTCTAGGTCATTTAGATAATTTAATGTCAAACTATCAAAATTATTGCGCACCCAAAAAAGTTGGAGTAACTAGCACAGAATCCAAAAAGAGCAATAAATGGTTTTATGCATTAAGTGTTTTTCTTGTTATGAGTATCTTAGGTATGTTTGTTGATGATGAAGATAACTGGTCGATTACATATTTTCAAAACAGTTTTGATCAAGACACGATAATAGGGTTAGGTTTCTTTCTTATGGTCTGGGTGTATTTTTTACTTAATAGTAGTTTTATTAGCAAGTACCGTAATAAAGATTAATTAAAACTCTGCCTCCTCAACTTCACTATACGCCTGCGCACCTTGTGGTCCAAGAAGATCATCGTAACCGTACCAGTCTTTATAAGCCGTTGTTGTTTCTTTTGAAATGGCAAGTACATCACTGCTGTCCAGGTCTTGGTTAAAGGCTTCTTTAGCCGCTTCATATACCAGTGAAAGGTACTTAATATATTCTTCGACCATGGCTCTATCGCCCGTTGGCCCGTGTCCGGGTACATAGGTTTTAATGTCGCTTTTTAATAGCGTGTTTACTGATGTAATGTTACCGATAAACGTGCCATTCGAGGTTCTGGGAATACGTTGTGATAAAACATTGTCACCAAGAAAAACCACAGAATTTTCTACGACCTCAATCATGATATCGGTTTTGGTGTGAGCGATGCCGTAGTGATGTATTTTAAAGTGAGTATCGCCGACTTTGATTACATCGGCATTTATGACAGCGTATTCCGGTGCGACAACTTCTGTTCCTCGGCTGGCACCTTCGGTTAATGTATCCATAATATCAAGCCAGCTTTCACCTTCACCATTGTTTACTTCATTGATCATTTCCGTGTGACCGTAAATTTTTACATCAGGGTATGCCATTTTTATTGCCTGGTTAGCCAACCAGTGGTCACCGTGTATGTGTGTATTAAAAACAGCGACGATGGCTTGTTGGCTTACTTTTTTAATTTCCGTTATGACATCGTTGCCGATATACACAGTTGAACCTGGGTCGATAACAACCAGACCCGCTGACGTTAAAACGAGACCAGGGTTATTCATGAAACCTTTGTTTTTTGCGTTAGGGAGTTCACGCGGGCCATGTATTACCCATGTGTTATTCGCTACCTGTTCGAATTTATAAGGGAAATTATGCGTAAGTGAGGCGCTGGTTTTGTCCTTGTTTTTAGTGTCGGTTGAATCGTGCTCACTTGAGGGTGAGCACGCGCACAGGAGACTAATAAGTAATAGTGTGCTTAGAGTGTGTATCAGATGCGGCATTGTTTTACTCGTATATAAAGCTGTATGTATGGTATGGCGATAAATAGTTAGTGGTTACATTTTAGTAATAGCATACCAGTAAGGCCATAGCGATAGCTGCTGGCATGGCTTGTAACCAGAGTATCGAACGTTTCGCGGTTATCGCACCATAGATGCCGGCGATGATGATACAGCTAAGAAAAAAGACCAGCGCGTCGAAACCGCCAGTGCTCAATAAACCCCACAATAATCCTGCGGCTAAAAAGCCATTATATAAACCCTGGTTATCTGCTAGTGGTGCAGATTGTTTTGCGTATTCTTCTGAGAGCGCAAAGGTTTTTCGACCATAGGGTGTATTCCATAAGAACATTTCAAGGATTAAAAATAATACGTGCAAGATGATAACAATACTGATGGCGATGGTGGTTAGTATGCTCATGGTGTTTCCCCTGAAAGTGTTTTTATCCGGTGCTGCATTTCTTGAAGGCCTATTTTTCGTAACCTTTTAATATTATTCTCGGGTACAGATGCTATATCGTCGTAATGTTCAATGGCTTCTTCGACACTGTGTTCTCTTAATATATGCAACATGGGGTAAGGTGATCGGTTAGTGAAATTGGCCACGTCATTAGCGTCTACACCATCGAAACAATAGCTGGGATGGAAGCTGGCTATCTGATAGATACCAACATAATTTAAATCGTCGAGTCGTTGGTTCGCGAGATAGAGCATGTCGAGATAGTCATCGAAATTTTTATAATGCCTAGCAAAGATGAGTAGACTGGTTTCTATCGAGTCGGTACTATCAAGTTGTTTGAAACGCTCGGCAAGCTGTTGTAGGTGTTGTTCGATATCATTCTCATGTTTGCCACTAACATGATATTCGATACTGCCGTTTTTAAATGCGGAACCTGCAAATGGACAGAGATTTAAACCGATGACGATGTTGTCTATCCAGCATTGCGTTCTCTCGATAACCGTTTGTGCTGAGTCTGACATATCGTTGTAAGTGGATTAATGTGTATCGAGCTTAGCCAGCTCATTTAAAATTTGGGTAATTAAGGATTCGCCCTGCACACCCATGCGAGAACAAAGTTTGTCGACGCTGCGTTCACCATCGATCATGTCTTTGAGCACAGCACTGAGGTTAGCCATATCGCCACCGGCGTTGGACATCTGTTCTGCCATAGTGCCAAGCATGGTAAGTGCGTTGTGATCACCGCGTCTTGCTTCGTTAATTATTTGTGCCAACATCGGCGCAGCTTTATTAGCATCACCACTGGTTTGTGTTTTCGGTAGTGTTTCAGGGTTTTGCAGGCCACGTAAAATACTTTTTGCGATGATGGCGTCTTCTTCATCCAGTCCTTCGAGCAGTGATTGCTCGCGGCTACCAGCCATAATTTTATTGATTACATTGACCAGTGCTTGCCAGCCGTTCTGTGTGGACTGTTGTAGCACCTGGTCCAGTTGCGGTTTATAGTCTGGGTTATGGATGGTCTGTACCACGGCCAGTATTAGGCTGGCATGGGTCTGAAGGATATTTTCTATTTTTTCGGGTGTTGGCATGATGGTTTTACAGGCGCTTTAAAACTTAAACAAAGGATAACGTGAGACTCACTTGCTTAGCAACCGTGTCTTCCTGGTTATTTTCTTGACGGTCATCAGCTCATTTATAATTAGAAGTTGTTTACAGTTTTTTAATTTTCGCGGCCTGTTCTTCTAATTGCTCTACCGCTTTTGTCATTTCTGCCAGACGAGAGCGTTCTTTATCGACAACGGCAGCAGGCGCTTTATCGACAAAGTTTTTATTTAGCAGTTTGCTCGTGGTCTTATCTACATTGATCTGTAATTTGTTGATCTCTTTTTCCAGACGGGCAAGTTCGGCATCTTTATCGATGAGACCGGCGAGTGGAATCAAGATTTTCATTTCACCCACCAGCGCGGTGGCAGACTCTGGTGCTTCGTCATCGTCGTCTAACCATTCGCTTTGTGCTAGTTTCGCCAGCGTTTCGATGAATGCCTGGTTTTCGTGATACAATAATTTGTCTTTGTCAGAGGCGTTTTGTAACAGTAACGACAAGGGTTTCCCCGGTGGGATATCCATCTCGGAACGAATACGGCGTACGCCGCTGATAAATGTTTTCACCCATTCCAGTTCCTTTTCGGCTTTTGCATCGATCTTGCTTGCGTCCGACTCAGGGTAGGGTTGTATCATGATACTGTCGCCAGTTTTACCAGCCAGCGGTGCAACATATTGCCAGCATTCCTCAGTGATGAATGGAATGATGGGGTGGTTGAGTCGCAGGATGGTTTCTAGTACGCGAACCAATGTGCGACGTGTACCGCGTTGCTGGTTTTCGGGCGTAGCATCGTTGAATAAAATCGGTTTGGATAATTCTAGATACCAATCGCAGTAATCTTCCCAGACAAATGCATAAAGATCTTGTGCGATCAGGTCCAGTCGTGAATTTTTATTATGCTGCTCAATGCGTTCTTCGACATGTTGCAGGCGTGAGATAATCCAGCGATCAGCCAGTGACAATGCCACGTCGGTATTGTCATTTCCGTTCGTTAATAGTCCGGTATCTTTTCCTTCTGTCTGCATCAATACGTAACGTGTTGCGTTCCATAACTTGTTACAGAAGTTGCGGTAACCTTCGATACGTGAAGGTGCAAAAACCACGTCACGACCGGTAGTGGCTAACGAAGCGAAAGTAAAACGCATGGCATCGGTGCCGAATGCCGGAATGCCATCGGGGAAATTTTTACGCGTCAGTTTTTCGATGCGTTCGACCATGTGTGGTTGCATGACCGCTGATGTGCGCTTATCGACCAGTGCTTCGAGATCGATGCCATCGATGATGTCTATCGGGTCGAGCACATTGCCTTTGGATTTAGACATCTTTTGACCTTCGCTATCGCGTACCAGGCCATGCACGTAAACCTCTCGAAAAGGTACATCATCCATAAATTTTAGGCCAAACATAATCATGCGAGCGACCCAGAAGAAGATGATATCGAAACCGGTTACCAGTACATTGGTCGGATAATATTTTTCGAGTTCAGGGGTTTTTTCTGGCCAGCCAAGGGTTGAAAATGGCCACAGTGCGGAAGAGAACCAGGTATCTAAAACGTCTTCATCCTGCCTTAGTACAAAGTCGTCCGGTAATTTGTTTTTCTTGCGTACGTCGTCGACATCGTAACCGACATAGATATTACCGAGCTCATCATACCAGGCAGGGATGCGGTGCCCCCACCATATCTGGCGAGAGATACACCAGTCTTCGATGTTATTCATCCACTCAAAATAGGTGTTTTTCCAGTTGTCAGGAACAAATTTAATGTCGCCGTTTTCTACCGCTTCGATCGCCGGTTTGGCCAGTGGCCCAACTTTTACGTACCATTGATCGGTCAGGTAGGGTTCGATGACGGCGTTGGAGCGGTCACCTCTGGGTACCACCAGTTTGTGGTCTACGACTTTTTCCAGCAGGCCAGCGGCTTCGAGGTCGGCAACAATCTGTTTGCGCGCAGCGTAGCGATCCATGCCGATGTAGGCGTCGGGGATGATGTTGTTAACGTCATCTTCGTTGTCGCGAATAGCTGCATTGTGGTCGAAGATATTGATCAGTCCGCCACGGGGCAGGTCGCGAATCTCAGATTTATTCTTGTGTCGGGTCCATACTAGATAATCGTTAAAATCATGCGCCGGGGTAATTTTTACACAGCCGCTGCCAAAATCAGCATCGACATGTTCATCGGCGATAACCGGAATTTTACGTCCGGTTAAGGGCAGTTCGAGTAATTCGCCTAGCAGGTAAGAATAACGTTCGTCAGAAGGATTAATAGCAACGGCGCAATCGCCCAGTAAGGTTTCAGGACGGGTCGTTGCTACCACCACGTAACCTGCGCCATTACTGCGTGGGTAGCGCATGTGCCACATGTGGCCGGATTCTTCAGTGGATAATACTTCCAGGTCGGATACCGCTGTGTGCAAAACCGGGTCCCAGTTGACCAGTCGTTTGCCGCGGTAGATCAGGCCTTCTTCATAGAGGCGGACAAAAACTTCGGTGACCGCTGTGGATAATCCTTCGTCCATAGTGAAACGTTCGCGTGACCAGTCAAGCGATGCGCCCATGCGGCGTAATTGTTTGGTGATAGTGTTACCTGATTGTTCTTTCCATTGCCATATTTTTTCGGTAAATTTTTCACGACCGTAATCATGGCGAGTTTTACCTTCGGCATTAATCAGGCGTTCTACAACCATCTGTGTGGCGATACCGGCATGGTCAGTACCGACCTGCCATAATGTGTTTTCGCCTTTCATCCGGTGATAACGGATCATGGCATCCATGATGGTATCCTGAAAAGCGTGTCCCATATGCAAACGTCCTGTCACATTCGGTGGCGGAATCATGATGCAGAAATTTTCACGCTCGGCACGGCTCCCATCTTCTTTGCTTTCTTCGCCTTCGACGGTTTGTTCGGCATTAAAATAGCCGTTTTTTTCCCAGGTTTGGTACCACTTGTCTTCGATGGCTTGTGGGTTGTAGGTTTTTTCCATGATGGACTCGGTTGTATGGCTTTAATGCGCGGAATTATACCGAAATCTGGCGTAGGAGACACGACCAAGTTAAGCGAGGCGGGTTAAAAATTATTGTATAGCCGATGTTTTAATCGCGATTTGTGACATCAGCGTTTGATGTTGAAAGATCAGTTTGTTTTAGGATTTCTTCGGGCAGCTTTTCTTTCAGTGTTTGTTGGATGAGGTGGCGAAGCTGGTATTCTMGATCTGGCATCAATTTTTGAACGATGTCATCGGTAATAGATTGTAAGCATATCGTTTCAGGTGGGCTTGTCGTTCTGGATGCCTCCGGAGCAGGTTCAATATTCTGTTCACTTGAGACTGGTTCAGAAGCGGTTGATGTCTGTAGAGCCCCGTTGTCAGTCATTGCAGATTCTAATGGCAATGAATCGTTGTCTGGTGTTGTTGGCGTGTAACGATAGGTTTCGTTTTTATCGCTTACGCGTAGATTGTCGAAAGTTTCATCATGACCAGTAACAATCTCAGTCGCTGGTTCGTCTGTTGCTATTATTTCATCCGTCGGCATATACGCGGTTAGCGTGGCGTCTGGAAATAATTCAAGATTGTTGTCGGTATCCGAAGACTCTGTTTCTTGTGTTTTTATACCATCATCGTCAGCATCAGTTTTTTTCTCGATAATGTCGTCAAGAATAGGAATGCTTTCTGGGTCGTAATCAGGCATTAACTGCCTGCCTTCATACGGTCGATTATGTATTGGGTTAACAGGCCGACGGGACGTCCGGTCGCACCCTTTTTAGCGCCGCTTTTCCATGCGACGCCGGCGACATCGAGATGTGCCCAGTGGTATTTTTTGGTGAAACGGGAGAGAAAACATGCAGCGGTAATGGTGCCAGCGCCTTTGCCACCAATGTTTGCCATGTCTGCAAAGTTACTATGTAATTGTTCCTGATAATCATCCCATAACGGTAATTGCCAGCAGCGATCGCCACTGCTTTGGCCCGCTGACAATAAATCATTTGCCAACGGATTGTGGTTGCTGAGTAAGCCAGCAGGGTGTGCGCCTAGCGCTACGATGCAGGCACCGGTTAAGGTGGCTATGTCGATAACCACGTCAGGTTTGAATTTTTCTGCGTAGGTTAAGGCGTCGCACAAGATGAGTCTGCCTTCGGCATCAGTATTTAATATCTCGATGGTTTGGCCCGACATGCTGGTGACGATATCGCCTGGGCGTGAAGCGATGCCATCGGGCATATTTTCTACGGTAGGGATGATGCCGATAATATTAATGGGCAGCTGCAGTTCTGCACATGCGCTTATTGCGCCGAAGACACTGGCGGCACCACACATGTCGTATTTCATTTCATCCATGCCTGCACCGGGTTTCAGGCTGATGCCGCCGGAGTCGAAGGTAACGCCTTTGCCAACCAGTACGATAGGTGCCTGCTTTTTGTCGCCAGCACTGTACTTCATGGTAATTAGTTTTCCTGGCTCACGACTGCCTTTAGACACCGATAGCAGAGAACCCATGCCTAACTTTTCCATATCTTTTTCTTCGAGCACAGACGTTTTTAATTTGACGTGTTGCCTGGCTAGTTTGCGCGCCTGTTTCGCCAAATAGTTTGGCGTACAGATATTGCCCGGTAGATTGCCTAAATCTTTTGCCAAGGTTATACCCGTTGAAACGGCCATGCCCTGACGAACAGATTGCTCACCTTTCATGAGTTGGCCACGTCGACTAACACTGAATATAAATTTTCTTAATGGACGGCGGGTTGTTTTTTTATCGGACTTGAGTGAATCGAACAGGTATAGCGTTTCACTGATAGCCTGGATTGAGTGCTGAATTTTCCAGTAAGCATCTTTTTGTTTAACCGCTACTTCTGTGAGGTAAGATGCGATTTCAGTCGCACCACTGGTTTGCAGTGTTTTTACCATGGTGTTGTTAATTTTATAGAATGTGTTTGCGTCGATGCTTTTCTCTTTTCCGCAACCAATCAATAAGACGCGATCACATAAGGTGTTTTTGACATTATGTAGTAACAGGGTATTACCTAAGTCGCCTTCAATCTCACCACGTCTAATCAGGTTCGAGATATAACCACCACTGGCTTTATCAATGTTTTTTGCAGAAGGTGAAAGTTTTCTTGATGCGTAAACAGGTACGACAACACAACCGATACGTTGTTTTTCGGGGGTACCACTTTTGACTGTATATTCCATGGAGGCTCCAATAAATAATAGCGTTATATTCTAGGGTGAAAATTCGTAGAGATGGTCTGATTGTATGCAATTTATTGTAGTGAGGGTAGTCGTTAGCCAGATTATTTAGGCCGATTGTAAACTATCTTATGTTATGTGACCGATTGTATTGTTGAATGCATAACTTTTCAGGTTAAACTCTGTTCAGTTACTAGGGAGCCTCTGTTCAGCTCAGACTTAATCAGAGGCTCCCTAGCCTTAATGTCGTGACATTATAAATACAAAAATAAAAATGAAACTGACCATAATAGATAAATATATCGCAAAAGAACTACTAACCGTATTCTTGTCTGTCTATTTTGTATTATTAATGATTGTACTCAGTACAGAAGTCGTGCATCTTTTAAAGTGGGTATCACARGGYRTYATACCCYTKARTGCATTTWTYKCRTAYYTGSYGAACAGTTTTTTTGAATTCAGTGTGGTTTTGATTCCGCTTACCTTGTTGATGGGTATAATACTTGCGTTTGGTCGGCTGTATAGTGACAGTGAAATGGCTGCAATCATGTCGGCGGGTATCGGGCCAATGCAATGGTATCGACCATTAATGCTCGTCGCTATTCCTATAACACTAGTGTTATTTGTACTGTTGGCGTTTATAAAACCCGTAATCAATTATCAGCGAGCTCAACTGCAAGCTGAAATTCGTAGTCAGTCAAAACTCGATACCTTGATGGTAGGTCAGTTTAATCGCGCCAAAAGTATCGATGGTGTATTGTTTCTGGAGTCACCACCCGATCAACAAAAAANCAATGTCGAAAAAGGTGGTGCAGCGACGAGTAAAGTAGGAGTCGATAACGTATTTTTTCAACAGTTTCGTGAAAAAACCAGTTATGTTGATTTGGCTGAAGGGATTAGCAGTTTATACAATGATGAAGRTCGCCGTTATGTGGTGATGCAAAAAGGCATACATTATGTGGGTAACGCGGGTGACGCTGATTTTAAGATTATAAAATACAGGGAATATGGTGTACATATCGACAAAAAAAATATCGCGCCACAGCAATCAGTAAAGTCCAAGTCTTTTTTGGAGCTTTGGCATTCGACTGAGCCTGCTTCCCAGGCAGAATTTCAATGGCGTATAACTTTACCGATAGCAACACTTATTGTGGCGTTTATGGCGCTGCCGCTCAGTCATACCAACCCACGTAGCGGACGGTATTCTAAACTAGCGGTTGCGCTGATTATCTATTTATTGTATTCGAACCTGCTAGGTGTGGGGAAAACCTGGATCGTACAGGAAAAGGTACCTGTGTGGGTTGGCACTTGGTGGGTGCATATCATCGCTATCATTTTTACTTTGATATTACTTAAATATTACGGTTATTTGACGCTACGCCGGCGGAAAATTAAGCAATCAGTGGGGATGCCTGGTGGTTCTTGATCGTTATATTGCAAAAACGGTTATAGCTGGATGTATTCTTGCTAGCTTTGTCATGCTGTCAATTTTTGCTTTTGTTGATTTTGTCGCGCAACTTAATGATRTTGGCAAGGGTGATTACGGTGTTTTGGAAGCAGCCGTATTTGTTCTATTTCGTTTGCCGCAACGTTTGTACGAACTCTCACCATCCATTTTGTTATTAGGCGGTATTTTATCTTTAGGTACGTTGGCAGCGAACTCAGAACTGATAGTGATGCGTGCATCCGGTGTTTCTACGTTACGTATTACCCGGTCGGTACTACAGACTGGATTGTTACTCGCCATTTTAGTGGCATTACTTGGCGAGTATATCGTGCCTTCAGCAACCCGATCAGCTAAAACATATCGTGCGGAAGCCATCGAGAAAAAACTTATTGTCGGTGGCTCTAGTGACATTTGGGCTCGGGATGATAATCGATATATCAATGTGAAAAGGGTTTTACCAGATCGCCAGTTACGTCAGATACGTTTATATGAACTTGATGAAAATCGTGAATTAACGTCGATTACGTATGCAGAGCGCGCACAATATAAAGATGATGTGTGGGTTTTGAATAATATCAAGCGTTCAGATATTTCGCCTACAGGCATAAAAACAACATACCAACAAGAGCTCATTTTAAAGCGGCTTATTTTGTTAGAGCTGTTTTCGGTGCTGGAGTTAGAGGCTAAAGATATGTCGGCGTTAGAGTTACTGACTTATAGCCAATACTTACAAAAAAACAATGTGGACAATGGACAGTACCTGTTATCTTTCTGGATAAAAGTGTTCACACCATTCACCTGTATTGCTATGTTGATGATTGCGATGCCCATCGTTTTTGCCACCACGCCACGAAGTGGTGGGGCAGGGAAGAGGGTGATGTTAGCGGTAATTATTGGCATCGTCTATTTTGTGATTAATCGTTCGGTTAATCATCTGGGTCTGGCGATGAATATTATGCCGGTAATAAGTGCCTCATTACCATTGATTGTTGTTGTGTTAGTTAGTTTGTATTATTTGAAAAAAGTACGTTAGCTTTTTTAAACTATTGATCTTTCAGGTCGACCAGTACGGTCTTACTGACTATGTCGTGCCAGCATCGTTTTTTATTGTCGAACAGTGACCATAAAAAACCCAAGCCAAAAAATCCCCAGGAAAAAATAGCGCAGCCAAATCGTATGGCTGTGGTTTTCCAACTTACCACGTTGTTATCTACGGCGAGTAACTGCATCTTCCAAGTTTTCATACCAAGAGTTTGGCCGTTGTTTATCCAGAACCAGGCAAAATATAAATAACTTAAGCTGAAAACAGTCATCACAAATAAGGGGTAGAGTGTATCGTCAGGTTCAATAGCTTTGCCATGATTTAAAGCGGTAACTATCGCTGAAACAATAAACAAAATAGCGATTAATAAAAAACCATCATAAAGCATTGCAAAAAACCGTCTGAATATACCTACGTTCGGTGGATTTTTTATGGGGCAGTCATGTGCTGCGTGATTGTTTTTTGTATCTGTCATGTATGCGCCGTTTTTTGGTTTTGCTGAATTAAAAAGTAGATAAATGTGATGTAAGTATGTTTACGTAATAAGTACATATATTAACAGGAATACTTGTAATTGATTAAGCATGTTATATGCTCA